>NZ_JBMKHS010000006.1:0-193676 GCF_049238105.1 Enterobacter cloacae complex sp. IR5418 | reverse complement strand
ACGCCAGTACAGGTAGACTTCGCAGTCTCTTTGATACCAACGATTTCAACTTCTTCACCAACTTTGATGATACCGCGCTCTACACGACCGGTAACAACGGTACCACGACCGGAGATGGAGAATACGTCTTCGATTGGCAGCAGGAATGGCTTGTCAATCGCACGCTCTGGTTCTGGGATGTAAGAATCCAGGAAGCCAGCCAGTTCGATGATTTTCTCTTCCCACTCTGCTTCGCCTTCCAGCGCTTTCAGCGCGGAACCACGAACGATTGGGGTGTCGTCGCCTGGGAAATCGTACTGAGACAGCAGTTCACGAACTTCCATCTCTACCAGTTCCAGCAGCTCTTCGTCATCAACCATGTCGCATTTGTTCAGGAACACGATGATGAAAGGAACGCCTACCTGACGACCCAGCAGGATGTGCTCACGGGTCTGAGGCATAGGGCCGTCAGTCGCAGCAACAACCAGGATCGCGCCGTCCATCTGCGCAGCACCGGTGATCATGTTTTTAACATAGTCGGCGTGGCCTGGGCAGTCTACGTGTGCGTAGTGGCGAGTCGGGGTGTCATACTCAACGTGAGAGGTGTTGATGGTGATACCACGAGCTTTTTCTTCTGGTGCGTTATCGATCTGGTCGAAAGCACGAGCAGCACCGCCGTAGGTTTTAGCCAGTACGGTAGTGATTGCAGCAGTCAGGGTAGTTTTACCATGGTCAACGTGGCCGATAGTACCAACGTTGACGTGCGGTTTTGTACGTTCAAATTTTTCTTTAGACACGGCTATATTCCTTACTATAGTGCTCTCCCCTTCGGAGAGAGCACGGGACTTAGGTTTTAATCCTGTGGATTACTTACCACGGGCTTCGATAACGGCCTGAGCAACGTTGTTCGGCGCATCATCATACTTCAGGAATTCCATAGTGTATGATGCACGACCTTTGGTCAGAGAACGCAGCTGAGTTGCATATCCGAACATTTCAGACAGCGGAACTTCAGCGTGGATCTTAACGCCAGTTACTTCGGATTCCTGACCACGCAGCATACCGCGACGACGGCTCAAGTCACCGATAACGTCACCGGTGTTCTCTTCAGGAGTTTCTACTTCAACCTTCATGATCGGCTCAAGCAGAACTGGTTTTGCTTTCTTAAAGCCTTCTTTAAAGGCAATAGACGCAGCCAGTTTAAACGCCAGTTCAGAGGAGTCAACGTCGTGGTAAGAACCGAAGTGCAGACGAACACCCATGTCTACAACCGGGTAACCAGCCAGAGGACCAGCTTTCAGCTGCTCCTGGATGCCTTTATCAACGGCAGGGATGTATTCGCCAGGAATTACACCACCTTTGATGTCGTTGATGAACTCGTAACCTTTAGGGTTAGAGCCCGGCTCCAGTGGGTACATGTCGATCACAACGTGACCGTACTGACCGCGACCACCAGACTGCTTAGCGTGTTTACCTTCAACATCGGTAACTTTCGCGCGAATCGCTTCGCGGTAAGCAACCTGAGGTTTACCCACGTTCGCTTCAACGTTGAATTCACGCTTCATACGGTCAACGATGATGTCCAGGTGCAGTTCACCCATACCAGCGATGATGGTCTGGTTAGATTCTTCATCAGTCCATACGCGGAATGATGGGTCTTCTTTCGCCAGACGGCCCAGAGCCAGACCCATTTTTTCCTGGTCAGCTTTGGTTTTTGGTTCAACTGCGATGGAGATTACCGGCTCAGGGAATTCCATACGCTCCAGAATGATCGGGTGATCTGGGTCACACAGGGTGTCACCAGTGGTCACGTCTTTCAGACCGATAGCAGCAGCGATGTCGCCCGCACGAACTTCTTTGATCTCTTCACGTTTGTTAGCGTGCATCTGTACGATACGGCCAAAACGTTCACGCGCCGCTTTCACGGAGTTCAGGATGGTGTCACCGGAGTTAACCACACCAGAGTAAACGCGGAAGAAGGTCAGGTTACCCACGAATGGGTCGGTAGCAATTTTGAACGCCAGCGCAGAGAACGGCTCGTCATCACTTGCGTGACGCTCAGCCGGAGTATCTTTACCGTCGTCCAGGATGCCGTTGATCGCAGGAACGTCAACCGGGGATGGCAGGTAGTCAACTACCGCATCCAGCATCGCCTGAACACCTTTGTTCTTGAACGCAGAACCACAGGTTACCAGGATGATTTCGTTGTTCAGAACGCGCTGACGCAGAGCAGATTTGATCTCTTGCTCAGACAGTTCTTCACCACCCAGGTATTTCTCCATCAGCTCTTCAGAAGCTTCTGCTGCGGATTCGATCAGGTTCTGGTGCCATTCGTCAGCCAGGTCCTGCATCTCTGCCGGGATATCTTCGTATTCGAAGGTAACGCCCGCATCTGCTTCGTTCCAGTTGATGGCTTTCATTTTCACCAGGTCGATAACGCCGGTGAAGCCTTCTTCAGCACCAATTGCCAGCTGAAGCGGAACAGGGTTCGCGCCCAGACGGGTTTTGATCTGGCCAACAACTTTCAGGAAGTTAGCACCCATACGGTCCATTTTGTTAACGAACGCGATGCGTGGAACTTTATATTTGTTTGCCTGACGCCATACGGTTTCAGACTGTGGCTGAACACCACCAACTGCGCAATAAACCATTACCGCGCCGTCAAGAACACGCATGGAACGTTCTACTTCGATGGTGAAGTCAACGTGCCCTGGGGTGTCGATGATGTTTACGCGATGCGGTTCGTACTGCTTAGCCATACCTGACCAGAATGCAGTAGTCGCTGCGGAGGTGATAGTAATACCACGCTCCTGCTCCTGTTCCATCCAGTCCATGGTGGCTGCGCCGTCATGAACTTCACCGATTTTATGGTTTACACCGGTGTAGAACAGAATACGTTCGGTAGTAGTGGTTTTACCGGCGTCGATGTGCGCACTGATACCGATGTTACGGTAGCGTGCGATGGGTGTTGTACGAGCCATTTGATTCCTCGTTTATATCTTTAGGCGTTCAGTTAAGTTACCCAGAGCGGGCGGCTTCTCTGAAGCGCCCGCCTGGTGACTACGACTCCGAAGGGATTACCAACGGTAGTGTGCGAACGCCTTGTTGGCTTCTGCCATACGGTGAACGTCTTCACGTTTCTTAACTGCGGTACCTTTGTTTTCCGCAGCATCAGAAAGTTCGTTCGCCAGACGCAGAGCCATGGATTTATCACCGCGTTTACGAGCAGCTTCAACGATCCAACGCATTGCCAGAGCATTACGACGAACCGGACGAACTTCAACTGGAACCTGATAAGTAGAACCACCAACGCGGCGAGACTTAACTTCTACAGTCGGGCGCACGTTGTCGAGAGCGACTTCGAAGGCTTCCAGTTCATTTTTACCAGAACGCTGAGCCAGGGTCTCCAGCGCGCTGTATACGATTGCTTCTGCGGTAGATTTTTTACCATCTACCATCAGGATATTTACAAATTTTGCCAGCAGTTCTGATCCGAATTTCGGATCTGGAAGAATTTTACGCTGACCAATGACGCGACGACGTGGCATGGGATTACTCCGTTGTTAATTCAGGATTGTCCAAAACTCTACGAGTTTAGTTTGACATTAAGATAAATCAGTTTGGCCTTACTTAACGGAGAACCATTAAGCCTTAGGACGCTTCACGCCGTACTTGGAGCGAGCCTGCTTACGGTCTTTAACACCTGAGCAGTCCAGCGCACCACGAACGGTGTGGTAACGAACACCCGGAAGGTCTTTAACACGACCGCCACGGATCAGGATCACGGAGTGCTCCTGAAGGTTGTGACCTTCACCACCGATGTAGGAAGTCACTTCAAAACCGTTAGTCAAACGCACACGGCATACTTTACGCAGTGCGGAGTTTGGTTTTTTAGGAGTGGTGGTATATACACGAGTACATACGCCACGTTTCTGCGGGCAGGCTTCCAGCGCAGGCACGTTGCTTTTTGCAACTTTGCGTGCACGTGGTTTGCGTACCAGCTGGTTAACTGTTGCCATTAAATAGCTCCTGGTTTTAGCTTTTGCTTCGTAAACACGTAATAAAACGACCTCATACAATATGAGGACGCGAAATTTTAGGGCTACGTCGAAAAGGTGTCAAGAAATATACAGCGATCTCAAATCACCAGTTCATTTGACTGGCGTGCGTCACAGTAAGATTGACGAAATCAGTATAGCCAACCACGTCAATTTTGGCTGAAATTTGACCAGAAAGACCCCGCGCATCCAGATCCTCTTTCAGCGCAGAGACTGTTATGGGGGCATTACTGAGGATTTCAACAAAACGGCTGCCTTCAAGCGCCGCGAGCACGCCATCCTGAATCAGCAGCAGATCATCACCTTCGCGCAGCATGCTCAGTAGCGTGTCGATATCGCATTGCCACGGTGAACGGCTCAGGGTGTGGAGCATAACAGCCTCAGAAAGTCAGAACGGTATCGTAGTGAGAGAGTTGTTCGCGCAGCGCAGCAGATGTCAGGATCGTCACGTCCAGCACGAACGGTGTTTTCTCGTTTAACCCACGCGCGGCCAGCGAGTCGGCGCACACACAGAAGGTTTCAATGTCATAGAGCGGCAGAACTTTAAAGGTCGCAATGTAGTCGCGCGCAAGAATGGCCTGCGGTTGTTGACCTGCCAGCAGCTGGAATACGCCGTCGCCTACAAAGAATACGCCGATATCGTCGGTTAAAGCCGATGTCGCAAGCAATGCATCCAGCCCTTCCCGGCCTGAAGCGCTGCCGTGCGGCGCAGAAGTAAAAACAAACGCTACGCGCTTCATCAAAATTGCACCACTCTGTCGCAGGTCAATGCCGCCTGTGCCAGGGCACCTAGTCCGCTGAGCGAAAAGCCCGGTTGCAGGTTAGCCCCCGCCAGACCGAGGCGTTCGGCTTCGGTCGCATCCGTCACGCCGCGACGCAGTGCCGCCGCAACGCAGATATGCAGGTCAACGCCCTGCGTTTCGTTTAATTTTTGCCAGGCGCGCACAAGGTCAAACTCATCGCTCGCCGGAGACGTAAACTGGTTCGCGTTATACACGCCTTCGCGATAGAAGAAGACGCTTGCCAGTTCATGACCGGCATCAAGCAGCGCATGGGCAAACTGTAGCGCGCTGCTGGCCTGCTGAGTACCGTACGCCGGGCCCGTCACCATTAACGCAAAACGCATTACTTGTCTTGTCCCAGGAAGTCGCCGCTTTTGAACTGGCGAATATAGAGGTAAACCGTGTGCTTAGAGATATTCAGGCGATCGGCCACCTGGTTGATGGCATCTTTGATATCAAAAATCCCTTTCTCATAGAGGTTCAGGACGATCTGACGATTCTTGGCGTTGTTGGATACGTTGCGATCGGCATTCACCTCTTCAATGGTGAACTCCAGCGTCTGGGTCACGAGATCCTCAACAGAAGAAGCAAAGTTTACCGATGAGCCCACGTCCGGCGTTTCTGGCGGAATGAAGGTGCTCATGATTTGCGAGAATGGCACATCAAGGTTCATATTGATGCACAGCAAACCGATCACCCGGTGTTCGCGGTTTCGAATCGCGATCGTTTCTGATTTCATCAGCACGCCGCTTTTGGCGCGGGTGAAATAGCATTTTGAGACGCTGCTGTCCGCGCCGGTCATGTCATGCAACATACGCAATGCAAGGTCGGTGATTGGCGAACCAATTTTACGGCCAGTGTGCTCACCATTCGCAATGCGGATAGCGGAACACTTAAGATCTTGCAGGGAATGCAATACGATTTCGCAGTGGGAACCAATGAGCATCGCTAACCCGTCCACTACCGCTTCGTAGGATTTCAGAATATCGAAGTCGGTCTGGTCAAATGGACGTTGATCCAGCAAATCAAGTTCACTGGTTTCGTTGGTTAAAAGCGACCTGGACATGAAAAAAACACTCCTTTTCAGGAGCCTGTCGTTAGGTTTTCAGGGCAGGCTCATTATCTACACGGACAACTAAATTAATACAGCGTGTATAACGCTTTCCAGTGTTAATTATATCTGCCCCACAATAAAAAAACCGCCGCCTGTAAAGGCGGCGGTTTTTTTCAGCATTACTTCTTAGCTGCTGCGGCTTTGTCGTCAGCCGGTGCGTCTGTTTTCGCATCCGCTTTCGGTGCCGGTTTGATGTCCAGCAGTTCTACATCAAACACCAGCGTGGAGTTAGCCGGGATACCCGGAACGCCGGTTTTGCCGTAAGCCAGATCCGGTGGGATGACCAGCTTGATTTTACCGCCTTTCTTGATGTTCTTCAGGCCTTCGGTCCAGCCCGGGATCACACCGTCCAGACGGAAGGAGAGAGGCTCACCACGGGTATAAGAGTTATCGAACTCTTTACCGTCGATCAGCGTACCTTTGTAGTTCACCACAACGGTGTCGCTGTCTTTAGGTGCGTCGCCGGTACCTTCTTTCTCAACTTTATAGATCAGGCCAGTAGAAGACGTTTTCACGCCTTTCTCTTTCGCAAACTTGTCGCGGTAGGCTTTGCCTTTCGCTTCGTTATCTTTAGCGTCTGCTTCCATTTTGGTCTGAGCGGCGCCTTTCACGCGCGCTTCAAACGCTTGCAGAGTCTGCTCGATTTCCTGGTCAGACAGTTTGCTCTTGTCTGCGAACGCATCCTGAACCCCTGCGATCAGCTGGTTTTTGTCCAGTTTGATGCCCAGTTTCTCTTGTTCTTTCAGAGAGTTTTCCATGTAACGACCCAGAGACGCGCCAAGTGCGTAGGCAGATTTCTGGTCGTCATTTTTGAATGCCGCTTTGCTGTCTGTAGTCGCAGCAGGCTTCGCAGCAGTATCAGCAGCGAAAGACAGCGGCGCATTGAGCGCTACAGCCATGGTGGTCGCCAGCAGCGTAACTTTAAACAGTGATTTCATCCATATCTCCAGGACCCGAGGTCTCTCACCCCAGTGTTAAACGTAAATGAGTGACGTACTATAAAACGTTGTGGAAGAAATCTACAGACAGACTCCCCCGAATGTCGCTTCTTTTCAGACTATTTTTGTTTAAATAAGTTTCTTGTCAGGGAGATGGATACTGTACTTAAGGAAAAAGTCAGCTAAACTTCGCCGCCGCTGGTCCATTATGGCGAATGAGAGATAAACGAGGTGAAGGATGAAGGATACAACGATCGAAGCGAGACTGGCTGAGCTGGAAAGCCGCCTGGCTTTTCAGGACATCACCATCGAAGAACTGAACCAGACCGTGACGGCCCATGAGCTTGAAATGGCAAAACTGCGCGATCACATGCGCCTGCTGACGGAAAAGCTGAAGGCCACGCAGCCGTCAAACATTGCCTCTCAGTCAGAAGAGACGCCACCACCTCATTATTGAGGCGTAAAAAAAGCGGGATTATCCCGCTTTTTTATTTTCCGCAGTACGGAATCAGTGGCAGCCGCAGCCGCCGTTACCGCAACCACCTTTACCGTGGCCGTGGTCATGACCATGGTCGTGGCCGTGACCACCGCAGCAGCCGTCGTGGCCGTGATCGTGGTCATGGTCGTGACCGTGCGCACCGTGAACGTGGCCATGAGCCAGTTCTTCTTCGGTCGCTTCACGGATCGCAACAACTTCTACGTTGAACTTCAGGTTCTGACCGGCCAGCATGTGGTTGCCGTCAACCACAACGTGGTCGTCTTCAACTTCAGTGATTTCAACCGGAACTGGACCCTGGTCAGTTTCCGCCAGGAAGCGCATGCCAACCTGCAACTCGTCTACGCCCATGAACACGTCTTTAGGAACGCGCTGAACCAGGTTGTCGTCATACTGACCGTAAGCGTCGTTCGCGCCTACAGCAACGTCGAATTTGTCGCCAACTTCATGGCCTTCCAGCGCCGTTTCCAGGCCGGAAATCAGGGAACCGTGACCATGCAGGTAGTCCAGCGGCGCACTCACCGGAGACTCATCAACCAACACACCGTCTTCTGTACGTACCTGATAGGCCAGGCTGACCACCAGGTCTTTTGCTACTTTCATGATATCTCCTGAGCGTGGGAAAATTGCTGGCGCAGATTGTAGCGGAAATCTGCACCCGTGTACCCTTAAGCTTAAAAAAACTCAGAGCATATCGCTAGTCTGGATGAAAAATGCCGATCACTTGCTCTTCTTTGCGAACGTGATCGCGGGCTTCTTTGTCGGCCTCACGCATCTGGTGACCGCACTTAACACATTCAACGATATCGATATTATTCTCACGCCACATGGCCAGCGTATCTTGCGCCTGGCAGGAAGGGCATTTTGCGCCCGCGATAAAGCGTTTACGTACAGCCATCTTTCGTTACCCTTTATTCAAATTCATCCCAGCCGTCGAGCTGGCGTCGTTCCTGTTGCATCTCACGCTGGAAGATCTCCTCCAGTTCGCGACGCGCTTCCCGTACGCGGGAGATCTGCGCCGTGTCGCTGTGCACGGGCATCAGCTCGCGCAGCATTCGCATATCCAGCCGACGGAAATGCATCTGCGCGCGTTGCGCCTGGTGAGGATGCATGCCCAGCGAAACCAGCGCCTTGCGTCCCAGCTCCAGCGCGCTGGAGAAGGTTTCGCGGGAGAAGTGTTTCACACCCGCCTGCAAAAGTTCGTGAGCTTCAACACGTCCGCGCGCACGCGCCAGAATATGCAGATGTGGGAAATGCTGCTGGCACAGCTCCACCAGCTTCATTGTGTCTTCCGGATCGTTACAGGTGATAACGATGGACTCCGCAGCCTCTGCGCCCGCCGAGCGCAACAGCTCAAGCTGCGTCGCATCGCCGTAGTAGACCTTATAACCATATTTGCGCATCAGGTTGACGGCGCTGATATCGCGCTCCAGCACCGTGATGCGCATTTTATTTGCCATCAACAGGCGACCAATCACCTGCCCGAAGCGGCCAAAGCCCACGACGATCACCTGCGGTTTATCATCTTCCACCCACGGCGCTTCGCCTTCATCGTCCGCGGGATTGAGGCGGCGCGACAGCAGTTTGTCCACCAGCTTCATCAGCAGCGGCGTGGTCATCATCGACAGCGTGACCGTCACCAGCAGCAGCGCCATCTGGTCATCTTTGAACAGCTTCTGAGACGACGCAGTGGAAAACAGCACAAACGCAAACTCTCCGCCCTGGCTTAACACAGTGGAAAATTGCATTCTTTCCGAGCTGCGCAGCCCGTAAATCCTCGCGAGGAGATACAGCACCAGCGATTTCACTGCCACCAGCACGGCGACACTCGCAATAACCCACAGCAGATGGGTATAGAGCACGCCAAGATTAAGCGCCATGCCCACCGAGATAAAGAATAGCCCTAACAGCAGCCCCTTAAACGGATCGATGGCGGTTTCCAGCTCGTGGCGATACTCGCTTTCCGCAAGCAGCACCCCGGCGATAAACGTCCCGAGCGCCATCGACAGCCCCAGCGCATCCATAAACAGCGCTGAGCCAAGCACCAGCAGAAGCGTTGCGGCGGTGAATACCTCGCGCACGCCGGATGCCGCAATAAAGCGGAACACCGGACGCAGTAAAAACCGTCCGCCAATCAGCATCCCCGCGAAGGCCAGCACCTTCATGGAGATCTTCATCCAGTCGAAATGATCGTCCCCAGAGCCTGCCAGCAGCGGCACCAGCGCCAGCGCCGGGATCACCGCTAAATCCTGGAACAGCAGTACCGAAAAGCCCAGCTGCCCCGCCTCGTTGCGGTTCATCCCTTTGTCACGCATCAGCTGTAGCGCCATCGCCGTCGACGACATCGCAAGACCTATCCCGCCGATCACCGCGGCCTGCCAGGAAAACTGCGTCAACATCAGCAGACCCGCGAGAATAGCCGCGCTGAGCAATACCTGCGCCGCCCCGACGCCAAAAATAGATTGCCGCAGTTGCCACAGTTTGGAGGGATTCAGCTCAAGGCCAATGATGAACATCAGGAACACCACGCCCAGTTCAGAGAAGTGGAGGATCTCATCCACATCGCTGATAAACCCCAGCCCCCAGGGGCCAATGGCTATCCCGGCCAGCAAATAGCCCAGCACCGCGCCGATACCGAGACGCGCGGCAAGCGGAACTGCGACGACAGCGGCAAACAAAAACAGCACCCCGGCAAGGAGTAAATTCGAACCGTCCATTAGCGTCCTCCCGCCGGAATCGGTGACGCCAGCCATTCGCCATAGGCTCTGGCATGGCTCGCCAGCGCTTTCGGATCCTGCCGCCGCGCCCAGTAGACAATTATCGGGCTCATCCAGTGCATGCGGCACATCGCCGCCGTCAGCTCAAACGGCCGCAGGATATCGCTCATGGGGTAGCGGTTCAGCCCGTCGTGACGGTAGGCACTTTCCGGCTCACCGGTGGTAATGACACTCCGCCAGTACTTTCCCGCCAGCTGGTTGCCCCCCACCCCGCTGGAGAAGCCCCGGCTCAGCACGCGGTCCAGCCACTCTTTCAGCAGCGCCGGACAGCTGTAGGTATAAAGCGGATGCTGGAACACGATCACGTCGTGCTGACGCAGCAGTTCCTGCTCGTAAGGAATATCGATAAAGAAATCGGGGTAGTGCGCGTAGAGATCGTGCACCGTTACGTTACTGAGCTGTGTGGCCGGCTTAAGCAGCACCCGGTTCGCCACCGAGTCCTGTGATTCCGGATGGGCATACAGCAGCAGCACTTTCGCTGTCTGAGACATCACTCCCCTCCCGGTTCTGTTTTTGTGTATTGTTGTCGTTTTGGGCTACCATGGCGGCCCGGTGGGGAAAATGGCCCACACCTTACATTATCATAATGACAAATTAACATAGTCGGAACATACGGCGCTTCTATGATTGTTTTCTCCTCGTTACAAATTCGTCGCGGCGTGCGCGTCCTGCTGGATAACGCGACTGCTACCATCAACCCGGGTCAGAAAGTGGGGCTGGTCGGCAAAAACGGCTGCGGTAAATCCACCCTGCTGGCGCTGCTGAAAAACGAGATAAGCGCGGATGGCGGGAACTTTACCTTCCCGGGCAACTGGCAGCTCGCCTGGGTGAACCAGGAGACCCCCGCGCTGAGCGAACCCGCGCTCGACTATGTTATCGACGGCGATCGCGAATACCGCAAGCTCGAAGCGGAACTCAACACCGCCAACGAGCGCAACGACGGCCATGCCATCGCCACGGTCCACGGCAAGCTGGACGCTATCGATGCCTGGACCATCCGCTCCCGCGCCTCCAGCCTGCTGCACGGTCTGGGCTTCAGCAACGAACAGCTTGAACGACCGGTCAGCGACTTCTCCGGTGGCTGGCGTATGCGCCTTAACCTGGCGCAGGCGCTGATCTGCCGCTCCGACCTTTTGCTGCTCGATGAACCGACCAACCACCTCGATCTTGATGCGGTTATTTGGCTGGAGAAGTGGCTTAAGAGCTATCAGGGCACTCTGATTCTCATCTCCCACGACCGCGACTTCCTCGATCCGGTGGTGGATAAAATCATTCATATCGAACAGCAAAATATGTTCGAGTACACCGGCAACTACAGCTCCTTCGAGCGCCAGCGCGCGACGCGTCTTGCCCAGCAACAGGCGATGTATGAAAGCCAGCAGCAGCGCGTGGCGCACCTGCAAAGCTTTGTTGATCGCTTCAAGGCCAAGGCGTCAAAAGCCAAGCAGGCCCAGAGCCGCATCAAGATGCTGGAACGCATGGAGATGATCGCCCCCGCGCACGTGGATAACCCGTTCCACTTCAGCTTCCGCGAGCCGGAGAGCCTGCCGAACCCGCTGCTGAAAATGGAAAAAGTGAGCGCGGGCTATGGCGATCGCATTATTCTCGACTCTATCAAGCTCAACCTGGTGCCGGGTTCGCGCATTGGTCTGCTGGGGCGTAACGGCGCCGGTAAATCAACGCTGATCAAGCTGCTGGCGGGCGAGCTTAACCCGGTCAGCGGCGAAATCGGCCTGGCGAAAGGCATCAAGCTTGGCTACTTCGCCCAGCATCAGCTGGAATTTTTACGTGCGGATGAATCGCCAATCCAGCATCTGGCGCGCCTGGCGCCGCAGGAAATGGAGCAAAAGCTGCGTGACTATCTCGGCGGCTTCGGCTTCCAGGGCGATAAGGTGACAGAAAACACCGAGCGCTTCTCCGGCGGCGAAAAAGCCCGTCTGGTGCTGGCGCTGATCGTCTGGCAGCGTCCAAACCTGCTGCTGCTCGATGAACCGACCAACCACCTCGATCTCGACATGCGTCAGGCGCTGACCGAAGCGCTGATTGAGTTTGAAGGCGCGCTGGTTGTCGTTTCGCACGATCGCCACCTGATCCGCTCCACCACGGACGATCTCTATTTAGTGCACGGCGGCAAAGTGGAGCCGTTCGACGGCGATCTGGAAGACTACCAGCAGTGGCTGACGGACGTGCAGAAGCAGGAAAACCAGCCGGAAGAGTCAGCGAAGGACAACGCCAACAGTGCCCAGGCGCGTAAAGACCAGAAGCGCCGTGAAGCGGATCTGCGCACCCAGACGCAGCCGCTGCGTAAAGAGATTGCCCGTATCGAAAAAGAGATGGAAAAGCTCAACGCCACGCTTGCCGCCGTGGAAGAGAAGCTGGGCGACAGCGAACTGTACGATCAGAGCCGCAAAGCCGAACTGACGGACTGTCTGCAAACCCAGGCGAAAACCAAATCCAGCCTCGAAGCGTGCGAAATGGCGTGGCTGGATGCGCAGGAACAGCTGGAAGCGATGCTGCAAGCCGACTAACACGCCGGGAGGGTTATGGGTTTCGATACCACGAGCGAGATTACATTCCGTAAGCTCAGCATCTTCATGACGTTCATGGAGAAGGGCAATATCACACGTACCGCCGAAACGCTCGGCCTGAGCGGTGTCAGCGTACACCGCGCGCTGCATACCCTCGAAGAGAACGTCCGCTGTCCGCTCTTTACTCACAAAGGGCGTAACCTGATAGCCCTCCCCTCCGCGTGGACGCTGCTGGAGTATTGTCAGGAGGTGATGCAGGTGATGGAGCGCGGGCTGGAAGAGTCGCGCAAAATCGCCGGTATCGGCCAGGGGCGATTGCGCGTCGGCACGCTCTACTCGCTGACGCTGGAAACCGTGCCGCGCCTGATAATGGGCATGAAGCTGCGCCGTCCGGATCTGGAGATGGATCTGACGATGGGTTCGAACGAAACCCTGCTCCATATGCTGGATGAGGGGTCGCTGGATGCGATTTTAATCTCTATCTCCGAAAGCGACATCGACCGTAACAGCCTCGAAGTGCTGCCCCTGTTCCATGACGATATTTTCCTTGCCGCACCGGCCTCTGCCACGCTGAATACCCGCGGCCCCGCCGATCTGCGTGACTATAAAGATCAGAAGTTTGTCGCCCTCGCGGAAGGGTTTGCCACTTACGCCGGGTTTCAGGAAGCATTTCATATCGCCGGTTTCGAGCCGGAGATTGTGACGCGGGTAAACGATATTTTCTCGATGCTGAGCCTGGTGCAGGCGGGGGTCGGATTTACGCTGATGCCAGGCAGGATGAAGAAGGTATACGAAAATTCGGTGCAACTTCTGAAGCTGGCACAGCCGTACCAGATGCAGCAGCTGATTGCGATCGTCTTTGCCCGCAACCGCGAGCAGGATCCGAGCCTGCGGGCATTGGCCGCGGAAGGGCGGATGTATGCCAGAAGTTTGCAGGACGGAGCCTGAGGTCTTGCCGGGTGGCGACGCGTTGCGTCTTACCCGGCCTACAAAGCAATCGAACCCGTAGGCCCGGTAAGGCGCAGCCGCCACCGGGCAAAAAATTACGCACGAAGCCGACCCGCCAGATGCACCGCCACGTCCACCCCGCTGCGCTCCAGCGAAATGGATTCGCCTTCCCACGCCGCCTGCCGCGTCAGGCAGGTCAATATGCCTCCCGGCGGCATCTCAATCGCCAGCCGCGCTTCGCGTTCATTGGCAGAAATCACTGCCTCCTGCCAGCGCACCGTACGCGCCATGTTCATCGCCAGGTCGTCGGCAATTTTCTCCGGCTGCCAGAGCACACGCCCGGTGCTGCCGCTCAGGTACGCGCAACGGGGGCGTGAAAGCGTGACCGATTCAAACGCTGCGGCCAGCTTTTTCGCCGGTTCCGCCAGCAGCGCACAGTGCGATGGCACGCTCACCGCCAGCCGCTTAGCCTTGCTTGCGCCCTTCGCCAGCGCGCGCTCCGCCACCTGCGCCATGCCGTCATCGGCTCCGGCAATCACGATCTGCGTTTCGGCGTTCAGGTTAGCGATATAGGTTCCTGTCCCCTGAATCAGGTTTTCCACCTGCGGCAGGGTCAACCCCATTATCGCCGTCAGGCCGTAGCCGTGGGGATACGCCTGCTCCATCAGATCGCCGCGCAGCGCCACCAGCTTCAGCGCGTCCGTAAACTCCAGCGCACCGGCGACAACCGCCGCAGGATAAGCGCCAATGGACAGCCCACTGACGATATCCGGCGACACACCGCGACGTTCCAGCTCACGCGCCCAGGCCACACCGGCAATCAGCAGTGAAAGCTGAACCGCGCGGGTGTGGGTTAACGCGCCTTCGCTGTCCAGGGTATCGACTTCCGCCCCCAGCACAGCACGGGCCTGCTCCAGCTCCGTTCCCGGCAGGTTTTGCAGCATACCTTCATGCTGTGTGCCCTGCCCCGGAAAGGTAAACAGTATTTTCATTACTCCTCCCTGTGCCATGGATCCGCCACCAGACGGGGTCCACATTGCGTTTTTAGCAGCGTTTTGCCGTCGCGTAACCATTCCGCCAGCGCGAATCCGCCCTCGGGCGTATCCACCTGCGTATCCGCCCGGCACAACGCGCGGCTGAGCTGAACCTGCCAGCCAGTAAACGCGTCAGGGGAAACAGCGCGCGGGGCGCGGATCAGCAGATCGAGATCGCTGTCGGCGTGGATCACCGGAATGCCGGTCGCCAGCGCGTAACCCGTACTACCGGTTATCCCCCACGTCCACGGCCACGACTGCTGAGCAAGCTGAAGCGCCACCTGTACCGGCGGCTGGGTGACAAACGGTGAACGCAGCAGATCGGCGGCAACGCTCAAATCTTCGGGCGATACCACGCGCAACACGTTCTCAGGCTTCACCCATCCGACCGCCCGCTGGTCGCGGCGCAATCCGCGCACGCCAACGGGAATACGGCCTTCAATATCAACATCACGCCGCACCACCACCGGCAGCCCGGTATGCCAGGCCGCATCGACCCAGGAGTCGGTGATGCCTTCCAGCGCGTCGTGCGCGGTAAGCCAGATGAGGTCGTGGGGGCGTAATGTTGTAGTCATGATTACATTCCTGAAGTCAGCGAGATAAACAGCGGCAGCGACAGGATACACAGTACGGAGCTTAACAGCAGCACGGCTTCAGCATCCGGCGACTGCACGCCAAAGCGGTTACCGAACACCACGCCGAAGAAGCCCGCAGACAGCGCAATCATCAGGATGGCAGTGATCGCCACGGAGCCGTGCAGACCGAAGATTAAAACGATACCCCAGGCAATCGCTGGCTGGATCAGCAGCTTGGAGATAGTGGAAGTGATCACCATGGTGTTGATCTGAAGTTTACGCGCGGAGAGGATCACCCCGGTCAGGAACAGCGCCGCAGCGGTCGCAGACAGTCCCAGCGGTTTAATCGCCGCCAGTACCAGCTCCGGCATTTTGATGCCGATAGCGGACAGGATCACACCCAGCAGCGGGCCCATCACGATCGGCTTCTTAATGGAACGCCACATCAGCACCGGCAGCATGGAAAGCGTTGAACCGGAGTTGTTGCCTTCGGCGCGGGCTTTCTCACGCTCCAGGATCAGCAGACAGAACGGGGTCATCAACACTGAACCACAGGCGATGGAGACCGCCACGGACAGTGAGGTCGAAGGCCCTTCGCCCAGTACGCTGCCCAGAATCGGCAGGCCAAGCGCCGCATAGTTTGGCAGCGCGACGGTCAAGGTCAGCACGGCCGCATCCTGCGGGGATTTTTTAAACACTTTTGTCGCAAGGAAGTAGATGACCGCATAGGTGATCCACATCGCCAGGGTGAGAACCAGGATCAGCGGCGACTGCGCCACAATGCCGGTCCACGGGGTTTGCACGGTGGCGCTGAACAGCGCGGCCGGGAGAGCAAAATCCATGACGAAGATATTCAGCAGGGAAACATTTTTGTTATCGACCATCTTTGCCTTACCGGCCCAGAATCCCAGCAGCATGATGACGAAAATCGGTGCAAGAGCATGAACAATTACGTAAGTCATAAATCACCTGTAGTAAAAAAGTTTAAGCACTGGCGCGATGTTTATTATTTTCAGGATGCAGATCCCCGCGTGGACGCAACGGGCGCGCCCACGGGGTAATGCCTCTGGCAGGTCTCTTTTTACTTACCAGCTGGCTCGCATACGTTCACGTACGAGCGCCGAGCTGCGGCGGTTGTCAGCACCCAGACGGTTTTTCAAGGTGGTGTCCTGACGAGCGTCACTGATGGCCTGTTGCAGGGTGGTTTTCACCCGCGTCAGATCGCTTTCGGAAGGGGCATCCGGGTTGCTGATGTCCAGCAGGTCGGAAAGCAGCCCCAGGGTGGCGTAGTTGCTGATGTCGTACGCCATGGGCGGGATGGTTGCCGCCAGTTTTTCCAGCGCCTCAACGGTACGCAGCGTAATGCGCGCCGCAGACTCTTTGCCCATAGCGTGGATCAGCACGCCTTTATCGTTGAAGGCAATCAGGCGGTTAGCCTGATAACCGTGGGCCAGAAACGCGCCGGACATGGCCTTACCGACGATAAGACCAATCACCGGGTGCCCCGCCAGACGCGCGTTGGCGTAAGCGGCAGCGGCGCCGGCCAGCGCCTGGTGGATACCAAACGCCTCTTCGCGGCGGCCATAGGCCTGGCTCGGGACGTCGATCACCGCCACAATTGGGCGCTTCACGGCTTTATCGGCGTCAGCGGCGACGGTTTCGCTGACCACTTTTGCCAGTGTCCAGCCTTCCAGCAGCCCCACTTCCCCTTGCGCCGCGCGCGGGAAGTGGTTGTTGGCGTCCGGCACCACGGCGACAAAACGCACCGTTTCACCGTTCAGCTCGCCGTCTGCGGCCTGCACGGAGGGGCATAACCCCTCAATACGTTTGGCGTTCGGCGCGAGGGTTTCCAGCCAGCGTTCGCCACGGCTCATTGCGTTACTCATCATTTCACCTCCCGGGCAAAAAGCGCTTTAATCTGTTCGGCATCGGCCTGTTTGCGGGTGTCGAAATTCGTCAGACGGTTCAGGTAATCGTCGTAATTATCGGTGCGATGTTTCGCCGGTACGCCTTTGGCGATGGCGTCGTTCATCGCAGCTTTCACCGCGTTCACGCCGTCGCCCACCAGCGCGTCCACCAGCCCGCTCTCATAGCGCACTTCGCCGCCGGTCATGCTCCAGATAAACGGACGGTCGCGGGAGTCGTACTCTTCAATGCCCGCTTCCTGCTCGATAACCTGCGGACCGTTGAGGCCGAGTCGCGCTTCGCGGGTTACAATCAGATAGCTGCACAGCGCCGCGGCGATGGACATCCCGCCGAAGCAGCCCACGGTCCCGGCGACAATCCCGACGACCGGGGTATAGCGGCGCAGGTCGACAATCGCGGCGTGGATATCGGCAATCGCCGCCAGGCCAAGGTTGGCTTCCTGCAAACGGACGCCGCCGGTTTCGAGGCACAGCACCGCCTGCGTCGGAATGCCGTTGCGGTTATCTTCTGCCGCCAGCTCCAGCGCCGCCGCCATTTTGGCACCGGACACTTCGCCCATGCTGCCGCCCTGGAAGGTGCCTTCAATCGCCACCACCACCGCAGGCTGGCCGTTGATAGTCCCTTTCGCGACCACCATGCCGTCATCGGCCTGAGGAACAATCCCCTGTGGCCCAAGCCACGGAGAGATAATGCCTTCAAACGGATCCAGCAGTTCGCGGTAGCTGCCGTCGTCGAGCAGCGCCTGCGCACGCTGGCGCGCTTTTAATTCGATAAAGCTGCTGTCATCACGCATGGTTCACCCCTTCAAAAACCTGTTCGATACGAATGCGTGCCACGCCCGGCGTCGCGCCGAAGTCGTGGATGGTCAGCTTACCTGCGGGCAGGCTGCTGACGGTTTGCAGGCGGTTGAACAACGCCTCCCAGCGCCCACGGCTGTTGTCGACGGAGGTGGTGATATCAACGGTTAAGGTCTGGCCCGGTACGGCGGTGAAAAGCACCTCCATATCCCCGGAACCGACTACCCCTGCCAGCGCTCTGCCGCTGACTTCGCGGCTGGCGGGCACGGTCAATGTGATTTTTTCCATAACATCCTCTTAATGCTTTGAATAGGGCGTTTCGACGCGGTCAAGAAACAGCGTGGCGGCAAGCAGGTCTGCGGCGCCGCCCGGCGAAGCGTTAAGCGTCAGCATCTGACGGTCTAACCGCGCCAGCGCCTGCTGCCCCGCGAGCGTTGCGCATCCTCCGGCGTTCAGTACCGCCCGGGCGCCGTTCTGCATGGCGTCCAGCCCCTCCATGCCCGCGCGCGACAGCACGCAGGTGTCGGTGAGCGAAGTCATGATCGCCATCAGCGCGTCGAGTCTGGCCTGCGTTTCACTGCTGCCGTTGAGACGGCTGAGGCGAAGCTGCGGCAGCGCGCGCTGCATAATGTGCGGAAACGCCTGCTGAGCCTCTTCACGCGCGCCCGGCACACGGTAGCGGTGCGTAACGCGTAACCCCTTGCTGAACACTTTCGGCGCCGCGTCATCCGGCAGTTTCGCCAGCTGAGCGGCGGTGTTCGCGACGGTTTGCGCCCGGGCATCGCCGCCCAGCATCGCCACCGCACTGACCAGCAGTCCCAGCGCCCAGATCGCGCCACGGTGCGTATTCACGCCGTCGGTAGCGGCCATCATCTGCCGTTCACCTTCGCGACCCAGGCGGCCAACGGTTTGCCGGAGGGCAATATCCGCCGGACGCTGCCAGCTCTGTTGCGCCAGCGCCTGAAACGTGGGGGTCAGGCTGTGAGCGGAGCGCTCCATCAGCGCAAGCGATAAATCGTAGTGCGCGCCGTTCCCCCGGCTGTCCACCAGACCGGGCTTCGGGCTTAAACGTGCTTCGTCAATCAGACACTGCGTGGCGGTTCGCGCCAGCCATTCGGCACCGCCTTCAACCTGAATCTGGGGCAGAAGTTTCATTACCAGCTCCGGAATTTCGCAGGTGGGTTATACAGACCACCGGACCACTCAACGAGGTCAGCCACGCTGCCCGCAGCCAGCAGAGAGCGGGTGGCGTCGGTACGGCGAATGCCCATATCTTCCGGATAAACAACCTTGCCGCTCTGACGCAGTTCCGCCACGCGTCTGGCGTCAACGCCCAGACCGATATCAGTAATACCCGCCACGGCAGCGACCATGGCGCGACGCTCTTCCAGATCTTTCGCCCGGTAGAGGTAAGCAATGCCCTCTTCCGTCAGCACGTGGGTGACGTCATCGCCGTAAATCATGACCGGTGCCAGCGGCATACCGGAGGCTTTCGCCACGTCAACGGCGTCGAGTTTTTCCACGAAGGTTGGCTTCACGCCCGCCTGGAAGGTTTCCACCATCTGCACAACCAGCTTTTTACCGCGCTGCATTGGGTCAGGCTCGGTGATCATGTTCAGCCAGGCCGGTGTGGCGTGGCGACGACCGTGCGGATCGTGGCCCATGTTTGGCGCGCCGCCGAAGCCGGAGAGACGGCCGCGGGTCACGGTTGAGGAGTTAGCGTAACCATCAACCTGTAGCGTAGAGCCGATAAACATATCGACCGCGTACTGACCTGCCAGCTGGCAGAAGGCGCGGTTAGAACGCATGGAGCCGTCGGCGCCGGTAAAGAACACGTCCGGGCGGGCGCGGATGTACTCTTCCATCCCCAGCTCACCACCGAAGCAGTGAACGCTCTCCACCCAGCCGCTCTCAATGGCGGGGATCAGCGTTGGATGCGGGTTCAGCGTCCAGTGTTTACAGATTTTGCCTTTGAGTCCGAGCTGTTCGCCGTAGGTTGGCAGCAGCAGCTCAATGGCGGCAGTGTTAAAGCCAATCCCGTGGTTCAGGGACTGCACCTGGTGTTCCGCGTAGATGCCTTTAATCGCCATCATCGCCATCAGGATATGTTCCTGTTTGATCAGGCGCGGGTCGCGGGTAAAGAGCGGTTCGATAAAGAACGGCTTGTCGGCCACCACCACGTAATCGATCCACGAGCCTGGAATATCCACACGCGGCAGGTCGCACTCATCTTCCACCAGCTCGTTCACCTGTGCGATGACGATGCCGTCGTGGAATGCGGCGGCTTCCACCAGCGCCGGGGTATCTTCAGTACTTGCCCCGGTGTAGAGGTTGCCTTTGCGGTCTGCTTTAAACCCGGCAATCAGCGCCACGTTTGGCGAAAGGTCGACGTATAAACGTGAGTAGAGTTCGATGTAGGTGTGAATCGCCCCGATTTCGAGCTGGCCATCTTCCAGCAGCTGCGAGATGCGCAGGCTCTGCGTGCCCGAGAAAGAGAAGTCCAGCTTGCGGGCGATGCCTTTCTCAAAGATATCCAGATGTTCGCTGCGGCCCACGCTCGGCATGATCATATGCAGGTCGTGCACGATTTGCGGGTTCACTTCGGCCAGTGAGCGGGAAAGGAAATCCGCCTGCTTCTGGTTGTTGCCTTCCAGAACGACTTTGTCGCCTGGTGCGATCAGTTTTTCCAGCATGGCGACAAGATCGCCGGTTGGCAGTACCTTGCCCTGCACCGGTACGGACGCCAGACGACGCGCTTTCTCGCTGCGTCGGGTGTTCCATTGCCGGGTGGGTGTTTGCCCAGATAACATTATTAACCTCCTGATTCAGCACATCATTCTGATTTGCTTAACGTTGAGTAAAGTGTGCGCGCTGGTGAGAAAGGCATCAATTAAGCGTAGAGCGGAATCATTAGCCTGAGAGTAATAATCAAGGTAAAGAAATGTGATCGGGATCAGTTCATGTTTCGGAAAAACGGGCTAAACGGGGTACAATTCGGAAGGTATAGTTAATTTCTGACAAGAATCAGCATCGCCCTTATGACCCAAATCATTCCCTCAGACTTCGACATTGCAGCCGAAGAGAGCGCAGAGTTCGTGCCCATGCGCGGTGTGGCTAACCCTCACCTGCAAACCATGCTGCCGCGCCTGATCCGCCGCAAGGTACAGTTCACCCCACACTGGCAACGCCTGGATTTGCCGGATGGTGACTTTTTGGATCTCGCCTGGAGCGAAGATCCGGATCGGGCCAGACATAAACCCCGTCTGGTGGTCTTTCACGGTCTGGAAGGCAGCCTGCACAGCCCTTACGCACACGGTCTCATCGAGGCGGCGAAAGCCCGCGGCTGGCTTGGGGTAGTGATGCATTTTCGCGGATGCAGCGGCGAACCTAATCGTCAGAAACGCATTTATCACTCGGGTGAAACCGAGGACGGCACCTGGTTCCTGCGCTGGCTGAGAGACCGTTTTGGCGAGGTGCCAACGGCAGCGGTGGGGTATTCGCTGGGCGGCAATATGCTGGCCTGCCTGCTGGCGAAGGAGAGCGACGCCGTACCGCTGGAGGCGGCGGTGATCGTCTCTGCGCCGTTTATGCTGGAGCAGTGCAGCTATCATATGGAAAAGGGGTTTTCGCGGATCTACCAGCGTTACCTGCTCAACCTGCTGAAAGCCAACGCCGCGCGCAAGCTGAAGGCCTATCCCGATACGCTGCCTGTGACGCTGCAACAGCTCAAACGCGTGAAGCGCCTGCGCGAGTTTGATGATTTGATCACCTCGAAAATTCACGGCTTTGCCGATGCGATTGACTATTACCGTCAGTGCAGCGCCATGCCTTTACTGAATCAAATCACGAAACCTACGCTGATTATCCACGCCAAAGATGACCCGTTTATGGATCATCACTCGATCCCCGCGCCCGAACATCTGCCGGCCAACGTGGAGTATCAGCTCACCCAGTTCGGCGGACACGTCGGCTTTGTTGGCGGCACGCTGCGTCGGCCAAAAATGTGGCTTGAGACGCGTATTCCCGACTGGTTAACGGCTTATCTGGACGGTAAAAAATGATTATTCCCTGGCAGGATCTCTCTCCCGAAACGCTCGATAATCTGATTGAAAGCTTTGTCTTGCGCGAAGGCACCGATTATGGTGAACATGAACGTTCGCTTGAACAAAAGGTCAACGATGTTAAGCGCCAGCTTAAAAGCGGCGACGTGGTGCTGGTATGGTCCGAACTGCATGAGACGGTCAATATCATGCCCCGCAACGCGTTTCATGGCTGATCTTTACACTTTTCCAGTCAGGGAGTTGCTATGTCTGCCAGACATCCGGTTATTGCCGTTACGGGTTCGAGTGGGGCGGGTACCACTACCACCAGCCTCGCCTTCCGCAAGATCTTCGCCCAGCTTAACTTACGGGCGGCAGAGGTAGAGGGCGACAGCTTTCACCGCTACACGCGCCCGGAGATGGATATGGCCATCCGCAAGGCGCGCGATCTGGGTAAACACATCAGCTACTTCGGCCCGGAGGCGAATGACTTCGGCCTGCTGGAGCAAACCTTCCGCGAATACGGGCAGAGCGGCACCGGGCAGTCCCGCAAGTATCTGCACACCTACGATGAAGCCGTGCCCTGGAACCAGGTTCCCGGCACATTCACGCCCTGGCAACCGCTGCCGGAACCGACTGACGTGCTGTTTTACGAAGGATTGCACGGCGGCGTGGTGACGCCTCAGCACGACGTGGCGCGCCATGTGGATTTGCTGGTGGGGGTGGTGCCGATCGTTAACCTTGAGTGGATCCAGAAGCTGACGCGTGACATGAGCGAGCGCGGCCATTCGCGCGAGGCGGTCATGGACTCGGTTGTGCGCTCCATGGAAGACTACATCAACTTCCTGACGCCACAGTTCTCCCGCACCCACATTAACTTCCAGCGCGTCCCCACCGTGGACACCTCCAACCCGTTCGCCGCAAAAAGCATCCCGTCGCTGGACGAGAGCTTTGTGGTGATCCACTTCCGCAACCTGGAAGGCATTGATTACCCCTGGCTGCTGGCGATGCTACAGGGTTCGTTTATTTCGCACATGAATACGTTAGTGGTGCCGGGCGGAAAAATGGGGCTGGCGATGGAGCTGATTATGACACCGCTGGTGCAGCGGCTGATGGAAGGAAAGCAGATCGCGTGACGCCTGTTGCCGGATGGCGCTGCGCTTACCGGGCCTACGGGCGTGCAGTTGTAGGGCGGGTCAGCGAAGCGCCACCCGCCAAAAGATTACGCCTCGATCACTTCATACGAATGGGTGATGTTTACCGCTTTTTCCAGCATCAACGCCACAGAGCAGTACTTCTCCGCAGAGAGATCTACCGCGCGTGACACCGCCGCGTCCTTCAGCGCTTTGCCGGTGACGATAAAGTGCAGATTGATATGGGTAAACAGGCGTGGCGCCTCTTCGCGACGTTCCGACGTCAGCTTCACTTCACAACCGGTCACGTCATGACGGCCTTTTTGCAGGATCGACACCACGTCGATCGCACTGCATCCCCCTGCCGCCATCAGCACCATTTCCATTGGGCTTGGCGCTTTATCACCGGAGTTGCCATCCATCAAAACCTGGTGCCCGGAAGCAGACTCGCCCAGGAACGTTAACCCTTCAACCCATTTCACACGCGCTTGCATATTCACTCACTCCAACGTTGCATTTTTTATGACAGATTACGTGTACGTTACATTTCTCGCAACGGAAGGCGACCTGCGTCATGCTGAAGCGAGACACCAGGAGACACGCGGCGAAAGCTATGCTAAAACACTCTGGATGCTACAGTAATACATTGACGTTACACATGTATGCAGAGGACATCAAACTTTACTGGCTGCGAAACGTTACGACAGCCGACTTCCCAGGTATGGGTAAGAATTCGATTGCAACCCCAGAGTCCGGATGCATCTTATGACTCTGGTGACAGCTTATAACAGAGGATAACAGCGCATGGTGCTTGGCAAACCGCAAACAGACCCGACTCTCGAATGGTTCTTGTCTCATTGCCACATTCATAAGTACCCATCAAAGAGCACGCTGATTCACCAGGGTGAAAAGGCGGAAACGTTGTATTACATCGTTAAAGGCTCGGTGGCCGTGCTGATCAAAGATGAAGAAGGGAAAGAGATGATCCTTTCTTATCTGAACCAGGGCGATTTTATCGGTGAACTGGGCCTGTTTGAAGAAGGCCAGGAACGTAGCGCCTGGGTTCGTGCAAAAACAGCATGTGAAGTGGCTGAAATTTCTTACAAGAAATTCCGTCAGCTGATTCAGGTCAACCCTGACATCCTGATGCGTCTTTCTTCCCAGATGGCACGCCGTCTGCAAGTGACCTCTGAGAAGGTGGGTAACCTCGCCTTCCTGGACGTGACCGGTCGTATTGCGCAGACGCTGTTGAACCTGGCGAAACAGCCAGACGCCATGACCCACCCTGACGGCATGCAAATTAAAATTACCCGCCAGGAAATCGGTCAGATCGTCGGCTGCTCCCGTGAAACAGTGGGCCGTATCCTGAAGATGCTGGAAGATCAGAACCTGATCTCTGCCCACGGTAAAACTATCGTGGTTTACGGAACCCGTTAATTGTGGTCAAACGGCGTGCCGCCGCAGGGTGGCACGCCGTTTTTGTCTCTACTCCCCATGTGGCGCAGGCTGATCTATCACCCGGAAGTTAACTACGCACTGCGACAAACGCTGGTGTTGTGTCTTCCCGTGGCCGTGGGCCTGATCCTCGGACATCTTCAGCAAGGCCTGCTGTTTTCCCTCGTCCCCGCCTGCTGCAACATTGCCGGTCTGGATACGCCGCATAAACGCTTTTTTAAACGTCTGATTATCGGCGGCTGCCTGTTTGCGGGCTGTAGCCTTGCCGTACAGCTTTTGCTGGCTCGTGATATCCCGCTGCCGCTGATCCTGACCGTGCTGGCGATGACGCTCGGCGTCACCGCGGAAATCAGCTCGCTGCACGCCCGCCTGCTTCCCGCGTCGCTGATTGCCGCCATCTTCACCTTAAGCCTTGCGGGCAATATGCCGGTGTGGGAGCCGCTACTGATCTACGCCCTGGGGACATTATGGTACGGCCTGTTTAACTGGTTCTGGTTCTGGCTGTGGCGGGAACAGCCGCTGCGCGAATCCCTGAGCCTGCTCTACGTGCAGCTTGCTGAATACTGCGAAGCAAAATACACCCTGCTCACTCAACATACCGACCCGGAAAAATCCCTGCCGCCGCTGCTGGCGCGTCAGCAAAAAGTGGTGGATCTCATCAGCCAGTGCTATCAGCAGTTGCACATGCTTGCCGCCAACAAAAATCATGAATACAAGCGGCTGCTGCGTACCTTCCAAGTCGGGCTGGATTTGCAGGAGCATATCTCCGTCAGCCTTCATAATCCGGAAGAGGTGCAAAAGCTGGTGGAGCGCAGCCATGCGGAAGCGGTGATCCGCTGGAACGCGCAGACCGTCGCGGCGCGCCTGCGGGTGCTGGCTGACGATATCCTCTATCACCGCTACCCGACGCGCTTTAACATGGACAAACAGCTCGGCGCGCTGGAAAAGATTGCGCGTCAGCACGCGGATAACCCGGTCGGGCAGTTTGCCGCCTGGCATTTCAGCCGCATCGCCCGGGTGTTGCGCACCCAGCGCCCGCTTTATGCCCGGGACCTGATGGCCGATAAGCAAAAACGGCTGCCGCTGCTGCCCGCCCTCAAAAGCTATCTTTCACTGAAGTCTTCCGCCCTGCGCAACGCCGCGCGCATCAGTGTGATGCTGAGCATCGCCAGCCTGATGGGAGTGGCCCTGCACCTGCCGAAACCCTACTGGATCTTAATGACCGTGCTGTTTGTTACCCAGAACGGCTATGGCGCCACGCGGGTACGCATTCTGCATCGGGCGGGCGGGACGATGGCGGGGCTGATTATCGCGGGCGTGACGCTGCACTTCCATGTGCCGGAGGGCTATACCCTGGCCGGTATGCTGGCGATCACGCTGGTGAGTTACCTGATCATCCGCAAAAACTACGGCTGGGCGATGGTGGGCTTTACGGTGACGGCGGTATATACCCTACAACTGCTCACGCTTAACGGGGAACAATTTATTATTGCCCGGCTGGTCGATACGCTGATTGGCTGCCTGATCGCCTTTGGCGGCATGGTCTGGCTGTGGCCGCAGTGGCAAAGCGGGTTGCTGAGGCAGAACGCCCACGATGCGCTGGAAGCCGACCAGCAGGCCATACGTCTTATCCTGAGCGATGACCCGCAGCCTTCTCCGCTGGCTTACGAGCGCATGAAGGTCAACCAGGCGCATAACGCCCTGTTCAACTCCCTTAACCAGGCCATGCAGGAGCCGGGCTTTAACGCGCACTACCTGGCGGATATGAAACTGTGGGTCACGCACAGCCAGTTCATCGTCGAGCATATTAACGCCATGACCACGCTGGCGCGCGAGCACACGATGCTGACGCCGGATCTGGCGCAGCGCTATTTGCAGTCGTGTGAAATTGCGTTGCAGCGCTGTCAGCAGCGTCTGGAGTATGACGCGCCGGGCGAGTCGGGGGATTCGAACATTCTGGAAGCGCCGGAGACGCTGACCCACGGGCCGATGAGCACCCTGGAGCAGCATTTACAGCGCGTGCTGGGGCATCTGAACACCATGCACACCATTTCATCGGTGGCATGGCGTCAGCGCCCGCATCATGGGATTTGGTTAACGCGCCGGTTAAAACGCACCGCGTATTAGCCGCTGACGATCTTCGCGACCGCCGCGGCAAAACGGGCTAACCCGTCTTCGATGTCTTTGTCTTCCACCACCAGCGACGGTGCAAAACGCATCACGTCCGGCCCGGCATTCAACACCATCACCCCTTCATGTGCGGCAGCGTGCAGAAAATCACGTGCGCGGCCTTTGTACTGCGGCTTCAGTTCAGCGCCGATCAGCAGCCCCATCCCGCGGATCTCACTGAAGACATCAAACTGCTCGTCAATATGCTGGAGATGTTTCACAAACAGGTCGCGTTTCGCATTCACGCCATTCAGAACATCCGGCGTATTAATGATGTCGAACGCCGCACCCGCCACGGCGCACGCCAGCGGATTACCGCCGTAGGTGGAGCCGTGTGAGCCAACGTGGAATGCGGAAGCGATATCCTGGGTGGTGAGTACCGCGCTGACCGGGAAACCGCCGCCGAGCGCTTTCGCGCTGGTCAGAATATCCGGCGTGACGCCGTAGTGCATATAAGCGAACAGATCCCCGGTACGCCCCATCCCACACTGCACTTCATCAAACACCAGCAGCGCCTGGTGCTCGTCGCACAGTTCGCGCAGCCCTTGCAGAAATTCTGGGGTGGCCGCCGTGACGCCGCCTTCGCCCTGAATCGGCTCCACCACTACCGCGCAGGTGTGGTCGTCCATTACCGCTTTCACGGCATGCAGATCGTTAAACGGCACGTGGATGATATCCGCAGGTTTCGGACCAAAGCCGTCGGAATACTTCGGCTGGCCGCCAACGGAAACGGTAAAGAAGGAGCGACCGTGGAAGGCGTTATGGAAAGCGATGATTTTGGTTTTGTACGGGCTATGACGCGTGGTTGCGTAGTAACGCGCCAGCTTAAAGGCGGTTTCGTTGGCTTCGGTGCCGGAGTTCATAAACAGCACGCGTTCGGCGAAGGTGGCATCAATGATCTTACGCCCCAGACGCAGCGCCGGTTCGTTGGTGAACACGTTGCTGGTGTGCCACAGGGTTTCGCCCTGCGTTTTCAGCGCGTCCACCAGCGCAGGATGGCAATGGCCCAGCGCCGTCACCGCAATACCGCCCGCGAAATCAACATACTCGTTGCCCTGCTGATCCCAGACGCGGCTGCCTCTCCCCTTCACCGGGATAAACTCAGCCGGTGCATAAATCGGCAGGATCACTTCATCGAATGTCGCGCGGGTAATTGCTGGTTGTTCAGTTGCCATGTCATGACCATCCATTTTTATGTCACAGTTATTGTGAAAATATAATCACAAAATATGCATAAAAAATCACAGCAAAGCAACAGATATTCAGCGATTAAGGAAATTGGCCAGCAGCGCGTGCCCCTGTTCGCTGAGAATGCTTTCCGGGTGGAACTGCACGCCTTCCAGATCGTACTCCCGGTGACGAATGCCCATGATCTCCTGCGTCTCGCTCCAGGCGGTAACCTCAAAGCATGACGGCAGGGTCGGCGGATCAATCACCAGCGAATGGTAGCGCGTCACGGTTAACGGGTTGTTCAGCCCCGAGAACACGCCCGTACCGGTGTGCGTGACCGGTGAGGTTTTGCCGTGCATGACTTTCGCGGCACGGACAATGGTCGCGCCAAAGACCTGCGCAATGGCCTGATGGCCCAGGCAGACGCCCAGAATCGGCACCCTGCCCGCGTAGTGGCGGATCGCCTCCAGCGAGATACCGGACTCCGACGGGGTACACGGCCCCGGCGAAATCACGATCTTCTGGGGTGCCAGCGCGTCAATGTCAGCCAGCGCGATTTCATCGTTACGGCGGACAACCACCTCTGCCCCCAGCTCACAAAAATACTGGTAAAGGTTCCAGGTAAAGGAATCGTAGTTATCAATCAGCAGAATCATGGCGGCTCCTGAAAAAATGGCCGCCCTATTTTACGCAGATTCCCGCGCTTCGCTCACCACTTTGGCAAAGATGGCGTTCAGAGCGGTCAAATCCCCCATCGCCCCGCTCTGGTTGGCGGATGCCCAGTCGTCCGGATCGATACCCTGCCAGTTCAGCACGTACCCCGCATGGATTGCCAGTTGTTCAAAGAAGATCCGTTGGGCCACGCCATTACCGCTCATGAACGGATGTAGCATGTTGATTTCACAGTAGTAATGACTGATTCTGTCTGTGAATTCCTCTTTCTCAAGGCCAACCAGATATTTATCACTTTCCAGCGCCGCCATCAGCTCATTTCCCACCTTCTCGATGTACTCGAAATGGCAAAAAGGAATATCACCCTTGGAAATATCGGCGGTACGCAGCTCGCCAGCCCCTTTCATTTCGTTGCGGAATAAATGGCGGTGAATAAGGCACAGATGGGGTAAACCCGGTGCCGAAGGCCCCAGTTCTAGCGTCTCGATGTCGGGTTTAGCGGGGCCCTTGCCTTTTTCAAGGAGGAAACTGGCCTGAAAATTGACGTTACGTTGTTGTTCCCAGAGACGGGATTTTTGCTTGTCGGTGAGTTTTTTCACTTAACGCCTCCCTGAATAGTCCGTTTGCCACAAGTATAAGCAGCAAAACGCGCTTTCGCCGGGAGGGCGGAAAGACACGGGCAAGATATGCCCGTGTGAGGGAACGATTACGGCAGCACTTTCGCAGAGAGAATGACCACTGGCTTAGATGGCACATTCTGGTATGGACCGACGTCGTGCGTCTGAACCTGAGAGATCTTATCCGCCACGTCCATACCTTTCACCACTTTGCCGAACACCGCGTAGCCAAAGTCGCGCTGGCCGTGGTCCAGGAAGGCGTTATCAGCCACGTTGAGGAAGAACTGGCTGGTGGCGCTGTCTTTATCCGCCGTACGCGCCATGGAGATGGTGCCGCGCTTGTTCAGCAGGCCGTTATCCGCTTCGTTTTTGATGGGCGGGTTAGGCTGTTTCTGCTGCATCTGCTCGTTAAAACCGCCACCCTGAATCATAAAGCCCGGGATCACGCGGTGGAACGTGGTGTTGTTATAAAAACCACTGTTCACGTAGTCGAGGAAGTTTTTCACCGAAACAGGGGCTTTCTGGCTATCCAGCTCCAGCTCAATATTCCCCGCAGAGGTAGTCAGCAGGACGTGGGGGTCTCCTTTGGCTGCCAGCGCAGCAGGGGAAACGGCAGAAAGAGCAAACACAGCTGCGACAGCCGCCAGTGTTGATTTGAGCATGAGAATTCCTTAACAAAGCGCAGTATAAAAAGCGAATGGCTTGATTCTAAAGAGCAGTATGAACCCAGACCAGTCTTTTACCTAATTTTACCAATTTGAAACAATTATTACCGCGCAAACGATTGTTCACCCCGCAACGTAATGTGATCTACATCACGTTAAAACCTGCAATTGTGCTCAAATGTTTCCGAAAAGATTTAATTAGATCACTTTCGCGACTAAAATCTGCCCGCTCAAACGCAGTCATTGCGTTTTTCCTTACTTTTAACAGGCCAGACATGACTAACAGCAATCGCATCAAGCTCACATGGATCAGCTTCTTCTCTTACGCCCTGACCGGCGCGTTGGTGATCGTCACCGGGATGGTGATGGGAAATATCGCAGAGTATTTCCAGCTGCCCGTTTCCAGCATGAGTAACACCTTCACCTTCCTGAACGCGGGGATCCTGATCTCTATTTTCCTGAATGCCTGGCTGATGGAAATCGTACCGCTGAAAACCCAGCTACGCTTCGGCTTCGTGCTAATGGTCGCCGCCGTGGCGGGCCTGATGTTGAGCCACAGCATCGCCCTTTTCTCTGCCGCTATGTTCGTGCTGGGCCTGGTGAGCGGGATCACCATGTCGATCGGTACGTTCCTGATCACCCATATGTATGAAGGCCGCCAGCGCGGCGCGCGTCTGCTGTTCACCGACTCCTTCTTCAGCATGGCCGGGATGATTTTCCCGATGGTCGCCGCGTATCTTCTGGCGCGCAGCATTGAGTGGTACTGGGTGTATGCCTGTATTGGTCTGGTTTATGTCGCGATCTTCATTCTGACCTTCGGCTGTGAGTTCCCGGTGCTCGGCAAAAAAGCGCAGACTACGTCCGAGGCGGTCGCGAAAGAAAAATGGGGTATCGGCGTGCTGTTCCTCTCCATCGCCGCGCTGTGTTACATCCTCGGCCAGCTGGGCTTTATCTCCTGGGTGCCGGAATACGCAAAAGGTCTGGGCATGAGCCTGAACGACGCGGGTAAACTGGTGAGCGATTTCTGGATGTCTTACATGTTCGGCATGTGGGCGTTTAGCTTTATCCTGCGCTTCTTCGACCTGCAACGTATTCTGACCGTCCTGGCGGGTCTGGCAACCGTACTGATGTATCTGTTCATCAACGGTTCCCCGGAACATATGCCGTGGTTCATTTTGACCCTGGGCTTCTTCTCCAGCGCGATCTATACCTCAATCATCACCCTTGGCTCTCTCCAGACCAAAGTGGCCTCGCCAAAGCTGGTGAACTTCGTGCTGACCTGCGGCACCATCGGCACCATGCTGACCTTCGTGGTCACCGGCCCGATTGTTGCGCACAGCGGCCCGCTGGCGGCGCTGCATACCGCTAACGGTCTGTACGCCGTGGTGTTCATCATGTGCTTCGTGCTGGGCTTTGTAACCCGTCACCGTCAGCACAATCCGGCAACGGCTACCCACTAATCGCCGTAACCCCTTTGTCTGGTACAAAGGGGTTTTTACCCCGCTCCTCCGCCCTGCCCGTCGATTCGCAAAAACCCCACAAAATTTGTGCAAAAAACAAGCAAGCACAAAAATCGAACAATATCCGCCACTTATAAAAATCCTGACAAATCATAGATATACCCACTAAGGGGTAGGTGAAGGCGTATTTGATTTGCATCAATAAGTGCCCCTGCTGAATCGTTAAGGTAGGCAGTAATAGAAAAGAAATCGAGGCAAAAATGAGCAAAGTCAGACTCGCTATCATCGGTAACGGCATGGTCGGCCACCGCTTTATTGAGGATCTTCTCGATAAAGCCGATGCTAACCAGTTCGATATTACCGTGTTCTGTGAAGAACCCCGCAAGGCGTACGACCGTGTGCACCTGTCTTCCTACTTCTCCCACCACACCGCCGAAGAACTCTCTCTGGTGCGTGAAGGGTTCTACGAGAAGCATGGCGTGAAAGTGCTGGTGGGCGAACGCGCTATCACCATCAACCGTCAGGAGAAAGTGATCCACTCCAGCGCCGGACGTACGGTTTTTTACGACAAGCTGATCATGGCGACTGGCTCGTACCCGTGGATCCCGCCTATTAAAGGTTCGGAAACCCAGGATTGCTTCGTTTACCGTACCATTGAAGACCTTAACGCCATTGAATCCTGCGCACGTCGAAGCAAACGCGGCGCGGTTGTCGGCGGTGGTCTGCTGGGTCTGGAAGCGGCAGGCGCGCTGAAAAACCTCGGCGTTGAAACCCACGTCATCGAATTTGCCCCGATGCTGATGGCTGAACAGCTGGACCACATGGGTGGCGACCAGCTTCGCCGTAAAATCGAAAGCATGGGCGTGAAGGTTCACACCAGCAAGAACACCAAAGAGATCGTGCAGGAAGGTACCGAAGCGCGTAAAACCATGCGCTTTGCCGACGGCAGCGAGCTGGAAGTGGACTTCATCGTCTTCTCCACCGGCATTCGCCCGCGCGACAAGCTGGCCACCCAGTGCGGACTGGCCGTTGCGCAGCGCGGCGGGATCATGATTAACGACACCTGCCAGACCTCCGATCCGGATATCTACGCCATCGGCGAATGCGCCAGCTGGAACAACCGCGTATACGGTCTGGTTGCACCAGGATACAAAATGGCGCAGGTCGCCGTTGACCATATCCTCGGCAGCGAAAACGCCTTCACCGGCGCAGACATGAGCGCCAAGCTGAAGCTGCTGGGTGTGGACGTGGGCGGTATTGGCGATGCGCATGGCCGCACCCCGAACTCCCGCAGCTATGTTTATCTGGACGAAAGCAAAGAAGTCTACAAACGTCTTATCGTCAGCCAGGACAACAAAACCCTGCTCGGGGCGGTGCTGGTGGGCGATACCAGCGACTTTGGTAACCTGCTCCAGCTGGTGCTGAACGCCATCGAGCTGCCGGAAAACCCGGACGCGCTGATCCTGCCAGCGCATGCCTCCAGCGGTAAACCGTCTATCGGCGTGGATAAACTGCCGGACAGCGCACAGATTTGCTCCTGCTTCGACGTGACCAAAGGCATGCTGATCTCCGCCATCAACAAAGGCTGTCACACCGTTGCGGCGTTGAAGGCGGAAACCAAAGCCGGGACCGGCTGTGGCGGCTGCATTCCGCTGGTTACTCAGGTGCTGAACGCCGAGCTGGCGAAACAGGGCATCGAAGTGAACAACAACCTGTGCGAGCACTTCGCTTACTCTCGCCAGGAGCTTTATCACCTGATCCGCGTGGAAGGCATTAAGTCCTTCGACGAACTGCTGGAGAAACACGGCCAGGGCTACGGCTGTGAAGTCTGTAAACCGACGGTCGGTTCCCTGCTGGCGTCCTGCTGGAACGAATATGTGCTCAAACCAGAACACACGCCGCTTCAGGACACCAACGATAACTTCCTGGCCAATATTCAGAAAGACGGGACTTACTCGGTGATCCCGCGTTCTGCCGGGGGGGAAATTACCCCGGAAGGGCTGGTCGCCGTAGGCCGTATCGCCCGTGAGTTTAACCTGTACACCAAAATCACCGGCTCCCAGCGTATCGGCCTGTTTGGTGCGCAGAAAGATGACCTGCCGGAGATCTGGCGTCAGCTGATTGAAGCGGGCTTCGAAACCGGTCACGCGTACGCCAAAGCGCTGCGTATGGCGAAAACCTGCGTGGGCAGCACCTGGTGCCGCTACGGCGTAGGCGACAGCGTGGGCTTCGGCGTAGAGCTGGAAAACCGCTACAAAGGCATCCGTACGCCGCACAAAATGAAGTTCGGCGTCTCAGGGTGTACCCGTGAATGTGCAGAAGCACAGGGTAAAGACGTGGGTATCATTGCCACCGAGAAAGGCTGGAACCTGTACGTGTGCGGTAACGGCGGGATGAAACCTCGCCATGCCGACCTGCTGGCCGCCGATCTCGATCGCGATACGCTGATCAAATACCTCGACCGCTTCATGATGTTCTACATTCGTACCGCCGATAAGCTGACCCGTACCGCGTCCTGGCTGGATAACCTTGAAGGCGGCATCGACTACCTGAAGTCGGTCATTATCGACGACAAGCTGGGTCTGAATGAACAGCTGGAATCCGAAATGGCTCGCCTGCGCGAGGCGGTGATCTGCGAGTGGACCGAAACCGTGAACACGCCAGCGGCGCAGACTCGCTTCAAACACTTTATCAACAGCACCCAGCGCGACCCGAACGTGCAGGTGGTGCCGGAGCGCGAACAGCATCGTCCAGCGACCCCGTATGAACGTATTCCGGTGATGCTGGTGGAGGAAAACGCATGAGCCAGTGGGTAAACATCTGCAATATTAACGACATTCTGCCAGCAACCGGCGTCTGTGCTCTGCTGGGTAACGAGCAGGTGGCGATTTTCCGCCCGCGCCACGATGAACAGGTCTTTGCCATCAGCAATATCGACCCGTTCTTCGAGGCCAGCGTGCTCTCCCGCGGTCTGATTGCGGAGCACCAGGGCGAACTGTGGGTTGCCAGCCCGCTGAAAAAGCAGCGCTTCCGCTTAACCGACGGACGCTGCATGGAAGATGAAAGCGTCTCGGTCAAACACTACGACGTCCGCGTGAAGGACGGCGAGGTGCAGCTGAAAGCGTAACCCCTCGCCTTTTCAATAGGAAAGGCTTATGACCCCTTATGGGTAACGGCAGGAAAAACCGTATGTTCTGTACGATTCCTGCTGTTATCCTGACGTCAATTCTTCCCCCGCCATGAATGCTGTGAGGTAACGTCGTGGATCACCTGCCGATTTTTTGTCAATTACGCAACCGCGACTGCCTGCTCGTGGGCGGCGGCGATGTGGCTGAACGCAAAGCGCGCCTGCTGTTAGAGGCGGGCGCCCGACTGACCGTCAACGCCCTCACCTTCGCCCCACAGTTTGACGTCTGGGCGCAGGAAGGGATGCTCACGCAGGTGCAGGGGGAATTTGATGAATCCCTGCTGGATACCTGCTGGCTGACCATCGCCGCAACGGATAACGATGACGTTAACCAGCGCGTCAGCGACGCCTGCGAAGCGCGCCGCATCTTCTGTAACGTGGTGGATGCGCCGAAAGAGGCGAGCTTTATCATGCCGTCGATTATCGACCGTTCACCGCTGATGATTGCGGTGTCGTCCGGCGGGCGCTCGCCCGTTCTTGCTCGCCTGCTGCGGGAGAAACTGGAAGCCGTGCTGCCACAGCATCTTGGTCAGATTGCCCATTACGCCGGGCAGCTTCGTTCCCGCGTGAAGCAAACCTTCTCAACCGTGGGCGAACGCCGTCGTTTCTGGGAGAAGTTCTTTGTTAACGACAGGCTGGCGCAGTCGCTGGCGAATCAGGATGCGAAAGCGGTTGAAGAGACGACCGAGCAACTCCTCTCTGAACCGCTGGATCATCGCGGTGAAGTGGTACTGGTAGGCGCAGGTCCCGGCGATGCGGGCCTGCTGACGCTGAAAGGGCTTCAGCAGATCCAGCAGGCGGACATCGTGGTGTATGACCGTCTGGTCTCAGATGACATCATGAATCTGGTGCGCCGCGATGCTGACCGCGTGTTCGTCGGCAAACGGGCGGGTTATCACTGCGTGCCGCAGGAGGAGATCAACCAGATCCTCCTGCGGGAAGCGCAAAAAGGTAAGCGTGTGGTGCGTCTGAAGGGGGGCGATCCGTTTATCTTTGGTCGCGGCGGCGAGGAGCTGGAAACCCTGTGCAACGCGGGTATTCCGTTCTCCGTGGTGCCGGGCATTACCGCGGCATCCGGCTGTTCTGCCTATTCCGGCATTCCGTTAACCCATCGCGACTATGCCCAGAGCGTGCGCCTGGTGACGGGCCACCTGAAAACCGGTAGCGAGCTGGACTGGCATAATCTGGCCGCTGAAAAGCAGACGCTGGTCTTCTACATGGGGTTAAACCAGGCTGCCACGATTCAGGCGAAACTGCTGGAGCATGGCATGGAAGCAGATATGCCGGTCGCGCTGGTGGAAAACGGCACTGCCATTAGCCAGCGAGTAGTCGATGGCGTACTGACGCAGCTTGGCGAGCTGGCACAGCAGGTTGAAAGCCCGGCGCTGATCGTGGTGGGCCGCGTGGTAGCCCTGCGCGAAAAACTGAACTGGTTCTCCAGCCACTAACGCATAAACTCTCTCCCGGGAGTAGTCTTTAAGCGGACTACTCCCTTCTTACCTCAGTCGATAACATACCGTCCGCATAATGGAACTTTTCCATTTATTCCCTCGTGTTACATCCAATTTTCAATTTTTGACAAGGAATGCGTATGTTCAAACTGGCAAAAGCTGCCGTTCTGGTCGGTATGTTATCAACGCTGACGGCCTGCACCGGTCACGTGCAAAATACTAAAAATAATTGCAGCTATGATTACCTCCTGCACCCGGCGATCTCCATTTCGAAGATCATCGGCGGTTGCGGCCCGGCGGCACAGCAGTAAGCGTTTTTCAGGCGTAAAAAAAACCGGGGATTTCCCGGTTTTTTTGTTTCATCAGTTTTGTCGGGTGGCGGCTCCGCCTTACCCGGCAAAGTGGCTTAAGGTTTACCCACAAACCCAATCGCGTCGTACACCGCTTTCAGGGTTTCGGAGGCGCGCGCGCTGGCTTTTTCCGCGCCCTCTTTCATCACTTTTTGCAGGAAAGCTTCGTCGTTACGGTAACGGTGATAGCGCTCCTGCAACTCGGTCAGCATGCCGGAAACGGCGTCTGCCACTTCACCCTTCAGGTGGCCGTACATCTTGCCTTCGAAGTGTTTTTCCAGTTCAGGGATGCTTTGTCCGGTCACACCGGAGAGGATGTCCAGCAGGTTAGACACGCCCGCTTTGTTCTGCACGTCGTAGCGCACCACTGGCGGCTCGTCGGAGTCAGTCACCGCACGCTTGAGCTTTTTCACCACTGATTTCGGATCTTCCAGCAGGCCGATAACGTTGTTGCGGTTATCGTCGGACTTGGACATTTTCTTGGTCGGCTCCAGCAGCGACATCACGCGCGCACCGGATTTCGGAATAAACGGCTCAGGCACTTTGAACACGTCACCGTAAAGCGCGTTAAAGCGCTGGGCGATATCGCGGCTCAGCTCCAGATGCTGCTTCTGGTCTTCACCCACCGGCACCTGGTTGGTCTGGTACAGCAGAATGTCGGCCGCCATCAGCACCGGATAGTCAAACAGACCGGCGTTGATGTTTTCAGAGTAGCGGGCAGACTTATCCTTGAACTGGGTCATGCGGCTCAGCTCACCGAAATAGGTGTAGCAGTTCAGCGCCCAGCCCAGCTGCGCGTGCTCTGGCACGTGAGACTGAACGAAAATGGTGCTCTTCTCTGGATCGATACCGCAGGCCAGATACAGCGCCAGCGTATCCAGCGTGGCTTTGCGCAGCTTCTCGGGATCCTGACGCGCGGTGATAGCATGCAAATCCACGATGCAATAAATGCAGTGGTAGTCATCCTGCATGCTCACCCACTGACGTAACGCACCCATGTAGTTACCAATGGTCAGTTCACCTGAAGGCTGTGCGCCACTAAAAACGATGGGCTTAGTCATTATTCAATTCCTGATGTTCACTGTGCGAGAGCCCGAGTGCGGGCAACAAATCTTTGAAGTGGTCGAACACAACGTCCGGCTCACTCAGCGTAATGGCCTCACCGTAGTTGTAGCCGTAGGTCAGCCCAACAGACGGGCAACCTGCCGCTCTGGCAGCCAGAATATCATTGCGGGAATCCCCGACAAAGAGCAGCTCCGCTGGCGCTAAGGATAATTTTCCTGCCACCAGCAATAGCGGTTCCGGATGCGGCTTTTTATTCTGCACATCATCGCCGCCCACAATCACGGAGAAGTATTTCGCGATATCCAGCGCTTCAAGCAGAGGCGCAACGAACGGTGTCGGCTTGTTAGTCACCAGCCCCAGCGGGATGCCTTTTGCATGGAGCGCGCCCAGCGTTTCAGCGACATCCGGGAACAGGAAGCTGCCCTCTTCGACGGTCTCTTCATAGAAACGGTCGAACAGTTTGCGCAAAATACGCTGCTGCTCATCCTTGGGAATATCCGCGTGGTCAACACTCGGTTTCCCTTGTGCGGAACGCTGCGAGGCGCGCTCCTGACGAGCCCAGGTCAGCGCGCGTTCCATCAGCACGTCCGCACCGTTACCAATCCACGTCACGACGCGCTCTTCGCCCGCAACGGGGAGTTCAAGGGCATACAGCGCCTGATCGACGGCGCGGGTTAATCCTGGCGCGCTGTCGACCAGCGTGCCGTCGAGGTCAAATGCTACACCCCGAATAGCCTGCAATTTATCCATGACTTACCTTCGCCAGTTCACGGCGCATTTCATCAATGACTTTTTTGTAATCTGGTTGATCGAAGATGGCGGAGCCTGCGACGAACATATCCGCCCCTGCCGCCGCAATCTCACCGATGTTATTGACCTTCACACCGCCGTCCACTTCCAGGCGAATATCATAGCCAGACTCATCGATACGGCGGCGCACTTCACGCAGTTTGTCGAGGGTCTGTGGGATAAACGACTGGCCACCAAAGCCCGGGTTGACGGACATCAGCAGGATCACGTCCAGCTTGTCCATCACGTAGTCGAGATAGCTCAGCGGGGTCGCCGGGTTAAAGACCAGCCCTGCCTTACAGCCGTTCTCTTTGATCAGCTGTAGCGTGCGGTCAACATGCTCGGAGGCTTCCGGGTGGAAAGTGATGATGCTGGCACCCGCCGCGGCGAAATCAGGCACGATGCGGTCAACCGGTTTCACCATCAGATGCACGTCAATGGGTGCGGTGATCCCGTAATTACGCAGTGCTTTAAGCACCATCGGACCGATGGTCAGGTTGGGAACGTAGTGGTTATCCATAACGTCGAAATGGACGACATCCGCGCCAGCCGCGAGAGCTTTGGCAGTGTCTTCACCCAGGCGGGCAAAATCGGCCGACAGAATTGAGGGGGCAATCAAAAACTGTTTCATCCGCATCTCCTTGAAATGTGTTTACCGGCGGGCAAAGGCTCAGGGTCGATAAAGCGCCAGAAGTTCGTCCACCTTTTTACGTGTGCCGCCGTTGCTGCTAATGCTACGCCGCACTTTTACCTGAAAATGCTTCGCGGCTTTGTACCATTCGCGCGTATCAGGCGTGTCGTGATTCGAAATTAACACTGGAATTCTTTTGCTGACCAGCTTTTCCGCCATCTCCGCCAGACGCGCCTGCTCGGCCGGGCTGAAGCTGTTGGTATGGTAGGCGGTGAAATTTGCCGTGGCAGACAGCGGCGCATAAGGCGGGTCACAGTAGACCACCGAATTTACGCCCGCCAGCTCCATGCACTCTTCATAGGAGAGGCAGTAGAACTCGGCATTCTGCGCTTTTTCAGCAAAGTGATACAGCTCGTCCAGCGGGAAATAGGGACGCTTATAGCGGCCAAACGGCACGTTAAACTCGCCACGCAGATTATACCGGCACAGACCGTTGTAGCCATGGCGGTTGAGATAAAGAAACAACAGCGCGCGGCGGAACGGATCCTGGCTCTGATTAAACTCAGCGCGGAACTGATAGTAGACGTCCGGGTTGTTGTTCTCTGGCGTAAACAGCTTCCGCGCCTCTTCCACATACTCATCGGTATGCAGTTTGACGATGTTATAGAGGCTGATGAGATCGCTGTTGATATCCGCCAGGATATAACGAGAAAAATCGGTATTCAGGAACACCGATCCAGCACCCACGAAGGGCTCGATAAGACACTCGCCTTTCGGCAGGTGCTTTTTAATATCATCGAGCAGGGGGTATTTCCCCCCTGCCCATTTCAGAAAAGCGCGATTTTTTTTCATGCTGACTAACTGATTACACCTTCTCCGGCTGTGGAGAAAGCTCCGACAGCATCCTGCGCTTTAAACATTACTTCAGATCGGCCTGCACCTGATGAATCGGCTTCGCCCACGGGTTTTTCGCCTGCACATCGGCTGGCAGCGTGGAAACGGCACGTTTTGCTTCATCTTTGGAAGCATAGATACCACTCACCAGCACATACCACGGTTGACCGTTACGGGTCGTCTGATAAACCACGTAGTTTTTCAGATTCGATTTCTTCGCCCAGGCGTTGAGGTTGTCATAGTTAGACGAACTGCTCAGCTGAAGGGTGTAGTTGCTGGAAGAGGCCGACTGCAAAGAACCCACGTTGCCCGTCGTTTTACCTGATGCAGCGCCCGTTTTGGCTGCGGGAGCCGCAGGCGTTGTTGCCGCAGGCGCGGTCGTGGTCGCCGTTGCTTTCGGTGCAGTGGTTGCCGCAGGCGTTGGCGCTTTAACCGGCTGGCTCACCGCAGGTTTTGTCTGCGCTGGCGCTTTCGTTTCTGGCGCTTTTGCCACGGTCTGTGGTTTCGTCTCACGCTTCGGCTCAATCACAGCCTGCTTACGCTCCTGACGCGGCGCAGTCTGCGTCTGGCGCGGTTTGGTTTCCGTTGCCGCCGTTTGCTGCTGGGCATTGCTGCCATGAACTGGCGCAACGGTGGCAGGTTCAGTTGGCAGCGTGGAGTTCACCACGGCAGCGTTAACCTGCTCCTGATTCTGCGGCTGCATCAGCGCGTTATTCAAATCGCCCTGAACTTCAACACGCTGCTGGCCTTCAGGCGTAACAGGTGCCTGGCCCTGAGTTGGGGTCGCAGAGACGGGCGGCAGAGAGATATCCTGGCCTGCACTGGTGTTACCGGCGGTCTGTTCCGCGGAGGTGGTACCCGGCGCAGGCTGAGCGCCATTCGCCTGGTTGCTCGCATCGTTACCAGACAGGTCGATGCTCTTCTCGGCAGACGCCGTCTGCTCGGTAGAATTGGTAGAAGGTGCTTTTAGCGCGGAACCAATGCCGACAATCAGCAAGACCAGAACCAGAACGCCAAGGCCCATCATGATGTACTGACGAGAGGCCGGTTTTGCCGCTACCGCTTTTTTACGCTTGCGCGGACGACGTTCAACAGGCTGTTCATCCATTAACTCTTCTTCGGATTCATACTCCTCGTCTTCACGCTCATTTCGCACATTACGGCTACGCGAAGGACGACGATCGTCTGCATCCAGATCGACATCGTCAAAGTTGATCTGCGGCTCGTTATCACGTTCTGAAGATTGACGAGAACGACCAGTACGACGATCGCTGGGATCGGGTTTCAGCTCGTCTTCTGGTTTGAATTCATCCATTTAACACCCCACTCAAAGGCTTATGCCAACGACTCTGCATTTACCTGAAGCTAAAACGACCACCTGTGACAGCGGTCTGACCTTTCTAGTTGTTACGCCTGCTGACAATCAGCAATAGCGCCAAGTACGACTTCGTGCGGCACTCCGCCGCGCACTTCACTTTTCCCTATTGCAAGCGGGAGTACCAGACGCATCTCACCTGCCAATACTTTTTTATCGCGCATCATGTGGGGAAGGTACGCCTGCGCAGACATTTCCTGCGGCCCACTCACCGGCAAGCCAGCACGTTTAAGCAACGCGATGATACGTGCTGTCTCTTCCGGCCTGAACTGCCCCAGACGTTCAGAGGCACGTGCAGCCATAACCATCCCGGCAGCGACAGCCTCACCGTGCAGCCAGTTACCGTAGCCCATTTCGGCTTCGATTGCGTGACCAAACGTATGCCCCAGATTCAGTAAAGCACGTAAGCCGGTTTCACGCTCATCTGCGGCAACGACTTCTGCTTTCAGCTCACAACAACGGCGAATACAGTAGGCCATTGCCTGCCCGTCGAGGCGCAGCAGCGCATCCATATTCTCTTCCAGCCAGGTGAAGAACTCACCGTCAAGAATAATGCCGTATTTGATCACTTCTGCAAGGCCGGACGCCAGTTCGCGTGCTGGCAAGGTTTTCAGACAGTCGAGATCCACCACCACCGAGGCAGGCTGGTAGAACGCGCCAATCATGTTTTTGCCGAGCGGATGGTTAACCGCCGTTTTACCGCCTACAGAAGAATCGACCTGTGACAGCAACGTGGTTGGAATTTGAATAAAGCGCACGCCACGCTGGTAGCTGGCGGCTGCAAAACCGGTCAGATCGCCCACAACGCCGCCGCCCAGGGCAAGCAGTGTTGTATCACGACCGTGCGGTTTTTGCAGAAGTGCGGTAAAGACGGTATCCAGTACCGTCAGGCTTTTGTACTGCTCGCCATCGGGCAGAATCACACTGTCGACCTTCACGCCCGCCTGCTCAAGCAGGTGGCGTACACGATCGAGATAAAGCGGAGCCAGCGTCTCGTTGGTGACCAGCATCGCCTGATCACCCGCTTTCAGTGGTAAGAAGGAAGCTGGGTCGTTAAACAAACCAGCCGCGATGGTGATAGGGTAACTACGTTCCCCGAGAGTAACTGTAATCCTCTCCATGACGCGACATCCACCTTAAATGCTTTTACCCGCAGGCGAGTGTATATAAAGCCAGAATCAGTTGCTTTCCAGCATATGAATAATCTGGTTTGCAACCACTTTAGCGCTTTGATCGTCAGTACGAATGGTCACATCAGCAATCTCTTCGTACAGAGGATTGCGTTCATCGGCCAAAGCTTCCAGAACTTCACGTGGCGGTGTTTCAACCTGCAACAACGGGCGCTTTTTATCACGCTGCGTGCGTGCCAGCTGTTTTTCGATGGTCGTCTCAAGATAGACCACTACGCCACGGGCGGAGAGACGGTTGCGGGTTTCGCGAGATTTTACAGAGCCGCCGCCTGTTGCCAGCACAATGCCCTGTTTTTCCGTGAGTTCGTTGATCACTTTTTCTTCTCGGTCACGGAAACCTTCTTCGCCTTCTACGTCGAAGACCCAGCCCACATCCGCTCCGGTTCGTTTCTCAATCTCTTGATCAGAATCGTAAAATTCCATATTGAGTTGTTGAGCTAACTGACGCCCAATAGTGCTTTTGCCGGCACCCATAGGCCCAACCAGAAAGATATTGCGTTTCTCTGCCATTTTTTCGGTACTACTAAGACTATTCGTTAATGGTAATCCCCGCTGCGCAGACACCCGGCGTAGCAGGACATGAACTGAAACCTCATTTGCAATAGAGCGAGAGTCAGACGAAAAATTATCTCAATACTCCGGCTTGTTTGGCAACTGATTAAATCACCGTTCCCGGCGCATAAGGAAATAAGACGTAAGTCCAACTCAAATCGGTACTCCTTGTATGCTAATTCATGCCCCACGTCAAACATCTGCAACAAACTGAATGCAAAATCATTGCGGGGATCGTTACCCATTAATGAATACTGACCAGACGTGGCGTGATAAACACCACTAACTCGCGCCGTTCGTTATCTTTTCCGTCATGGCGGAACAACTGCCCCAGCCACGGGATGTTGCCCAGCACAGGTACGCTGTCGCGTCCGGTTTTATTCTTTTGCGAAAAGATCCCGCCCAGGGCGAGCGTTTCCCCACTTTTTACCTCGACCTGCGTTTCGATCTCCTGCTTATCAATCGCCAGCGTTTCACCATCAGCCTGTTGCAGCACCTGACCGGGCATATTTTCACTGATATGCAGTTTCAGACGCACGCGGCCGCCCGGCAGGACCACCGGCGTCACCTCCATGCCTAATACCGCCTCTTTAAATTCAACGGATGTCGCCCCGCTCTCGCCGCTGGAAACCTGATACGGAATTTCGCTGCCCTGCTTGATGCTGGCAGGCTGCATGTGCGATGCCAGCAGCCGCGGGCTGGCGATGATATCCACCTGCTGCTTTTGCTCAAGCGCCGACAACTCAAGATCCAGCATCCTGCCGTTGATGCGCCCGATGTTGAACCCTACGTGGGTGGTCGCACTGGCCACCGACAGGTCCGCGCCAAGCGTTGAGACCTGCCCCACCTTACCGGCCTTTGTTGCGTCAGCGAGGTTCCATTTCACCCCCAGTTCACGCAGGCTTTTTTCACTGATTGTCACAATCTGCGCCGCCAGTTCCACCTGCTCGATGGGCAGATCCATCTGCGCTGCCCAGCGCTGGAGCATCGCCACCACCGTCTGGTTATCCCTGACCAGGAGACGGTTGGTGCGCTTGTCGACGGAGAGACTGCCTTTCGGACTTAAGAGCTTTTCCGCCGCTTTTTGCAATTCGGCCGCATCTGCATAAGCAAACGGAATGCTGTGAGAGTGCAGCGGGGCGTCGAGCAGACGCTGGGCCTGCTCCTGCGCTTTACGCGCCTGTTGTTCCCGTAACCAGGCCGCCGTATGCACATAGAAAATGCCGCCCTCTTCCCGCAATACCAGCCCGGCGCTGTTCACTACTGTCTGAAGCGCCTGCCTCCAGGGCACCCGTGTTAAATTCAGCGAAAGGGAACCGCTGACATCTGGCGACACCACCAGATTGCGCTCCTCCTGCGCGACCAGCGCCTGTAAGACCTGTACCACCGGGACATCATCCACCAGCAGGGTGACCGGTTTTGGCGTCGCGGCCCACAGGGGCTGGCTGAGTGCCGCCAGTAACAGCCCTATCCATATCTTCACTTTTTTTCGTTCCTTCTCGTTGCCATGTCCATTGCATCGGCTCGCACATCTCACCGACATCAACGGTCAGTTGTTGTTTATCTATCGCACTCACCCGCCAGCCAGGCGATAACCGCATCTGCGTTTTTACCCGGTGCCAGCGTTTCTGCCCGTCCTGCATAAGGCCAATATCCATGCTGCCACTGACTACTCCCTGATATCGCCACTGGCTGAGTTGCCCTGCTGCGCAACGCTCCTCCGGCACAGAGAAGGGGTCCCGCATCCCGGTCAGGAAAAGCGGAGAAAGCAGGATCAGCAACCGGGCTTTACTGCGCATGACCGATCTCCAGTTGCAGGCTGAGGCGTAGCCGTTTGCCCTACGGTGTGATGTCAAACGCGCTTACCCGCATGTTCTCAAGCGCCAGCCGGGGAAAGAGCGCCGGAACCGCGCCCCATGAGGCATCCAGCGCCAGCTCTCCGCCATTCTGCTGCGGTTTCCAGTGCACCAGCCTTGCCTCCTCACGCTGAAAGGCCAGCGGAGAAAAGGGCTGCGCCGGTTGCGAGGGTTTCACTTGCGTCATCACCGGTCGCCGTCTGGCCTGTGGCCACAGCGAGGCGTTGATTCGCTTCGCACTGATAGTCTGCGCCTGAATATCGGCGTAGCGCAGAGCAGCGGGTCTGAGCAGCAGCCCCCAAATCACAAACGCAACGAACCCCGACGCGATAAACCAACAAAGGACGCGCCGGGAAGGACGCGCATCACTCCAGCGTTGATACCAGATGTCCACTGGCTACCTCCGGCTATGCAGCTGAAAAGAGAACATCCATCGCCCCTGGCTATCCTGTTGCAGTTCGCCTGCCGGTCCGGGGGTAAACCCCGTTACCCTTTTCAGGGCATCGGTCATGGCCGAGAGCGCTGGCAGTGAGGTGGTATAGCCGGTCAGGATCAGCGAGGGAGGCTGATAGCGCAGCGCCGTCAGCCAGGCCTGCCGGGGCATTGCGTCTGCAAGGGATTCCAGCGCGGGTTGCCATGCCGGATCAGAGGGCAGCGAAGGGGTTTTCAGCCCCGCAGATTGCGGCTGACGCGCTTTCAATACCTTCTGCACCGCACGCATTCCCGCCAGTTCGCTTTGCAGCGACTGTAACGCGAGCGTCTTTGTCACCCGCAGACTGACGCCTCCCGCCAGCATCACCAGCAATGAGGCGGCAAACAGCAAGCCCCAGAAACGCAGGTGCTGAATACGTTGTTGCCGACGCCAGGGTAAAAGATTGGGCATGCTCATTACGGCACCTCGCTCATGGCCAGCGCCAGGGCGACGGTGTAATCAGCACCGCATTCTGGCAGCGGCGGCTGACACAATTTCACCACTTCCCACGGGTCGCGAGCAGCATCAAACACGGCGATATCAGAAGGCGAAAGCGCAAGCAGCGCCGCCAGCGCATTCACGTTCGCCGCTTCCGTGGTGTCACGCCGCCCCCACTGATGGCGCATCGCCCATAGCCACTGATGTTCATCTCTCCAGGCCACGCACCGGGTGGGGGCAACAGCAGAGAGAAGATTCGCCAGCGCACCGGCATCCGGGGCGATTGCGGCCAGGCGCAAATGCAGCGCTTTCGCCAGCGACAGCAGGGTATCAACCTCTCTGTTCTGCGCTGCGGTAACCTGAAATGTGTTGCTGAACGTATCCTGCGCGTAGTCAAAGCAGAGCGTATCGGCAGGCATCTCCAGCTCACGCGCTAATGTGGCGCCTACCCAGGTGAGCTGTTCGCTGTCACGCAAGGTAACGGATGGACGAGGCAACGCGCGTTGCAGAACACGCGTTGACGGAAATGAGAGAAATACCCGATGCGAGTGCGGCAACGTTTTCCGCCAGCCGCGTAAGGCATTAACCAGTTGTTCTGGGTTAACTATTTTTCCCTCCCTGATAATGGCGTCTGACAGCGGCACCGCCCACCAGCGCCGTAAACGCCAGCCCGCCCGCTCTCTGGTCAGCGCGACAGCAACTACCTTATCCTGTTGAATATGAACGCCTGTTTGCCACGTTTTAAAAGCCATGCTTCACGATCTCCTTATCGCCCGTCAGAGTGACGGCTATATCAATGAATCAGGCTTGCCTTTATACTACCGCGCGATTGTTTAGAAACTGCCCAGGCTAAACCAAATGGGAAATCTCCGGTGAAGTTCGTAAAGTATTTATTGATCCTTGCAGTCTGTTGCATTCTGCTGGGAGCAGGCTCGATTATTGGTTTGTACAAATATGTCGAGCCGCAACTCCCTGACGTCGCCACGCTTCGTGATGTGCGGCTTCAGATCCCTATGCAGGTCTATAGCGCCGATGGTGAACTGATGGCGCAATACGGCGAGAAACGTCGTATCCCTCTGACCTTAAATCAAATTCCACCCGTGATGGTGAAGGCGTTTATCGCCACCGAGGACAGCCGTTTTTACGAGCACCACGGTGTCGATCCGGTCGGTATTTTCCGTGCGGCAAGCGTGGCGCTGTTCTCCGGTCATGCCTCTCAGGGGGCAAGTACCATTACCCAGCAGCTGGCGCGTAACTTCTTCCTCAGCCCGGAAAAGACGTTGATGCGTAAGATCAAAGAGGTGTTCCTCGCGATCCGCATTGAGCAACTGCTGAGCAAAGACGAGATCCTGGAGCTTTACCTCAACAAGATCTATCTGGGCTACCGCGCCTATGGCGTTGGGGCAGCGGCTCAGGTCTACTTTGGTAAGCCGATCGATCAGCTCACGCTGAGCGAAATGGCGACCATTGCCGGTCTGCCAAAAGCGCCATCCACGTTTAACCCGCTCTACTCGCTGGACCGCGCCACCGCGCGCCGTAACGTTGTGCTGTCGCGTATGTTGAGCGAAGGCTACATCAGCCAGGCTGAGTACGATAAGGCGCGCAGCGACGTTATTGACGCCAATTACCATGCGCCGGAAATCGCCTTCTCTGCACCGTATCTCACTGAAATGGTTCGCCAGGAGATGGTGAGTCGCTACGGTGATAAAGCGTATGAAGATGGCTATCGCGTCTATACCACCGTGACCCGAAAGGTGCAGCAGGCTGCCCAGCAGGCGGTGCGTAATAACGTGATGGATTACGATATGCGTCACGGCTATCGCGGCCCGTCCAACGTGCTGTGGAAAGTGGGCGAAGGCGCCTGGGACAGCAAAAAAATCACTGATTCCCTGAAAGCGCTGCCGACCTATGGCCCGCTGCGTCCGGCGGTAGTCACCCAGGCCGATCCACAGGAAGCGGTAGCGATGATGGCCGATGGCACATCCGTATCGCTGCGCATGGAAGGTGTCCGCTGGGCGCGTCCGTACCGTTCTGACACCCTTCAGGGGCCTACGCCGCGCAAAGTGACCGATGTGGTACAAACCGGACAACAAATCTGGGTGCGTCAGGTCGGTGATGCCTGGTGGCTGGCGCAGGTGCCGGACGTCAACTCGGCTCTGGTCTCTATCAATCCGCAAAACGGTGCCGTGATGGCGCTGGTTGGCGGGTTCGATTTCAACCAGAGCAAGTTTAACCGCGCGACCCAGGCGCTGCGTCAGGTCGGTTCGAACATCAAACCGTTCCTGTATACCGCGGCGATGGATAAGGGTCTGACGCTCGCCAGCATTCTCAACGACGTGCCAATCTCCCGCTGGGATGCCGGTGCGGGATCTGACTGGCAGCCGAAGAACTCTCCGGCGCAATACGCTGGCCCTATCCGTCTTCGTCAGGGGCTTGGTCAGTCGAAGAACGTGGTTATGGTTCGCGCGATGCGTGCGATGGGCGTTGATTATGCGGCAGAGTATCTGCAACGCTTCGGCTTCCCGGCGCAAAACATCGTTCATACCGAATCTCTGGCGCTCGGCTCCGCGTCCTTTACGCCGCTCCAGGTCGCGCGTGGATACTCGGTGATGGCGAACGGCGGTTTCCTGGTCGATCCGTATTTCATCAGCAAAATCGAGAACGATCAGGGCGGCGTGCTGTTTGAAGCGAAACCGAAAATTGCCTGCCCTGAATGCGATATTCCGGTGATTTACGGCGACACGCCAAAATCCAATGTCCTGGAAAACAAGGATATGGAAGATGTGGCGATCTCGCAGGAACGTCAGAATCTGGCGGTGCCGCAGCCTCAGCTGGAACAGGCCAATCAGGCGCTGGTCGCCCAGAGTGGCGCGCAGGAGTATGCCCCGCACGTGATCAGCACGCCGCTGTCGTTCCTGATTAAGAGCGCACTGAACACCAACATCTTTGGCGAACCGGGCTGGCAAGGCACCGGCTGGCGAGCGGGCCGCGATTTGCAGCGCCACGATATCGGCGGCAAAACCGGGACAACCAACAGTTCGAAAGATGCCTGGTTCTCAGGTTATGGCCCGGGCGTTGTCACCTCTGTCTGGATTGGTTTTGACGATCACCGCCGCGATCTGGGACGCACCACCGCCTCTGGCGCGATTAAAGATCAGATTTCCGGGTACGAAGGCGGCGCGAAGAGTGCGCAACCTGCCTGGGATGCGTACATGAAAGCCGTTCTCGAGGGCGTACCAGAGCAGCCGCTAACGCCACCACCGGGCGTGGTGACGGTAAATATCGACCGCAGCACCGGACAGCTCGCGAATGGTGGTAACAGCCGTGCAGAGTATTTCATCGAGGGCACTCAGCCAACCACGCAGGCAGTGCATGAGGTGGGTACAGAGATCATCGATAACGGCGAGACGCACGAACTGTTCTGACGCCAACAAAAAAGCCGGGTGGCGACTACGCCTGACCCGGCTACAACGTCAATGCAAAACGGCAACCTTCGGTTGCCGTTTTTAATGGGGGCGCTACAAACGCCCCTGCCCCTTCAGCCACTCCCGCACCAGGAACAGTGCGCTCACGTTGCGCGCCTCGTTAAAGTCAGGATCTTCCAGCAAATCCATCAGATGAGCCAGCGGCCAGCGAACCTGCGGCAGCGGTTCCGGCTCGTCTCCTTCCAGCGATTCAGGATAGAGATCTTCCGCAACTACAATGTTCATTTTGCTGGAGAAATAGGACGGCGCCATGCTCAGTTTTTTCAGGAACGTCAGCTCTTTCGCGCCAAACCCCACCTCTTCTTTCAGCTCGCGGTTTGCCGCTTCAAACACCGTTTCGCCCGGATCGATCAGTCCTTTGGAGAAGCCCAGCTCGTAGGATTCGGTGCCCACGGCGTATTCACGGATGAGGATCAGGTGCTCATCGACGATGGGCACGATCATCACCGCTTCACGTGAGGAGGGGCGCATACGTTCATAAACACGACGCACACCGTTGCTGAACTCCAGATCCACGCTTTCGACATTAAACAGACGCGATTTCGCGACGGTTTCAACATTCAGAATGGTGGGCTTTTGTAAGGGTTTGGTCATCTTGACGGGTCTTTGCTGGGTGAACTGGCTTTATTGTGCGATACGCCGCACGGTTTCGGCAATGTCAATTGCTCTTTATTTACATTTATGCAACGTAACTGTACGTGATTCTCATTTCAAAACAAATGTCAAGAGGTTGAAATGTTTCCAGGAATTTGCTGATATCGCGCCGGAACAGGCTTTGTTATCATTACCGGTCACTGGGATGCGCGTCAACATGCTCAAGTTAGACTCCATACTTGCCGATAGCCGACCACAGAATCTCATTCATTGTACAAAAGGTGCGACTGACAACACCTGTAAGAAGATAAGTAAGATGGGGAAAGCATGAGCACCATTTTGATTTTTCTCGCTGCTGTGCTGGCCTGCGCGTCGATTGCGGTGTGGGTATTCAGGCGCCGCGTACATCGCCGTTATCGGCTGCCCTTTTTAAACGCGTTTGCCGGGGCAAACACGCGCAAGCTTTCGCCAGAGGAACGCAGTACCGTTGAGCAGTATCTCGACACGCTGAACCGATCCCGGCTTTCGCCTGGCCCTACCGGCGCCAGCGCCGCCCCCGTATCGCTCAATCTGAACGCCCAAAGCGACACCGTTCTGTGCGTGACGCGCTCCATTACCCGCTACGGCATCACCACCGACGATCCCAATAAGTGGCGCTACTATCTCGATTCTGTTGAAGTTCACCTGCCCCCCTTCTGGGAGCAGTATATTAACGATGAAAACAGCGTTGAGCTTATCCATACCGATACGTTGCCGCTGGTTATTTCCCTGAATGGTCATACCCTGAGCGAATATGTTCAGGAAGCGCCGCGCTTTGCGCTGGAACGCGCGAGCGGAACGCAGGCCTCTATTCGCGGTGAAGAGACTGAGCAGATTGAACTGCTGAACATCCGCCAGGAGACGCATGAGGAGTACGTTCTGAGCCGCCCGGACGGCATTCGCGAAGCGGTGCTGATTGTCGTCTCGTTCCTGCTCTTTTTCATCTGCCTGCTGACGCCGGACGTGTTTTTTCCGTGGCTCGCGGGTGGCGCAGTGCTGCTTCTGGCCGCCGGACTGTGGGGCATATTTGCCCCACCAGCAAAAACGTCATTACGCGAAATTCACTGCCTACGCGGAACCCCAAAACGCTGGGGACTGTTTGGCGAGAACGATCAGGAACATATCAACAATATCTCGCTCGGGATCATCGATCTCATCTATCCGCGCCACTGGCAGCCGTGGATAGCGCAGGATTTGGGCCACAAAACGGATATTGATATTTATCTCGACCGCCACGTTGTACGCCAGGGACGTTACTTATCCCTGCACGACGAAGTGAAAAACTTCCCGCTTCAGCACTGGCTCCGCAGCGCGGTGATTGCCGGTGGCGCCGCGTTAATCTTCGTCATGCTGCTGCTTTTCGTGCCGCTGGATATGCCGATTAAATTTACCCTGTCGTGGATCAAAGGGGCGCAAACCGTGGAAGCCACCAGCGTGCAGCAGCTTGAAGAAGCGGGGGTACGCGTGGGGGATACGTTGCGTCTGAAAGGTACCGGGATGTGTAATATCCACACGCCGGGCGCCTGGAACACGCGCCAGAACTCACCGTTCTCGCCGTTCGACTGCTCTCAGATCATCTGGAATGACGCCTCTCCGCTGCCGCTGCCGGAGTCGGATGTGGTCAATAAGGCCACCGCGCTTACCCAGACGATTAATCGCCAGCTCCATCCGAAACCGGATGATGATTCTCGCGTCAGCCCTGCCCTGCGTTCTGCTATTCAGAAGTCGGGCATGGTGCTGCTGGATGACTTTGGCGAAATCGTCCTGAAAACAGAGGATCTCTGCTCAGCTCAGGATGACTGTATCCGGCTGAAGAACGCGCTGGTCAACCTCGGTAACAGCAAAGACTGGGACGCGCTGGTGAAACGCGCCGAAGCGGGACGCCTGGACGGGGTGAACGTGCTTCTGCGTCCGGTCAGCGCCGAGTCGCTGGATAACCTGGTGGCAACCTCTACCGCCCCCTTCGTGATGCGTGAAACCACCCGTGCGGCTCAGGCGCTTAACAGCCCGGCGCCAGGCGGATTTGTGATTGCCAGCGATGAAGGCAGCGACCTGGTGGATCAACCCTATCCGCAGGTTTCGCTGTATGACTATCCTGCCCAGGAGCAATGGAGCGAATTCCAGCGTCTGGCGCAGATGCTGATGCAGACGCCATTCAGCGCGGAAGGGATCGTCACCACCCTCTTTACCGACGCCAACGGCACGCGTCATATCGGCCTGCACCGTATGCCGGATAGCGCTGGCCTGTGGCGCTATGTAGGGACATCCCTGCTGCTGATTGCGATGCTGGCGTGCATTGTCTGGAACGGTTATCAGGCCGTACGCCGCTATCAGCGTTCCCGCACGCGGCTGGCAGAAATCCAGGCCTACTACGAAAATTGCCTTAACCCGAAACTGATCTCCTCTTCCGAGAGCCTGATCGGATAACGTCCCTGCGCGACAAGTTGTGCTACCCTGTCGCGCACGTTTCTTCTGGCTGGAGTTCCCCCTTATGCATCTTGATATCGACTGGCAAGCGGTCGATACCGTCCTGCTTGATATGGACGGCACGCTGCTTGATCTCGCCTTTGATAACTATTTCTGGCAAAAGCTGGTCCCGGAAACATACGGTGAACAGCAGGGGATCTCCCCGGCGGAAGCGCAGGAATTCATTCGTTCGCAATATAGCGCGGTGCAGCATACGCTAAACTGGTACTGTCTTGATTACTGGAGCGAGCGACTCGGTTTGGATATTTGTGCCATGACCACCGCCCAGGGCGCACGCGCCGTACTGCGCGACGATACGGTTCCGTTCCTGGACGCGCTAAAAGCCTGCGGTAAGCGCCGCATTTTGCTGACGAATGCGCATCCCCATAACCTGGCCGTGAAGCTGGAACATACCGGTCTTGCTTCACACCTTGATTTATTGCTTTCCACCCACACATTTGGTTATCCGAAAGAAGATCAGCGGTTGTGGCATGCCGTGGTGGAAGAGACCGGTTTACAGCCGGAACGGACGCTTTTCATTGACGATAGCGAGCCGATTCTGGATTCTGCGGCCGCTTTTGGCATTCGCTATTGTCTGGGCGTGACCAATCCTGATTCCGGCCTGGCTGAAAAAAGCTATCTTCGACATCCGGGGCTGAACGACTATCGCCGGATGATCCCCTCACTCACCGTGAAGGAGACGCCATGAAAGAAAAACCCTCTGATGGGGTAAGACTGGATAAATGGCTGTGGGCCGCCCGTTTTTACAAAACGCGCGCCCTTGCCCGTGAAATGGTTGATGGCGGAAAGGTGCATTACAACGGTCAGCGCAGCAAACCGAGCAAGCTGGTTGAACTGAATGCCACGTTAACGCTTCGCCAGGGCAACGATGAGAAAACGGTGGTGGTGAAAGCCATTACCGAACAACGGCGGCCCGCAACCGAAGCCGTTTTGCTGTATGAAGAGACGGCCGAAAGCATAGAGAAGCGCGAGAAAACCGCGCTGGCGCGCAAAATGAATGCGCTGACCATGCCTCACCCGGACCGGCGACCGGACAAAAAAGAGCGCCGCGATCTGATGAAATTTAAACACGGTGAGAACGAGTAATTCTCACCTGCACGAGAGATGAAAATGGCCCAACACGACCAATTACACCGCTATCTGTTTGAACAATTCGCCGTGCGCGGCGAGCTGGTCACCGTATCCGAAACCTGGAAACAGATCCTGGAAAACCACAACTACCCGCTGCCGGTGAAAACCCTGTTGGGCGAACTGCTGGTTGCCACCAGCCTGCTGACCGCCACGCTGAAATTCGCAGGGGATATTACCGTACAGTTGCAGGGCGATGGCCCGATGTCGCTGGCGGTGATCAACGGCAATAACCAGCAACAGATGCGCGGCGTGGCGCGCGTTCAGGGCGATATCCCTGAAAATGCCGATCTGAAAACGCTGGTCGGTAACGGCTACCTGGTTATCACGATCTCGCCTGAAGAGGGTGAGCGTTATCAGGGCGTTGTCGGTCTGGAGGGCGATACGCTTGCCGCCTGCCTGGAAGATTACTTCATGCGTTCCGAACAGCTGCCAACCCGCCTGTTCATCCGCACCGGTGAAGTGGATGGCCAGCCTGCTGCCGGTGGTATGCTGCTCCAGGTTCTGCCTGCACAGGATGCGCAGACCAATGATTTTGAGCATCTGGCAACGCTGACGGAAACCATCAAAGCGGAAGAGCTGTTCACCCTGTCGGCGACCGACGTGCTGTGGCGTCTGTATCACGAAGAAGAGGTGACGGTTTACGATCCGCAGGCGGTGGAATTTAAGTGCACCTGCTCTCGCGAGCGTTGCGCGGGCGCCCTGAAAACACTGCCGGATGAAGAGATCGACAGCATCATGGCGGAAGACGGTGAAATCGATATGCACTGTGATTACTGCGGTACGCACTACGTGTTCAATTCGATGGATATCGCGGAGATCCGCAATAACGCCTCCCCGGCGGATCCGCAGGTTCATTAAACCTATTTCCCCTCACCCTAACCCTCTCCCCAAAGGTGAGAGGGAACTTGAACACCCTCTCCCCTTTGGGGAGAGGGCTGGGGTGAGGGGCAAATATCCCACCCAAGCTGAATCGTTTTCCCTATGTAACCCTTACGTAATTTTCTTACATGTATGCGATTACATTCACATTCCTTCCGATAAAATCACCAACCTTTAACCTTTTAAGAACATTTTCCCCAACCAAAAAGCGATTCCTGCGATAATCTGCCCGCCCTGTGACTGGAGTCGCAGCGTTTTCCGTTAGTAAGGGTTTTGACCAGATACGTAAATCTATGAGCCCCGTCGCGGTTAACATCCCCAGAAAAACCCTACAATTTCAGGCAGTACATATTGGCTAAGGAGCAGTGATATGCGTGTTAATGGTTTAACCCCGCAAGATCTCAAGGCTTATGGTATTCACGACGTCCAGGAAGTGGTCTACAACCCCGATTACGATACGCTGTATCAGGAAGAGCTCAATCCAGCACTGGAAGGATACGAGCGAGGTGTGTTGACGAACCTTGGTGCTATCGCCGTCGATACGGGTATTTTTACCGGTCGTTCGCCGAAAGATAAGTATATCGTCCGAGACGATACCACCCGCGATACGCTGTGGTGGGCTGATAAGGGCAAAGGGAAGAACGATAACAAACCGCTCTCCCCGGAAACCTGGCAGCATCTGAAAGGACTTGTCACCCATCAGCTTTCCGGCAAGCGTCTGTTTATTATCGATGCGTTCTGCGGCGCTAACGCCGACACCCGTCTTTCCGTACGGTTTATCACTGAAGTGGCCTGGCAGGCGCATTTCGTGAAGAACATGTTCATTCGTCCGACCGATGAAGAGCTGCAAGACTTCACCCCAGACTTTATCGTGATGAACGGCGCGAAATGCACCAATCCGCAGTGGAAAGAGCAGGGTCTGAACTCCGAAAACTTTATCGCCTTCAACCTGACCGAGCGTATCCAGCTGATCGGCGGGACCTGGTACGGCGGCGAAATGAAGAAAGGAATGTTCTCGGTCATGAACTACCTGCTGCCGCTGCGCGGAATCGCCTCCATGCACTGCTCGGCGAACGTCGGGGAAAAAGGCGATGTAGCAGTATTCTTCGGCCTTTCCGGCACCGGTAAAACTACGCTTTCCACCGATCCAAAACGTCGTCTGATTGGCGACGATGAACACGGCTGGGATGATGACGGCGTGTTCAACTTTGAAGGCGGCTGCTACGCGAAGACCATTCGCCTGTCTGAAGAGGCAGAGCCGGATATCTTCCACGCGATTCGCCGCGATGCGCTGCTGGAAAACGTCACCGTGCGTGCCGATGGTTCGATCGACTTCGACGATGCGTCGAAAACGGAAAACACCCGCGTCTCTTACCCGATCTACCACATCGAGAACATCGTGAAGCCGGTGTCGAAGGCGGGGCATGCCACGAAGGTGATTTTCCTGACGGCGGATGCGTTCGGCGTGCTGCCACCGGTTTCCCGCCTGACCGCCAGCCAGACGCAGTACCACTTCCTCTCCGGCTTTACCGCTAAACTGGCGGGTACCGAGCGCGGTGTGACCGAGCCAACGCCAACCTTCTCCGCCTGTTTCGGCGCGGCGTTCCTGTCGCTGCACCCGACGCAGTACGCGGAAGTGCTGGTGAAACGCATGCAGGCATCCGGCGCACAGGCGTACCTGGTAAACACTGGCTGGAACGGTACGGGCAAACGTATCTCCATCAAAGACACGCGCGCCATCATCGACGCGATTCTGGATGGTTCACTGGATAACGCCGAAACCTTCACGCTGCCGATGTTCGATCTGGCGATCCCAACAGAATTGCCGGGCGTGGATACGCGTATCCTGGATCCGCGCAACACCTACGGTTCACCGGAACAGTGGCGTGAGAAGGCAGAATCGCTGGCGAAACTGTTTATCGAAAACTTCGAGAAGTATACCGATACCCCGGCGGGTGCTGCGCTGGTGAGTGCGGGACCGAAGCTGTAATTAACCCCTCACCCCGGCCCTCTCCCCAAAGGAGAGAGTGTAAAAGTCCCCTCTCCCCTTTGGGGAGAGGGTTAGGGTGAGGGGAAATTAACTCTCTTTCACCTGCCCCCGCAAAACCGGCACCGGTAACCACGCACGAATGCTCAAACCACCCCGCTCGCTGGTGCCAATTTCCAGCAGTCCGTTATGGTTATCCACAATACGCTGCACAATCGCCAGGCCTAAGCCGGTTCCGCTGGTGCTGCGCGCGCTGTCGCCACGCACAAACGGCTGGAACAGGTGCTTACGCTGCTCAGGCTTGATGCCCGGGCCATCGTCTTCCACCTGGAACCAGGCGCGGTTGAGTTCCGTACCGCTACTGACTTTGATCCAGCCGTTGCCGTAGCGCGCCGCGTTGACCACCATGTTCGCCACCGCGCGTTTAATCGAAAGTGGGTGCATACGTACCTGAATCTCGCCCGCCTGAAGGTCGGTCGCAATTTCACGTTCGTAGCCACTTTCGGCGGCGACCACTTCGCCCAGAACCGCGTTCAGATCCGCCATCTCCATCGGCATCTCCTGCCCGGTGCGCAGGTAGTCAATAAACTGCTCGATGATGGCGTTACACTCTTCGATATCCTTGTTGATGGACTCTGCAAGATAACCATCCTGCTCGCCCATCATCTCTGTCGCCAGCCGGATACGCGTCAGCGGCGTGCGTAAATCGTGACTGACGCCCGCCATGAGTAACGTACGGTCATCCGCCAGCTGTTTAACGCCTGCCGCCATGTGGTTAAACGCACGCGTTACCGAGCGCACTTCCGACGCGCCATACTCGCGCAGCGGCGGGGGGATAATCCCTTTGCCGACCTGCAATGCCGCATGCTCCAGGTCAACCAGCGGTCGGTTCTGAATACGAATAAACAGCCACGCGCCGCCGATGGCCAGCAGCATGATCGCCAGGGTGTAACGGAACAGCGGCGAGAAGTCGCCCTGATGGATCTCGGTGAGGGGAACACGCACCCAGATGTTGGGTGACAGCCAGGTTTTCAGCCAGACAACCGGTGAGCTTTTATTGACCTCAACGCGCACTTCCGTCGGGCCACCAAGCTGCTGCGCCATCTGCTGGCTGAGGAATTCGTAGTGCTGCGCCCAGCGCAGGCCAGCATCTTCCGCCGCTTCGTTCGAATAAAGAGAAATGCCCAGCTCACGGTAGATTTCCCGACGGAACGCCGGGGGAACAACCAACTGCGTGCCGTCCTCCAGTTGCAGTTTGTCGGTCATCAGCATACGCACTTCGTATGCCAGTACCTTATTAAACTGCTGAAGGCTCGGCAGGATCGCAAAGTTCAGCACCACCAGGTAGGTCGTCACCAGGCTGACGAACAGCAGGGTGACGATCAATAACAGCGTGCGGGCAAACGAACTTCGCGGCGAGAAGCGCATTCGCCTCATGCTTTAGAGCCGTCCGGGACAAACACGTAGCCCAGACCCCACACGGTCTGAATATAGCGAGGATGCGCCGGATCTTCTTCCACCATGCGGCGCAGACGAGAGATCTGCACGTCGATAGAACGCTCCATCGCGGAATATTCACGACCACGGGCCAGGTTCATCAGCTTGTCACGGGAGAGCGGCTCACGCGGGTGGCTGACCAGCGCTTTGAGCACCGCGAACTCACCGCTGGTGAGCGGCATTGGCTCATCTTCACGGAACATCTCACGGGTGCCGAGGTTCAGCTTGAACTTACCGAATGCAATGACGGCCTCTTCCTGAGACGGCGCGCCCGGCAGCTCGTTCGCCTGACGACGCAGCACGGCGCGAATACGCGCCAGCAGTTCACGCGGGTTGAACGGTTTTGGAATGTAGTCATCAGCGCCGATCTCAAGGCCGACAATGCGGTCAACTTCTTCACCCTTCGCCGTTACCATGATGATCGGCATCGGGTTGCTCTGGCTGCGCAGACGTCGGCAGATGGAAAGCCCGTCTTCGCCAGGCAGCATCAGGTCTAACACCATCAGGTGGAAGGATTCACGCGTCAGCAGGCGATCCATCTGTTCCGCGTTCGCGACGCTACGAACCTGGAAGCCCTGCTCGGTCAGATAACGTTCCAGCAGCGCACGCAGGCGCATGTCGTCATCTACGACCAGAATTTTGTAGTTCTCTTGCATTGTGTGTACTCCCAAAGGTTCGGATAGGCCTGGAACAGCGTATTCTAAAAAAGTGCACGTGTTCGACCAGCAAATTCTGGTATAAATTCTAGACGAAATTGTTACAAAGCATATTTAACAGCAGCTTATCTGTTCATTTCATCACATAAATCATTATTAATCTTGTCTGTTACACTGTGCGCTACGTATTGTGCGCAAAGACAGTTAACCGGCATTGAAGGCTGCACCATGAAAACGCCCCTGATCACCCGTGAAGGGTACGAGAAACTCAAAAAAGAGATGGACTACCTGTGGCGCGAGGAGCGTCCGGAAGTGACCAAAAAAGTCACCTGGGCAGCAAGCCTGGGCGACCGCAGCGAGAATGCGGACTACCAGTACAATAAAAAGCGGCTGCGCGAGATCGATCGCCGGGTACGTTACCTGACCAAGTGCCTCGAGAATCTCAAAATTGTCGATTACTCCCCGCAGCAGGAAGGTAAAGTCTTCTTCGGCGCCTGGGTGGAGATCGAAAACGACGACGGCCAAACCCTGCGTTTTCGCATCGTCGGCTACGATGAAATTTTCGGTCGTAAGGATTACATTTCTATCGACTCACCCATGGCCCGCGCCCTGCTGAAAAAAGAGGTGGGTGACCTGGCCGTCGTTCAGACGCCTGCCGGTGAAGCAAGCTGGTACGTCAACGAAATCGAGTATGTTAAATAGTCCGAGAGCGCCCTCCCCGGCTGGCATTTTTTGGTGTCAGCCCGTATAACTATCCCCCTGATTTTCGATCCACAAGATGAACTGACCATGATGAAAGAGTCGCTCTGCCGCATTATTGCGGGTGAACTTCAGGCCAGAGCCGAACAGGTAGAAGCTGCCGTTCGCCTGCTTGATGAAGGGAACACCGTGCCGTTTATTGCACGTTATCGTAAGGAAGTCACCGGCGGTCTGGATGACACGCAGCTGCGTAACCTGGAGACCCGACTGGGCTATCTGCGCGAGCTGGAAGACCGACGTCAGGCGATCCTCAAATCTATCGGCGAGCAGGGCAAGCTGACCAGCGAGCTGGAAAGCGCCATTAACGGTACCCTGAGTAAAACCGAACTCGAAGACCTCTATCTGCCGTACAAACCGAAGCGCCGAACGCGCGGGCAGATTGCTATCGAAGCCGGCCTTGAGCCGCTGGCTGACCTGCTGTGGAACGAGCCGTCTCACGACCCGGAAGCCGAAGCCGCCAGGTTTATCGACGCCGACAAAGGCGTAGCGGACACCAAAGCCGCGCTGGACGGCGCGCGCTACATTCTGATGGAGCGCTTCGCTGAAGACGCGGCGCTGCTGGCCAAAGTGCGTGATTACCTGTGGAAGAATGCGCATATCGTCTCCACCGTGGTGTCCGGCAAAGAGGACGAAGGCGCGAAATTCCGCGACTACTTCGATCACCACGAACCCATTTCTACCGCACCGTCTCACCGCGCGCTGGCGATGTTCCGTGGCCGTAACGAAGGCGTGCTGCAACTCTCCCTGAATGCCGATCCGCAGTTTGATGAGCCGCCAAAAGAGAGCCACTGCGAGCAGATCATTATCGATCACCTCGGTCTGCGCCTGAACAACGCCCCGGCGGACAGCTGGCGCAAAGGCGTGGTGAGCTGGACCTGGCGCATTAAGGTGCTGATGCACCTCGAAACCGAACTGATGGGCACCGTGCGCGAGCGCGCCGAAGACGAAGCGATCAACGTCTTCGCCCGTAACCTGCACGACCTGCTGATGGCTGCGCCAGCTGGCCTGCGCGCCACCATGGGTCTCGATCCGGGTCTGCGTACCGGCGTGAAGGTGGCCGTGGTTGACGGCACCGGCAAGCTGGTTGCCACCGACACCATTTACCCACACACCGGTCAGGCAGCGAAAGCGGCTGTCGTCGTCGCCGCGCTGTGCGAGAAGTACAACGTTGAGCTGGTTGCCATCGGTAACGGTACGGCATCCCGCGAAACCGAGCGTTTCTACCTGGACGTGCAGAAGCAGTTCCCGAAAGTGACGGCGCAGAAGGTGATCGTCAGCGAAGCGGGGGCATCGGTCTACTCCGCCTCAGAACTGGCGGCACAGGAGTTCCCGGATCTGGACGTTTCCCTGCGCGGTGCGGTCTCTATTGCCCGTCGTTTACAGGATCCGCTGGCGGAGCTGGTGAAGATCGACCCGAAATCCATCGGCGTGGGCCAGTATCAGCACGACGTGAGCCAGACGCAGCTGGCGCGCAAGCTGGATGCAGTAGTGGAAGACTGCGTTAACGCCGTCGGCGTGGACCTGAACACCGCTTCCGTTCCCCTGCTTACCCGCGTGGCGGGCCTGACCCGGATGATGGCGCAGAATATCGTTGCCTGGCGTGATGAGAACGGTCAGTTCCAGAACCGCCAGCAGTTGCTGAAGGTAAGCCGTCTGGGGCCGAAAGCGTTTGAGCAGTGCGCGGGCTTCCTGCGCATCAACCACGGCGATAACCCGCTGGATGCCTCTACCGTTCACCCGGAAGCGTACCCGGTGGTTGAGCGTATTCTGGCCGCTACCCGGCAGGCGCTGAAAGATCTGATGGGCGACAGCAGCGCGCTGCGTAACCTGAAAGCGGTGGATTTCACCGACGAACAGTTCGGCGTGCCGACGGTCACTGACATCATCAAAGAGCTGGAAAAACCGGGCCGCGATCCGCGTCCTGAGTTTAAAACCGCAACCTTTGCTGACGGCGTGGAAACCATGAACGACCTGTTACCGGGCATGGTGCTGGAAGGGGCGGTAACCAACGTCACCAACTTTGGCGCGTTTGTGGATATCGGCGTGCATCAGGATGGTCTGGTGCATATCTCTTCCCTCGCCGACAAGTTCGTTGAAGATCCGCACACCGTGGTCAAAGCGGGCGACATCGTGAAGGTGAAAGTGCTGGAAGTGGATCTCCAGCGCAAGCGTATCGCCCTGACCATGCGTCTGGACGAGCAGCCGGGCGACACTAACGCGCGCCGTGGCGGTAATGGCGGTGGCCGTGAACAGCAGCGTCCGGCAGCGAAAGCCGCGAAGCCACGCGGACGTGACGCACAGCCTGCGGGCAACAGCGCAATGATGGATGCGCTGGCAGCGGCGATGGGTAAGAAACGCTAATGCTGTAAATGCCCCTCACCCTAACCCTCTCCCCAAATGGGAGAGGGAACTTGAATACCCTCGCCCCTTTGGGGAGAGGGCCGGGGTGAGGGGAAAAATTATATCGTAAAATATGAAACCGATTGCATATCCATATTTAAACCGCTATTTATCACCTCATTAACAAATGCCCTTCTTTTTATTTTCACCTCAATTTCGCAAATATTGAGCAAGGTCAAGCAGACCGCAAATTAATACGATTAACAACATCCCGTCACATTTTTATTATTGCTGATAAAAACTATTCTCATTATCATCGCAGTGTAGATTATTTAACCTCTCGTGGAATCAGGCGCTATGCAATTCACTCCAGACAGTGCGTGGAAAATTATCGGTTTTACCCGTGAGATAAGCCCGGCCTACCGGCAGAAGCTGCTGTCACTGGGCATGCTACCCGGCTCATCATTCCAGGTGGTGCGCGTTGCGCCGTTGGGCGATCCGGTTCATATCGAAACCCGACGCGTTAATCTGGTTCTGCGTAAAAAAGACCTCGCATTAATTGAAGTTGAATCTTTATCCCGTTAACAAGCCAGCGGTTTCAGTGAGTCTACTACAATGAAAAAATTAACTATTGGCTTAATTGGCAATCCAAATTCCGGCAAGACAACCTTATTTAATCAGTTAACCGGCGCCCGCCAGCGTGTGGGAAATTGGGCAGGCGTGACGGTTGAACGCAAAGAAGGCCAGTTCACCACGACAGATAATCAGGTCACGCTGGTTGATTTACCGGGGACCTATTCACTCACCACGATTTCCTCCCAGACCTCTCTCGATGAGCAGATTGCCTGCCACTATATTCTGAGCGGCGACGCGGATCTGCTCATCAACGTGGTGGATGCCTCCAATCTCGAACGCAATCTGTATCTCACGTTACAGCTGCTGGAGCTGGGTATTCCCTGCATCGTGGCGCTGAACATGCTCGACATCGCCGAGAAGCAAAAGCTGCGCATCGACGTCGATGCCCTCTCCGCCCGTCTGGGCTGCCCGGTGGTGCCGCTGGTTTCTACCCGCGCGCGCGGCATTGACGCCCTGAAGCTGGCGATTGACCGCCACACGGGCAATGCCGACGTCGAACTGGTCCACTACGCCCAGCCGCTGCTGCGCGAAGCCAGACAACTGGCGCAGGAGATGGATAACAGCATGCCCGCCAGACAACGCCTGTGGCTTGGTCTGCAAATGCTGGAAGGCGATATCTACAGCCGCGCCTACGCAGGCGATGCGGCGGATAAGCTGGACGTCGCACAGGCTCGCCTGAGCGACGAGCTGGATGACCCGGCCCTGCACATTGCAGATGCGCGCTATCAGGCCATCGCCGCTATCTGTGACGTGGTCAGCAATGCATTAACCGCTGAACCCAGCCGCTTCACCGCCGCCGTGGATAAGATTGTGCTCAACCGCTTCCTCGGTTTGCCGATCTTTTTACTGGTGATGTACGTGATGTTCCTGCTCGCCATTAACATCGGCGGCGCATTACAACCCATCTTTGATGGCGGCTCTGTCGCTATTTTCGTGCACGGCATTCAGTGGCTGGGCTACACCCTCCACTTCCCGGAATGGTTGACCATCTTCCTTGCGCAGGGGATCGGCGGCGGGATCAACACCGTCCTGCCGCTGGTACCGCAGATCGGCATGATGTACCTGTTCCTCTCCTTCCTCGAAGATTCCGGTTACATGGCGCGCGCCGCCTTCGTGATGGACCGCCTGATGCAGGCGCTGGGGCTGCCGGGCAAATCCTTCGTGCCGCTGATTGTTGGTTTCGGCTGTAACGTGCCGTCAGTCATGGGCGCGCGTACGCTGGATGCCCCGCGCGAACGCCTGATGACCATCATGATGGCGCCGTTCATGTCCTGCGGCGCGCGACTGGCGATCTTCGCGGTCTTTGCCGCGGCGTTCTTTGGTCAGGAAGGGGCGCTGGCCGTCTTCTCCCTGTATGTGCTGGGTATCGTGATGGCTATTCTCACCGGCCTGATGCTGAAGCACACCATCATGCGTGGCGAAGCGTCGCCGTTCGTGATGGAACTGCCGGTTTATCACGTTCCGCATCTGAAAAGCCTGATTATTCAGACATGGCAGCGCCTGAAGGGCTTCGTTCTGCGCGCCGGTAAGGTGATTGTGGTGGTCAGCATTTTCCTGAGCGCCCTGAACAGTTTCACCCTGAGCGGCCAGGCCGCGGACAACATTAATGACTCTGCCCTTGCCTCCGTCAGCCGCGTCATTACGCCGGTCTTCAAACCGATTGGCGTGCAGGAAGACAACTGGCAGGCAACCGTGGGCCTGTTTACCGGCGCAATGGCAAAAGAGGTGGTTGTCGGCACCCTGAACACGCTTTACACCGCGGAAAACATTCAGGAAGAGGAGTTTAATCCGGCTGCGTTCCACCTCGGGGATGAACTGCTCGGCGCGATGGAAGAGACCTGGCAGAGCCTGAAAGACACCTTCAGTCTGAGCGTACTGGCGAACCCGATTGAAGCCAGCAAAGGCGACGGCGAAATGGCGACCGGGGCAATGGGCGTGATGGGCCAGAAATTTGGCAGCGCGTCAGCGGCCTACAGCTACCTGATCTTCGTCCTGCTCTATATTCCGTGCATCTCGGTCATGGGCGCCATTGCCCGTGAGTCCAGCCGCGGCTGGATGGGCTTCTCCATTCTGTGGGGGCTGAACATTGCCTACTCGCTGGCGACCGTGTTTTATCAGGCCGTCAATTACAGTCAACATCCGCGCTACAGCCTGGTCTGTATTCTGGCGGTGATCCTGTTTAACGTGATGGTGATTGGCCTGCTGCGCCGGGCGCGTAGCCGCGTTAACGTTAACCTGCTGGCAACGCGCAAAACCCCGACAACCTGCTGTAGCAGCCCTGCGGGCGACTGTCACTAAGGGGAAAAGAACATGGCATCGTTGATTCAGGTTCGTGATTTACTGGCGTTGCAGGGGCGAATGGAGGCGAAGCAGCTCAGCCTCAGCCTGCATACGCCGCAGCCGATGATCGATGCCATGCTGGAAAGGCTGGAGGCCATGGGGAAAGCCGTGCGCATTCAGGAAGAGCCGGACGGTTGTCTGTCCGGCAGTTGTAAGCGTTGCCCGGAAGGGAAAGCCTGTCTCAGGGAGTGGTGGACGCTTCGCTAATAAAACCGGACAGCGCCGAACAAAACTCAGCAGGATGAGAGATGAATGGCGCATGGGCCGCTTTGGCCACCACCATTGATTTACTCTCCGGCCACAGCGCATCCAGCAGCGGAACCACCTTGCGCGGGACCAGTCCATCCAGATAGCCATAAATACGCAGATGCGGCACCGTCAGCGATGCCAGCGGCTCGCGCAGATCGACCGTTTTCAGGATCTCCAGCCCTCCGTTCAGCACCTCAACTTCCGGCATCGGCAGAGAAAGCACCGTCTGCTTCAGCGTCCGCGCGTCCTGACGGGCGGTTTCTGTTCCCATCGTCTGTAATGCCAGGAAACGCTCCACCGTCCGCTGGAAGTCTTCACTCAGCTGGTGCTGGAACCCGGCGAGCACCTCGGGTTTGATGCCCGGCCACGCCTCGCGGGCGCTGAAACAGGGTGATGAGGCAACGGTGATCAACGCCTGTACCCGCTCAGGATGACGCAGCGCAATCTGGCTTGCCACCAGCCCGCCCAGGCTCCAGCCGAGCCAGACGGCTTTTTGCGGCGCCGCTTCCAGAACCTGCTCCGCCATGTCGTCGAGCGTCATCGCGCCATAGCCGTGGCTACGGCCATACCCCGGTAGATCCACCAGGTGTAGCGTGAATTGCGAGGCCAGTTCCTCACTTATGCAACGCCATACTTCCGCGTTCAGTCCCCATCCGTGCAGCAGCACAAGATGACAATTTCCCGTCCCAACGGTCTGCCACCACAGCGTCTTCATCAGTTAACGTTCTCTTTTTTCACATGGAGGTTGCGTATGCTAACAGTGCCCGGCTTGTGCTGGCTATGCCGAATGCCACTTACGCTGAGCGCGTGGGGCATCTGTTCCGTTTGCACGCGAGCGCTGGGTGACCTGAAGGGCTGTCCGCAATGCGGCTTGCCTGCCGTAAGCCAGACGCTGCCCTGTGGCCGATGCCTTAAAAAAGCGCCGCCGTGGAGCGCGCTGGTGGCGGTGGATGACTACGTTTTGCCGCTGAGCCGTCTGATTCATCAGTTTAAGTTTTCCAGCCAGACTACACTGGCGCAGCCCCTGGCACGTCTGTTATTACTGGCGGTATTGCAGGCGAGAAGAACGCGCGGACTGCCGCAGGTCGACACGCTCGTGAACGTGCCACTGTTTCAGCGTCGCCACTGGCGACGCGGATACAATCAAAGCGACCTGCTCTGCCGTCCGCTCGCCCACTGGCTGGGTTGCCGGTATCCAGCCTCTGCGCTGAAACGCATTCATGCCACTGCCGTTCAGCACCGCCTTAACGCCCGGTCGCGCAAAAGGAACCTGAAAAACGCCTTTCGCCTTGAATTGCCGGTCAACGGCCTCCATATCGCGATTGTGGATGATGTCGTCACCACGGGCAGTACCGTGGCTGAACTTTCCCGACTGCTTTTGCAAAGCGGCGCCGCGTCTGTTCAGGTATGGTGTCTGTGCCGTACCTTGTAGCCCTTCTCCAATGGGCGTATGATTATACCCAGGTAATTTAGTCAACTATTAGGCCAAAGCTATGATCCGTATTTCCGATTCTGCACAAGCGCACTTTGCCAAACTGCTGGCAAATCAGGAAGAAGGGACGCAGATCCGCGTGTTTGTGATCAATCCAGGCACTCCGAATGCAGAATGTGGTGTCTCTTATTGTCCTCCGGATGCTGTGGAAGCAACTGACACTGCCCTTAAATTTGAACAGCTCACCGCGTACGTTGATGAGCTGAGCGCGCCGTATCTTGAAGATGCGGAGATTGATTTCGTCACCGACCAGCTGGGTTCTCAGCTGACGCTGAAAGCGCCAAACGCGAAGATGCGTAAAGTCTCTGACGATGCCCCGCTGATGGAGCGTGTGGAGTATCTGCTGCAATCGCAGATCAACCCGCAGCTGGCTGGCCACGGTGGACGTGTTTCCCTGATGGAAATCACCGAAGATGGTCTGGCGATCCTGCAATTCGGCGGCGGCTGTAACGGCTGCTCCATGGTCGATGTGACCCTGAAAGAAGGGATCGAGAAGCAGCTGCTGAACGAATGCCCGGAACTGAAAGGCGTGCGCGATCTGACCGAGCACCAGCGCGGCGAGCACTCTTACTATTAATTCGGTGCCCGTCTGTATTGCCCGGTGGCGCTGCGCTTACCGGGCCTACAAAACTGTTACTGCATCCGAATCGTACGCCGGGTAAGGCGTAGCTGCCACCCGGCATTTATTTTCCCGCCGCTCCCCCTCTATATGTTGACCTGCGTCTCATAATTCAAATTTTGCCTCCCTGGGTGATTCTCAATCACCGCATGTTACCCGTATCATTCTCGTGGGCACTCAACACCCTTATAACAGCCGACTAAACTTAATGTTTTCGCAGGCATCAGTATGAGTGCCGTTAACACTCTGTTCCCAGTTGGGACAACCGGAATTTGTCGTTGAAACAATGACGTTACCCATAACAATTCAAAGGCCAGGTCAATCATGCCATTAGTCATCGTCGCTATCGGTGTTGTGTTATTACTGCTCTTGATGATCCGCTTCAAAATGAACGGATTTATCGCTCTGGTTCTGGTGGCACTTGCAGTCGGTCTGATGCAGGGAATGCCGCTGGTTAAAGTTATCAGCTCCATTAAAGCCGGTGTCGGCGGTACGCTCGGCAGCCTGGCGCTGATCATGGGCTTCGGCGCCATGCTCGGTAAAATGCTCGCGGACTGCGGTGGCGCGCAGCGTATTGCCACCACGCTGATCGAGAAATTTGGCAAGAAGAACATTCAATGGGCAGTCGTGTTAACCGGTTTTACCGTCGGTTTTGCGCTGTTCTATGAAGTGGGCTTCGTCCTGATGCTGCCGCTGGTGTTCACCATCGCCGCTGCCGCCAACATCCCGCTGCTGTTCGTGGGTGTGCCAATGGCTGCGGCGCTGTCCGTCACCCACGGCTTCCTGCCGCCGCACCCGGGTCCAACGGCTATCGCCACCATCTTCCACGCCGATATGGGGAAAACCCTGCTGTTCGGTACGATTCTGGCGATCCCAACGGTAATTCTGGCTGGCCCTGTTTATGCCCGCTTCCTGAAAGGCATCGATAAGCCTATCCCGGAAGGGCTGTACAGCGCCAAAACCTTCACGGAAGAAGAGATGCCTGGCTTTGGCGTCAGCGTCTGGACTTCACTGGTGCCGGTGATCCTGATGGCGATGCGTGCCATAGCAGAAATGGTTCTGCCGAAAGGCCACGCGTTCCTGTCCGTTGCGGAGTTCCTGGGCGACCCGGTGATGGCAACGCTGATTGCGGTTCTGATCGCCATGTTCACCTTCGGTCTTAACCGTGGTCGTTCCATGGATCAGATCAACGACACGCTGACCTCGTCCATCAAAATCATTGCCATGATGCTGCTGATCATCGGCGGCGGCGGCGCGTTCAAGCAGGTGCTGGTCGACAGCGGCGTGGACAAATACATCGCCGCCATGATGCATGAAACCAACGTATCGCCGCTCCTGATGGCCTGGTCTATTGCCGCGGTGCTGCGTATTGCGCTGGGTTCTGCGACCGTTGCGGCGATTACCGCGGGCGGCATTGTTGCGCCGCTGATTGCCACCACCGGCGTCAGCCCTGAACTGATGGTTATCGCGGTCGGTTCCGGTAGCGTGATTTTCTCTCACGTGAACGATCCGGGCTTCTGGCTGTTCAAGGAGTACTTCAACCTGACCATCGGTGAAACCATCAAGTCCTGGTCCGCGCTGGAAACCATTATTTCGGTGTGCGGCCTGGTCGGGGTGCTGCTGTTGAATATGGTGGTTTGATGTAAAAAAGCCGGGTGGCGCTGACGCTTACCCGGCCTACATTCGATTCCCTCTCCCCTTTGGGGAGAGGACTAGGGTGAAACTACCGCTTCTTACCCACCGCCCTTCTGCGCTTGTCCAAATCCTTAATCAGCCTGTTCACCCCGTCATCGGCAAACATCGCTTCAAGCGTTGTGGACAGCTTGCGTCGCCAGTTTTTGTACTGATAGCTGGTGCCGGGAATGTTTACCGGCTCCGCCATATCTATCCAGTCTTCCGGTTGCAGGCCGAGCAACGCGCTGTTGCTGTCGGCAATATAGCGCTGTAAGCCACGGTTAAGCGTTGGCGTCATCGACATCAATGACGCCTTATGCCCGGCGCGCTTCGGCAGACAGCCATGCTTATGCAGCGCATCCAGCAGCCCCTGCTTCGCCAGCTCGCGATCCTGATACAGCCCACGCAGAACCTCTTCATCAGGATACAGCCCCAGCGTTTTACCAAGCGTCAGGTCGCCGCTTTCCCAGTAGCCACGAAGCGTAGGAAGGTCATGCGTCGTCGCGACTGCCATTGACTGTTCAGGGTACGCTTTCGGCGCGCGGAAGGTTTTCTCATGGTCATTTTCAAAATAGAGCACTTTGTAGGAGTAAACCCCGCTGTCGCGGAGCTTGCTGACAATTTCCACCGGTACGGTACCGAGATCTTCGCCAATCACCATGCACTGATGACGCTTACTCTCCAGCGCAAGAATTGAGAGCAGATCGTCCACCGGATACTGCACGTACGCCCCGTGGTCGGCGGTTTCACCGTACGGGATCCACCACAGGCGCAGCACGGACATCACGTGGTCGATACGCAACGCGCCGCAGTTCTGCATGTTCGCGCGCAGCAGGTCGATAAACGGCTCGTAGGCACGCGCCGCCATCACGTGCGGATCCATCGGCGGCAAGCCCCAGTTCTGACCAAGCGGGCCAAGGATATCCGGCGGTGCGCCCACGGAAGCTTTCAGGCAGTAAAGTTCACGGTCACACCAGGTTTCCGCCCCGCCTTCCGCCACGCCAACGGCCAGATCGCGATACAGGCCGATCGGCATCTTATAGCCCTGGCTCACCTGCCAGCAGGCGGCAAACTGGCTGTAGGCCAGCCACTGCAACCAGAGATAGAAATCCACCTCGTCGGCATGCGTCTTACAAAACGCCTTCACTTCCGGGGTATCAACGGACTGATAGGCTTCCGGCCACACCGGCCAGCCCCAGCGCATCTCGTCCTCCTGCACCTGATACGCATGCAGCGCGTCAAACGCTGCCTGCCAGTAAAGACTCTCACCTTCCTGCATCACAAACTGGCGGAAGGCCGCCATCTGCTCGTCATCGCGCTTCGCAAAGCCTTTCCACGCCAGACGCAGCGCCGCCATTTTCAGCGCGGTCACGGAGGCATAATCGACCCAGTCTGCGTCCCGGGCCTGTTTCAGCATCTGCTGGGTGGTCTCAAGCTTCCACCAGGCCTGCGCCTCTTTGCTGTTTTTGAAATCGTCTAACGCGTTAACGTCGATGTAAATTACGTTCAGCCAGCGCCGCGAAGACGGGCTGTACGGGCTGGCGCTTTCCGGGTTGGCCGGATAGAGGGCGTGGATCGGGTTGAGGCCGATAAACGCGCCGCCGCGCTCACCAACAGATGCCAGCATCTTCTTCAGGTCGCCAAAATCACCGATGCCCCAGTTGCTGTCCGAACGCAGCGTATAGAGCTGCACACAGGCGCCCCACAGCTTTTTGCCTTCGAGCAGCGCCTGCGGCTCATAGCAGCGCTTCGGCGCGACGATCACCCGGCAGTGAAAACGCTGTTCGTCCTGGGTGAGCGTCAGGCTGTGATACCCCTCCGGCAGCTTCGCCGGAAGGGTGAACGTTTTGCCGCCGGTGGCATGACCTTTGTGCTGATGCCCCTCTTCGGTGGTGAGCAGCCAGCTGAATTCGCCGCGCCCTTCTACCGCCAGCGACATCTTTTTACCCGCGGTAAAGACCTTCACGTTTGGCACCGGGGCAACCGACGCTTTCGCGTCGATTTTGTGCATCGCATCGAGCAAACGTCTTTTGGTGTCCGCACCAATAGACTGCGGTTTGCCGTGCGCATTGATGTAACTGAGGCTAATTCCCGCCGCCTGCGCGGCACTGTCCAGACGTTTACTCTCCATCGCGCTTCCTTAGCGTTTTGCCTGCCAGATACGGGCCTGATAATCACGGATTGAGCGGTCAGAGCTGAACATGCCGCAGCGTGCGGTGTTCAGGATACACGCGCGGGTCCAGGCATCCTGGTCGCGATAGAGCACGTCCACCTGCTTCTGCGCTTCAACGTAAGCGGTGAAGTCTGCCATCACCAGGTACGGGTCGCCGCCCTGTTTGTCCATGCTGTGCAGCATCTGGTCAAACGCGTGCTTGTCGCCGTCGCTGTACTTCCCGCTTTCCAGCTCTTTCAGCACCGCATCCAGCACTTTGTCTTTTTTACGCCATTTCACCGGGTCGTAGCCTTTGGCTTTGATGGCTTTCACTTCTTCAACAGTATGGCCGAAGATAAAGATGTTCTCTTCGCCGACCTTCTCCGCGATTTCTACGTTCGCACCGTCCAGCGTGCCGACGGTCAGCGCGCCGTTGAGCGCCAGCTTCATGTTGCCGGTACCGGAGGCTTCTTTACCGGCGGTAGAGATCTGCTCGGAAATATCCGCCGCCGGGATCAGCATTTCCGCCGCAGAGACGCAGTAATCCGGCAGGAACACTACCTTCAGCTTGTCGCCCACTTTCGGATCGTTATTGATCGCCGCCGCCACCTTATTAATGGCGAGGATAATATTTTTCGCCAGGTAGTAGCCCGGCGCCGCTTTCGCACCGAACAGGAACACGCGCGGCACGCGGTCGGCCTGCGGGTTCTCGCGGATCTCTTTGTACAGCGCCAGAATGTGCAGCAGGTTCAGGTGCTGACGTTTGTACTCGTGCAGGCGTTTGATCTGGATATCGAAAATCGCGTTCGGGTTAATTTCAATCCCGGTACGCACTTTCACAAATTCCGCCAGACGCACTTTGTTCTCCAGCTTAATGGCGCGGTACTGCTCGCGGAACTTCGCGTCGTCGGCCTGTTTTTCCAGGTTGATCAACTGGTCCAGATCGTTGGCCCACTCTTTCTTCAGGGTCTTGTCCAGCAGGCCTGCCAGCAGCGGGTTGCACTGTTTGATCCAGCGACGCGGCGTGATGCCGTTGGTCACGTTATGGAATTTGGTCGGCCACAGCTGGTGGTATTCCGGGAACAGATCTTTCACCACCAGATCCGAGTGCAGCGCCGCCACGCCGTTAACGGCAAAGCCGCTGACCACGCACATGTTCGCCATGCGCACCTGTTTGTTGTGTACCACGGCCAGCTTCGCCCAGACGGCTTTGTCGCCCGGCCAGGTTTTCTCCACCAGGGTTTTAAACTGGTCGTTAATCTTGTTGATGATCTGCATATGGCGCGGCAGCAGCGTTTTCACCAGCTTCTCATCCCAGCACTCCAGCGCTTCTGGCATCAGGGTGTGGTTGGTGTAGGCGAAGGTGCGGCTGGTGATGGCCCAGGCGTCGTCCCAGCTTAGCTGATGCTCGTCGATCAGCACGCGCAGCAGTTCAGGGATGGCAATGGTCGGGTGCGTGTCGTTCAGCTGGATCACTTCGAAGTCCGGCAGTTGCGCCAGCGTGCGGCCCGCCAGGTGATGGCGACGCAGAATGTCCGCCACGGAGCAGGCGCACTGGAAGTACTGCTGCATCAGACGCAGCTTCTTACCCGCCAGGTGGTTGTCGTTCGGGTAGAGGACTTTGGTCAGCTTCTCGGCGTCGATCCCTTGCTGCTCGGCGCGCAGGAAATCGCCGTCGTTGAATTTGGTCAGGTTAAACGGATGTGCGTGCTTCGCCTGCCACAGACGCAGCGGCTGCGCCACGCCGTTACGATAGCCAAGCACCGGCAGGTCCCAGGCTTCGCCAGTGATGGTGAACGCCGGTTCCCAAAGTCCCTGCTTCGTGACTTTCCCGCCAATGCCCACCTGCACATCCAGCTGCGCGTTGTGGCGGAACCACGGGTAGGTATTACGGTGCCAGTCATCCGGCGCTTCCATCTGATGGCCGTCGGCAAACGACTGACGGAACAGGCCGTACTGATAGTTCAGGCCATAGCCAATGGCCGACTGGCCCACCGTTGCCATGGAATCCAGGAAACAGGCCGCCAGACGTCCCAGACCGCCGTTACCCAGCGCCGGGTCAATCTCTTCTTCCAGCAGATCGGTCAGGTTGATGTCGTGCTCTTTCAGCACGTCACCAACGTCCTGATACCAGCCAAGGTTCAGCAGATTGTTGCCCGTCAGACGGCCAATCAGGAACTCCATCGAAATGTAGTTGACGTGACGCTGGCCCTTAACAGGCTTCGCCACAGGCTGAGCGTCCAGCTGCTCTGCGAGCGCCCCGCTCACCGCCTGCCACCACTGGTGAGGCGTCATCTCGTTTGCAGCATGAAGGCCAAAACGCTGCCACTGACGCGTCAGGGCAGCCTGAAATTGAGCTTTGTTGAAAGTAGGCTGTGACATAGGGAATCGGCATCCTGTAGAGAGAAAACACATTTGGCGCTAGTGTGCCTGGCTCATTGCGCCTCTTCCTCCTCCTGTCGGGGATTAGGCAGGGAGGAGTAGCGGGGATGAGCATAAAAGTGTGATCGAGGCCACTGTGTGAGTATGCGCCCGGTAAAAAAAGATATCCCGGAAGGGTGTCAAAGAAATGAAATGCCGTTTCGGTGGAAATTAATCCTCGCTGAAATGATTACTTATGTAGAATAATATTTCCGCGCGTCGGGATTATTCAGCACCACTATTAAGCCTGTGCAACTTTCCCAAAGTTTATTAACTTCAGCGTCATTATCTCTTTCTGAAACCAGTTTCAGCGCAACCGCGCCTTATGCAGGCAAGCCAGCAGCAGCGCGGCATCCAGCCATTTACAAAAAGTTCCATCAGCGATGCGAATGTTTTGTGACAGAGTGCAAATTCAGAGCCTCCAAACCCAGACATAACTTGCAATAGTTCCTCTATTGGCCGAACTTATAGATATTAATTACGAAGCGCAAAAAAAATAAATTCTCTCGTTCTCCACAGTGAAGTGAAAACTATGTTGATTCCGTCCAAATTAAGTCGCCCGGTTCGTCTTGACCATACTGTGGTCCGCGAGCGCCTGCTGGCTAAACTTTCCGGTGCGCATAATTTCCGACTGGCGCTGGTTACGAGTCCTGCGGGTTATGGAAAAACAACGCTCATTTCGCAATGGGCGGCAGGCAAAAGCGATCTTGGCTGGTACTCGCTGGATGAAGGTGATAACCAGCAGGAGCGTTTTGCCAGCTATTTAATTGCCGCAATTCAGCAGGCCACCAACGGACACTGCGTCACCAGCGAGGTGATGGTGCAAAAGCGCCAGTACGCCAGCCTGTCCTCTCTTTTCTCCCAGCTGTTTATCGAGCTGGCCGAATGGCATCGCCCGCTGTATGTGGTGATTGATGATTATCATCTGATCACCAACCCGGTTATTCATGAGTCCATGCGTTTCTTCCTGCGCCATCAGCCGGAAAACCTGACGCTGGTTGTTCTGTCGCGTAACCTTCCGCAGCTGGGCATTGCCAACCTGCGCGTGCGCGATCAGCTGCTGGAAATCGGCAGCCAGCAGCTGGCCTTTACCCATCAGGAAGCGAAACAGTTCTTTGACTGCCGCCTGACTTCGCCGATTGAGGCATCAGAAAGCAGCCGCCTGTGCGATGACGTTGCAGGCTGGGCCACGGCGCTACAGCTGATTGCCCTTTCCGCCCGGCAAAACAACAGCCCGACGCATCAGTCCGCGCGCCGCCTGGCGGGCATCAACGCCAGCCACCTGTCGGATTATCTGGTGGATGAAGTTCTCGACAGCATTGACCTCTCCACCCGTCATTTCCTGCTGAAAAGCTCCCTGTTGCGTTCCATGAACGATGCGCTGATTGTGCGCGTCACCGGCATTGAAAACGGGCAGCTTCAGCTTGAAGAGATTGAACGTCAGGGCCTGTTCCTGACGCGCATGGACGATCACGGCGAATGGTTTAGCTACCATCCGCTGTTTGGCAGTTTCCTGCGTCAGCGTTGCCAGTGGGAGCTGGCCGCAGAGCTGCCCGACATTCACCGCGCCGCCGCCGAAAGCTGGATGGCGCAAGGTTTCCCGAGCGAGGCTATCCACCATGCGCTGGCCGCCGGGGATGCCAGTATGCTGCGCGATATTCTGCTCAACCACGCATGGGGTCTGTTCAACCATAGCGAACTGACGCTGCTGGAAGAGTCATTGAAAGCGCTGCCGTGGGAGAGCCTGCTGGAAAACCCGCGTCTGGTGCTGCTCCAGGCCTGGCTAATGCAGAGCCAGCATCGCTACAGCGAAGTGAACACCCTGCTGGCGCGCGCCGAGCAGGAGATGGAAAGCGAGATGGATACCACCCTGCATGGCGAATTCAACGCCCTGCGTGCGCAGGTGGCGATTAACGACGGCGACCCGGATGAAGCCGAACGGCTGGCGATGGTCGCGCTGGATGAGTTGCCGCTGGCGAATTTTTACAGCCGCATTGTGGCCACCTCGGTGCACGGTGAAGTGCTGCACTGTAAGGGCGACCTCACACGTTCGCTTTCACTCATGCAGCAAACCGAACAGATGGCGCGCCGCCACGATGTCTGGCATTACGCCCTGTGGAGTCTGATCCAGCAAAGCGAGATTTTATTTGCTCAGGGGTTCCTGCAAGCCGCCTGGGAAAACCAGGAGAAAGCGTTCCAGCTGATCCGTGAACAGCATCTGGAACAGCTGCCGATGCACGAGTTCCTGTTGCGTATTCGCGCTCAGTTGCTGTGGGCATGGTCGCGTCTGGATGAAGCAGAAAGCTGCGCCCGTCAGGGTCTGAATGTGCTTTCGAGCTTCCAGCCGCAACAGCAATTACAGTGTCTGGCCCTGCTGGTGCAGTGCTCGCTGGCGCGCGGCGACCTGGATAATGCCCGCAATCACCTTAACCGCCTGGAAAACCTGCTTGGCAACGGGCAGTACCATAGCGACTGGGTTTCCAACGCCGATAAGGTCCGGGTGATTTACTGGCAGATGACCGGCGATAAAAAGTCCGCCGCCAACTGGCTGCGTCATACGCCTAAACCCGAATTTGCCAATAACCACTTCCTGCAAAGTCAGTGGCGCAACATCGCCCGCGTGCAGATCCTGCTGGGTGACTTCGAGCCTGCGGAGATCGTGCTGGAAGAGTTAAACGAAAACGCCCGTAGCCTGCGTCTGATGAGCGACCTGAACCGCAACCTGCTGCTGTTAAACCAGCTTTACTGGCAGGCGGGACGTAAAAACGATGCCCAGCGCGTGCTGCTGGAAGCGTTGCAACTGGCGAACCGCACCGGGTTTATCAGCCACTTTGTGATTGAAGGCGAAGTGATGGCCCAGCAGTTGCGCCAGCTGATTCAGCTCAACACGCTGCCAGAGCTGGATCAGCATCGCGCCCAGCGGATCCTGCGTGAGATCAACCAGCACCACCGCCACAAGTTTGCGCACTTCGATGAGAACTTCGTGGAACGTCTGCTTAATCATCCGGAAGTGCCGGAGCTTATACGCACCAGCCCGCTCACCCAGCGTGAATGGCAGGTGCTGGGGCTGATCTATTCCGGCTACAGCAACGAGCAGATTGCCGGTGAACTGGCGGTGGCGGCAACCACCATCAAAACGCACATTCGCAATCTGTATCAGAAGCTGGGCGTGGCGCACCGTCAGGACGCGGTGCAGCATGCGCAGCAGCTGTTGAAGATGATGGGATATGGGGTGTAATTCCTCTGCGGTCTGATGCCCTCACCCCGGCCCTCTCCCACGGGGAGAGGGTGAAAAGCTTTTCAACACAACTCTAACTGCAAATTATTATCTTTAATCACCTGCATCACGCCCGCTGGCGGCATCACGTCGGTGTAGAGCGCATCCACCATGCTGATGCTGCCCATGTTCACCATCGCGTTACGACCAAACTTGGAGTGATCCACCACCAGCATCACGTGGCGCGAGTTCTCAATAATTGCGCGCTTGGTGCGCACCTCGTGGTAATCGAACTCCAGCAGCGAGCCGTCGGTGTCGATGCCGCTGATCCCCAGAATGCCGAAGTCGAGGCGGAACTGAGAGATAAAATCGAGCGTCGCTTCGCCGATAATGCCCCCGTCGCGGCTACGCAGTTCGCCCCCCGCGAGGATGATGCGGAAGTCATCTTTCTGCATCAAGGTGTTGGCCACGTTCAGGTTGTTGGTCACCACGCGCAGGTTCTCGTGGTTCAGCAGGGCATGAGCGACCGCTTCCGGCGTGGTGCCGATATCAATAAACAGCGTCGCGCCGTTCGGGATCTGGCTCGCCACTTTACGGGCAATGCGCTCTTTCTCTGCCGTTTGCGTCGCTTTACGGTCGTGCCACGAGGTGTTCACCGAGCTGGACGGCAGCGCCGCGCCGCCGTGGTGACGCAGAATACGGTTCTGATCGGCCAGATCGTTGAGGTCACGACGGATGGTTTGCGGGCTGACGGCAAACTGCTCCACCAGCTCTTCAGTGCTGACGTATCCCTGTTTTTTTACCAGTTCGATAATGGCGTCATGACGTTGTGTTTGTTTCATGAAATATCCCTGGGAATTATGTTCGTTTTCGCGCATGGAGCGTATCGGCAAGCGCCATCGCCAGCCCGACCGCCAGGCCGGTAACGTGCGCACCATTGGCGATAGACATACCAAACAGATCAAACCATCCGGCAATAAGCCATATTAACGCAAAGGTTATTAATCCACGTTGTAAATAGATGCCGCTTTCCGGGTCGCGCTCGCCTCTGAGCCAGACGTAGCCCATCAGGGCGTATACCACGCCGGATAACCCGCCAAACCACGGGCCGCTGAATTTGTGCTGTACGTAGCCGCTCAACAGGGCGCTGATAAGGGTGATAACAATCAGCTTGCCGCTGCCGAGCCGCTTCTCAACGATACCGCCAAGATACCACCACCACAGCAGGTTAAAGAGGATATGCATCACCGAGAAGTGCATCAGCGCATGCGTGAAGTAGCGCCAGACGTCAAATTGCAGGGAGGGATCGTACGGCCATGCGAGGGCAATCATCACGCTCTGGTCGCCCACCACGCTCATAATAATGAAGACGATGATGCATGCCGCCATCAGCAACAGCGTAAACGGCCCTGCGCGCTCGCGGAGGGTGGCGAGGAAAGGAAAACGTTGGTAATGCAGGCCACTGTCGGTCTGCCCGGATTGCCAGCTTGCCGCCAGATAACGCGGGTCGCCCGGGTTTTCCAGAAAACGCGCCAGCTCAGCGTTCACGCGGCTGGCCTGGGTTTCGTCCGCCAGCCAGACATCCGTCTGTGTATGCTGCTGAATAGTCAGGATAATGCCCTGCGTCGCCATATAGTCGACAAACGCCTGGGCGACGCGCGGGTTGCTAAAAGAGGTGATCATCAACATGGGCAGCGGTCGCTTATTTCCACACAAAAGGGGACAGTATAGCGGGATCAGCGCTCAAACGCGTATTCAACTTCTGCCGGGAAATGACGATGCCAGGCATCGAAGCCGCCATCGACGCTGTACACCGCCTCGTAACCCTGCTGAAGCAGATACTGCGCCGCGCCTTTACTGCTGTTGCCGTGATAGCACATGACCATCACCGGGGTGTCGAAGTCGTTATCGCGCATAAACGCGCCCAATGAGTCGTTGGTGAGATGGAACGCGCCCGGCGTGTGGCCCATCGCAAAGCTCTGCGGATCGCGGATATCCACCAGCACCGCCGTTCCCTGGTGCATCTTCTGATGGGCTTCTTCTACATTAATACATTCAAACTGATCCATGGTGTTCTCTTTCGCTTATTCAGGTTTTATGCCGCCTGCTGACCCTCACCCCTGCCCTCTCCCTAAAAGGGAGAGGGAGCAAACCATCCCCTCGCCCCTCCGGGGAGAGGGTGAGGGTGAGGGGAGGGGCATCAGACCGCACTATTTTACCCCGTAGTGTACGTCCTGGCGGCGGGTAAACGCCATTATGTTATCCATATCACTCTAAATTGTTTTTTTGATGTTACCAAAAGCGCGTTCCTTTGCTATTATGAGCGATATCGAACATTTTTGAGCTTTAACGAAAGTGCATGAGGGTGTTATGGAAACCAAAGATCTGATTGTGATAGGCGGTGGCATCAACGGTGCCGGTATTGCGGTTGATGCCGCAGGACGCGGTTTATCCGTGCTGATGCTGGAAGCTAACGATCTCGCCTGCGCGACGTCGTCCGCCAGCTCCAAGCTGATCCACGGTGGCCTGCGCTACCTGGAACACTACGAATTCCGCCTGGTCAGCGAAGCGCTGGCCGAACGCGAAGTGCTGCTGAACATGGCCCCGCATCTGGCGATCCCGATGCGCTTCCGCCTGCCTCACCGCCCACACCTGCGTCCGGCGTGGATGATCCGCATTGGTCTGTTTATGTACGATCATCTGGGTAAACGCACCAGCCTGCCGGGTTCGACCGGTTTGCGTTTTGGCTCAGAATCGGTTCTTAAGCCTGAAATCGTGCGCGGTTTAGAATATTCCGACTGCTGGGTGGACGATGCGCGTCTGGTGCTGGCTAACGCCCAGATGGTCGAGAAGAAAGGCGGCGAGGTGAAAACCCGTACCCGCGCAACCGCCGCACGCCGCGAAAACGGCCTGTGGATTGTGGAAGCGGAAGACGTGGATACCGGCGAGAAGTTTAGCTGGAAAGCGCGCGGACTGGTGAACGCTACCGGTCCGTGGGTGAAACAGTTCTTCGATGACGGCATGCACCTGCCTTCACCCTACGGCATCCGCCTGATCAAGGGCAGCCACATTGTGGTGCCGCGTGTGCACACCCAGAAGCAGGCTTATATCCTGCAAAACGAAGATAAGCGCATCGTGTTTGTGATCCCGTGGATGGACGAGTTCTCCATCATCGGCACCACCGACGTGGAGTACAAAGGCGATCCGAAAAATGTTGAGATCGACGAGAGCGAAGTCAGCTATCTGCTGAAAGTGTACAACGCGCACTTTAAGAAACAGCTGGCGCGCGATGACGTGGTCTGGACTTACTCCGGCGTGCGTCCGCTGTGCGATGACGAGTCTGACTCACCGCAGGCCATCACCCGCGACTATACGCTCGATATTCATGACGTGGACGGTCAGGCGCCGCTGCTGTCGGTGTTTGGCGGTAAGCTCACCACCTACCGCAAACTGGCGGAGCACGCGCTGGAGAAACTGGCGCCGTATTACAAAGGCATCGGACCGGCATGGACCAAAGGCGCCGTGCTGCCTGGCGGTGATATCGGCGGTAACCGCGACGATTATGCCGCGAAGCTGCGCCGCCGCTTCCCGTTCATCACCGAAGGGATGGCGCGCCACTATGCCCGCACCTACGGCAGCAATACCGAACTGTTCCTCGGCGGCGCGAAAGAGATTGCCGATCTGGGCGAGCATTTTGGCCATGAGCTGTACGAAGCGGAGCTGCGCTACCTGGTGGAACACGAGTGGGTACGCCGTCTGGACGATGCCATCTGGCGTCGTACGAAAGAAGGTATGTGGCTGAACGCCGAGCAGCAGTCTCGCGTGGCGCAGTGGCTGGCGCAACATGCGGGAAAGCGTGAGCTTTCGCTGGCGTCGTAATTGAAAAAAGCCGGGTGGCGGCTCCGCCTTACCCGGCCTACAGGATCGAGTAGGCCCGGTAAGCGCAGCGCCACCGGGCGTTGTTTTACAACCTCACCGGATCAATATGCCAGATATTCTCGGCATACTCCTTGATGGTCCTGTCTGACGAGAAGTACCCCATGTTGGCGATGTTATGCATCGCGGCGCTGGTCCACTTCTCCTGCTGACGGTACAGTTCGTCCACCTTATCCTGACAATCCACATAGCTGCGGTAATCCGCCAGCACCTGATAGTGATCGCCAAAGTTAATCAGCGAGTCCACCAGGTCACGATAGCGTCCAGGCTCCTCAGGGTTAAACACCCCGGTGGCGATTTGCGTCAGCACCTGGCGTAACTCTTCATCCTCTTCATAATACTCACGCGGCGCGTAGCCCTGCTTGCGCAGCGCCTCCACCTCTTCCGCCGTATTCCCGAAGATAAAGATATTCTCCGCGCCCACATGCTCCAGCATCTCAACATTTGCGCCGTCCAGCGTGCCGATAGTCAGCGCGCCGTTCAGGGCAAACTTCATGTTGCTGGTGCCCGATGCTTCCGTCCCCGCCGTGGAAATCTGCTCAGAGAGATCCGCCGCCGGAATAATCAGTTGCGCCAGGCTTACGCTGTAGTTCGGGATAAACACCACCTTCAGCTTATCGCCAATGTCCGGATCGTGGTTCACCACCTTCGCCACATCGTTGATGAGATGAATAATGTGCTTCGCCATGTAGTACGCGGACGCCGCCTTACCGGCAAAGATTTTCACGCGCGGCACCCACTCCGCCGTCGGGTCAGCCTTGATGCGGTTGTAGTGGGTAATGACGTGCAGGACGTTCATCAGCTGCCGCTTGTACTCGTGGATGCGTTTGATCTGCACGTCGAACAGCGCTTTCGGGTTCGCCACCACGTTCAGATGCAGCGCCAGCCAGACCGACAGACGTTTCTTGTTCAGCAGCTTGGCTTCGCGCACGGCTTTGTTCACCGTCGGGAAATCAATGTGCTGCTCAAGCTCGCTCAGCTGGCTCAAATCGGTGCGCCAGGTGCGGCCAATGTTCTCATCCAGCACATCGGAGAGCGGCTGGTTCGCCAGCGCCAGCCAGCGGCGCGGGGTGACGCCGTTGGTCACGTTGCAGAAACGCGTCGGGAAGATCTTCGCGAAGTCTGCAAACAGTGACTGCACCATCAGGTTCGAGTGCAGTTCTGACACGCCGTTCACCTTGTGGCTGATCACCACCGCCAGCCAGGCCATGCGTACGCGACGACCATTGGATTCATCAATGATCGAGGCGCGGCTCAGCAGGCCGGTATCGTTCGGGTACTGCTCCTGCAAGGTCTTGAGGAAGTAGTCGTTGATCTCGAAGATGATTTGCAGGTGGCGCGGCAGAATTTTGCCGAGCATATCCACCGGCCACGTCTCCAGCGCTTCGCTCATCAGCGTATGGTTGGTGTACGAGAACACCTGGCAGGTGACTTCAAACGCGTCATCCCAGCTGAACTTATGCTCGTCAATCAGCAGGCGCATCAGTTCAGGGATCGAGAGCACCGGATGGGTGTCGTTGAGGTGAATGGCGGTTTTCTCCGCCAGATTCGCATAGGTTTTGTGCAGCTGATAATGACGGCTGAGAATGTCCTGAATCGTTGCCGAGACGAGGAAATACTCCTGACGCAGGCGCAGCTCGCGGCCGGAGTAGGTCGAGTCATCCGGATACAGGACGCGTGACACATTCTCGGAGTGGTTTTTATCTTCCACCGCCGCGAAGTAGTCGCCCTGGTTAAATTTACCCAGGTTGATCTCGCTACTGGCCTGCGCATTCCACAGGCGCAGGGTATTGGTCGCATCGGTGTCGTAGCCGGGAATGATCTGGTCATAGGCCACGGCGAGGATCTCTTCGGTTTCCACCCAGCGGGATTTTTTTCCTTCCTGCTGAATACGCCCGCCAAAACGCACCTTGTAGCGCGTATTGTGGCGCTTGAACTCCCACGGGTTACCGTACTCCAGCCAGTAGTCCGGGGACTCTTTCTGACGGCCATCCACGATGTTCTGCTTGAACATGCCATAGTCGTAGCGAATACCGTACCCGCGCCCCGGCAGCGCCAGCGTCGCCAGCGAGTCGAGGAAACAGGCGGCAAGACGCCCGAGACCACCGTTACCCAGCCCCGGGTCGTTCTCTTCGTCAATCAGCTCTTCTAAATCCAGCCCCATCTCTTCCAGGGCGTTTTTTACGTCGTCGTAGATACCGAGCGATAACAGCGCATTGGAGAGGGTGCGACCAATCAGAAACTCCATCGACAGGTAATAGACCTGACGCGTCTCCTGCGAAAGCTGGGCGCGGTTGGAGCGTAGCCAGCGTTCGACCATACGGTCACGCACCGCAAACAGCGTGGCGTTCAGCCACTCATGCTTGTTGGCAATAACGGGATCTTTCCCAATGGTAAACATCAGCTTATAGGCGATGGAGTGCTTCAACGCCTCAACGCTGAGCGTGGGGGAAGAGTAGCTAAATGGAGCATTCATATCAGTAACTTCGCCTCGTTACATCAAGCGTTGATAAAGGTCGCGGTAGGACTGCGCCGCAACGTGCCAGCCAAAGTCCATAGACATCGCCTGACGTTGTACGTAACGCCACAGGGATGGACGGGACCACAAGACGAAAGCACGCCGGATCGCCCGAAGCAGCGACCAGGCATTACTGTCCTCGAAAACAAACCCGCTGGCGATACCGTCCGCCAGGTTTTCCAGGGAGCTGTCAGACACCGTATCCGCCAGCCCACCCGTGCGTCGCACCAGCGGTAGCGTGCCGTACTTCAGGCCATAGAGCTGCGTCAGGCCGCATGGCTCGAACCGGCTCGGCACCAGAATCACGTCCGCACCGCCCATGATGCGGTGAGAAAACGCTTCGTGATAACCGATCTGCACACCCACCTGCCCCGGATGTTCCGCCGCGGCCGCCAGGAAACCTTCCTGCAATACCGGGTCGCCCGCGCCGAGCAGCGCCAGCTGGCCGCCCTGCTCAAGTAACCCTGGCAGCGCTTCCAGCACCAGATCCAGCCCTTTCTGGCTGGTCAGGCGGCTGACCACTGCAAACAGCGGCACCTTGTCGTTGACCTTCAGCCCCATCGCAATCTGTAGCTGGCGCTTGTTTTCCGCTTTGTCCTCAACGGAGTCACGGCCATAGCGCGCCGCCAGCAGGAGGTCCGTTTCCGGATTCCAGATCTGTTCATCCACGCCGTTCAGAATGCCCGACAGACGACCTTCACGATGGCGCTGTTGCAGCAGCCCTTCCATACCGTAACCGAACTCCGGCTGGGTAATTTCCCGCGCGTAGGTTGGGCTGACCGCCGTGATGTGGTCGGCGTAGTACAGACCGGCCTTCAGGAACGAAATCTGTCCGTTAAACTCCAGTCCGTGCATGTTAAAGAATGACCATGGCAGATCAATGTCGTTCATATGATGGGCGTAATACATGCCCTGATACGCCAGGTTGTGCACCGTAAACACCGATTTGGCCGGATGGCCCTTCGCCGCGAGATACGCCGGTGCCAGGCCCGCATGCCAGTCGTGCGCATGCACCACGTTCGGACGCCAGAACGGATCCAGCCCGACGGCCATTTCTGCCCCCACCCAGCCCAGCAGGGCGAAGCGCAGCACGTTATCGGTGTAGGCGTACAGATTGGTATCGTGATACGGGCTGCCGGGTCGGTCGTATAAATGCGGCGCATCAATCAGGTAAATCCCTACGCCATTGTAATGTCCAAACAGCAGGGTGATACGTCCCGCGAAGGTCTCGCGGCGGGTAACAACCTTTGCATCGGGGATACCACGCCGGATATCCGGAAAAGCGGGTAACAACACGCGGGTATCCACCCCTCCGGCAATTTGCGCCGCCGGTAATGCACCAAGAACATCCGCCAGTCCGCCCGTTTTTAACAACGGGAACATCTCAGAACATACGTGTAAAACCTGCATCATCGCTCCTGTTTGATTTGCAGCTTCCGCAACATTTCCCGTGTTACTAACACGATCCCCTCTTCCGAACGGTAGAAACGACGCGCATCTTCTTCCGCGTTTTCCCCAATCACCATCCCTTCAGGAATGACGCAGGCACGGTCGATAACGCAGCGACGCAGGCGACATGAGCGCCCTACCCAGACGTCCGGCAGCAGAACTGCCGAATCGATATTACAGAATGAGTTTATACGCACGCGCGGGAACAGCACGGACTGCACCACCACCGAACCGGAGATAATGCACCCGCCAGAAACCAGCGAGTTGAGCGTCATGCCGTGGCTGCCGGAGCGGTCCTGGACGAACTTCGCTGGCGGCAGCGATTCCATATGGGTGCGAATCGGCCAGTTCTGGTCGTACATATCCAGCTCAGGCGTCACGGATGCCAGATCGAGGTTGGCTTTCCAGTACGCTTCCAGGGTTCCCACATCGCGCCAGTAAGGTTCCGCATTCGGATCGGACTGCACGCAGGAGAGCGGGAAGGGATGTGCATACGCCATGCCAGCTTTGGTAATTTTCGGGATGATGTCTTTACCGAAATCGTGGCTGGAGTTTTCGTCTTTGTCGTCCTCTTCCAGCAGCTCATAAAGATAATCGGCATCAAAGACATAGATCCCCATGCTGGCGAGCGATTTAGTGTCGTCGCCTGGCATGGTTGGCGGGTTTGCCGGCTTTTCGACGAAGTCGATAATCTTGTCGTCGCCGTCTACATGCATCACGCCAAACGCGGTTGCTTCCGCAACGGGCACCGGCAGACACGCCACGGTGCAGCGCGCCCCTTTTTCGACGTGGTCGATCAGCATGTGGGAGTAATCTTGCTTGTAGATGTGATCCCCGGCGAGGATGACGATGTATTCCGCGTTATAGCGGCGAATGATGTCGAGGTTCTGGGTCACGGCATCCGCCGTGCCGCGGTACCAGTTCTCCCCGTGAACGCGCTGCTGCGCCGGGAGCAGATCGACAAACTCGTTCATCTCTTCGCTGAAGAATGACCAGCCGCGCTGAATGTGTTGCACCAGTGTATGCGACTGATACTGGGTAATGACGCCAATGCGGCGAATGCCTGAGTTCAGGCAGTTGGATAGCGCAAAGTCGATAATACGGAACTTACCACCAAAGTGAACGGCCGGTTTGGCGCGCTTGATGGTCAAATCTTTCAGACGGGTACCACGCCCGCCCGCGAGTATCAGGGCAACTGTTTTTAATGGTAGCTGGCGCGCCAACATTAACGGATCGTTCTTCTCTAATCTAACCATGACTAACTCCTTTTTTATCATCTTTGGAATACGCACACTCCGTGCGCAGGCCCGTGCCAGACAGCCATTACTACCGGATTATCCGCTCCGGCAAAGGGGGGAACAGCTCGCCACTCCCCGTCAGGTAAAACAATCTCAGCGACGTCGTCCGTCGCGTTCAGCGTTACCAGCCACGTATCCGACAACAGGATTTGCAGACGTGGTACGCCGTGTTGCCACTCTTGCGCGCTTAACGGTTGCGCGTCTTGATTCAGCCAGCGAACGTTGCCGTCGCCCTCCTCCCACCAGCGGTCGGCGGTGAGCGCGGGGATTTGCTGGCGAAGATGGATCAGCGCCGCGGTGAAATGGGTCAACCCGCTGTTCGCTTCTCCCCAGTCAAGCCAGGTCAGGGTGTTATCCTGGCAATAGGCGTTATTGTTGCCGTGCTGGCTGTGGCCGTGTTCGTCACCCGCCAACAGCATCGGCGTACCCTGCGATAACAAAAGCGTCGTCAGCAGCGCATGAACGCTGGCGCGTCGCCGCTCGATCACATCCAGACTTCCGCCTAACCCTTCTATACCATGGTTAAAGCTATGGTTATTGTTAGTCCCATCGCGATTCTCTTCGCCGTTTGCCTCATTGTGTTTCTGATTGAAACAAACGCAGTCGCGCAGCGTAAAACCGTCGTGCGCCGTCACCAGGTTAATGGTGGCCGACGGACGTTTTCCGTCGCGCTTAAAGAGATCGCTGGAGCCAGCAAAGCGTCCGGCGAACTCCCCTAACGACAGATCGCGCGTCAGCCAGAAGCGGCGGATGGCATCGCGGTAGTGGTCGTTCCACTCGGCAAACAGGGGCGGAAAGTTCCCCACCTGATAACCGCCCTCACCGATATCCCATGGCTCTGCGATGAGCTTCACCCGGGAAAGCACCGGGCAGTTTTTGATTGCCTCAAACAGCGGCGCCTGCTGGCTGAACGCCGGGGTACGCCCCATCACCGGCGCCAGGTCGAAGCGAAAACCGTCTACGTGGAAGGTCTCAACCCAGTATTTCAGGCACTCATACGCGTAATGCGTGACCGCCGGATGACTGAGATTGAGGGTGTTACCGCACCCGGTCCAGTTCTCGTAATCGCCGTCGTCCCTGATCCAATAATAGCTACGGTTATCGATTCCGCGCTGTGAGAGCGTCGGGCCGTCAAGATCGCTTTCCGCACTGTGGTTCAGTACCACGTCCAGAATGACCTCAATCCCCGCCGCGTGAAGCGCCTTCACCGCATCTCGAAACTCATCCCGCGCCTTCTCGGGATGCACCGCGTAGCGCGGGTCGAGGGCGAACATCGCCAACGGGTTGTAGCCCCAGTAGTTGCTTAACCCAAGACGCTGAAGGCGCGGCTCGCTGGCGAAATGCGCCACCGGCAACAGCTCCAGCGCGGTGATGCCTAAGTGCTTCAGGTAAGCGACCATCGTCGGATGCCCAAGCGCTTTATAGGTGCCGCGCATCTCTTTGGGGAGCGACGGGTGCAGATACGTCAGCCCTTTGACGTGGGCTTCATAAATCACGGTATTGCCCCACGGCGTCTGCGGCGGGGCATCGTCTTCCCAGTCGTAGAGATCGTGCACCACCACGCTTTTAGGCGCGACGGACGCGCTGTCGCGGTGGTCAGGTTCGCCATAGCCAACGTGGAACAGCGGGTCGTCTTTAAACTCGCCGTCGACGCGGTGCGCGCACGGGTCTATCAGCAGCTTCGCCGGGTTAAACCAGTGTCCCTGAGCAGGCTCCCAGGGGCCGTGAACGCGAAAACCGTAGTGCATCCCCGGCCGCCCTCCGGCCAGATAACCATGCCAGGTATCCCCCGTGCGCGCCGGTAAATCGTAACGGTGCTCGTTACCTTCCCCGTCAAACACACAGAGTTCCACCCGCTCCGCATGGGCGGAAAAGAGCGTGAAGTTCACCCCCTTTCCGTCAAAACTCGCCCCGAGCGGTTCGGGTTTACCTGCCGTGAGCTGTGTCATTCTCCCTCCCGCACCAGCCAGATTGTGCTCAGCGGCGGCAGCGTCAGGCTCAGGGAGTTTGGTCGGCCGTGGCTTTCGAAGGTGTCGCTCTGTACCAGCCCACCGTTACCGGCGTTGCTGCCGTGGTAGTGCATGGAGTCGGTATTGAGAATTTCGCGCCATTTGCCCGGCTGGTTAATGCCGAAGCGGTAGTGTTCGCGCGGCACCGGGGTAAAGTTGCTGGCAACGATGATCTCGTTACCCGCTTTGTCGCGGCGTACAAAGACAAACACCGAGCGCTCGTGGTCGTCCACCACCAGCCACTCAAAGCCGTACGGATCGAAGTCCAGCTCGTGCAGCGCTTTGTGATGGCGATAGGTCAGGTTCAGGTCACGGACCAGACGCTGCACGCCGTGGTGCCAGTTGTCCGCGCCCTCCAGCAGATGCCAGTCAAGGCTGGTGTCGTGGTTCCATTCGCGCCCCTGGGCGAACTCATTGCCCATAAACAGCAGCTTTTTGCCCGGGAAGGCGAACATCCAGCCGTAGTAGGCGCGCAGGTTGGCGAACTTCTGCCACGGGTCGCCCGGCATGCGGTCGAGAATGGATTTCTTGCCGTGTACCACTTCATCGTGCGACAGCGGCAGCATGAAGTTTTCGGTGTAGTTGTAGAGCAGCCCGAAGGTGAGCTTATCGTGGTGATACTGACGAAAAACCGGGTCGAGCTTCATGTAGTCGAGCGTGTCGTGCATCCAGCCGAGGTTCCACTTGTACCAGAAGCCCAGACCACCCATTGCCGGTGGACGGGAAACGCCCGGGAAGTCGGTGGACTCTTCCGCCATGGTCACGGCGCCTTCCACCTGCTCGCCGATGATGCGGTTGGTGTTGCGCAGAAACTCAATCGCTTCCAGGTTTTCACGGCCACCGAACTCATTCGGGATCCACTCACCCTCTTTGCGGCTGTAGTCGCGGTAGATCATCGACGCCACCGCATCCACGCGCAGGGCATCAATGCCGAAGCGTTCGATCCAGTACAGCGCGTTACCGACCAGATAGTTCGACACTTCACGGCGACCGTAGTTGTAGATCAGCGTGTTCCAGTCCTGGTGATAGCCTTCGCGCGGATCGCTGTGCTCGTACAGCTTCGTGCCGTCGAACTCTGCCAGCGCAAAATCGTCCGACGGGAAGTGGCCCGGCACCCAGTCGAGGATCACGTTCAGCCCGGCGGCGTGGGCGGCATCGATGAAATAGCGGAAGTCATCGCGCGTGCCGAAGCGGCGCGTAGGCGCATACAGCCCGGTAGGCTGATAGCCCCAGCTGCCGTCGAACGGGTGTTCGTTGATCGGCAGCAGCTCCAGATGGGTAAAGCCCATCCATTTGGCGTACGGCACCAGCTGGTCCGCCAGCTCGCGATAGCTCAGCCAGAAGTTGTTATCGGTGTGACGACGCCACGAGCCAAGATGCACCTCATAAACCGATATTGGCGCATCGAAGCGGTTGGCCTGCTTGCGCTCCTCGCTCTGGACGACCTTTTCCGGCAGGCCGCAAATCAGCGAGGCGGTATTCGGGCGCAGTTCGGCCTCAAAGGCGTACGGGTCAGATTTAATACGCAGCTTGCCGTTGGCATCGATCATCTCGAATTTGTAGAGCTGACCGTTGTGCGCGCCGGGGATAAACAGCTCCCAGATGCCGGTTTCCCGGCGCAGGCGCATAGGGTGACGACGACCGTCCCAGTAGTTGAACTGCCCGACAACGGAGACGCGCTGGGCGTTTGGCGCCCATACCGCAAACCGCGTGCCGGTGATACCGTCCATGGTATCCGCATGGGCACCCAGCGTTTCGTAGGGGCGTAAATGGGTCCCTTCGGACAGCAGCCAGGCGTCCATCTCTTTTAAGAGCGGGCCGAAGCTATAGGGATCGTCAATCAGGTTTTGCTGACCGTGCCAGATAACGGCAAGCTGGTAACGAAAAGGATTTTTACGGCGGGGCATGACGCCCGAGAAGAAGCCACGCGAGTCGAGGCATTCCAGATTACCCACCTTGCGGCCGGTTTTGGGTTCGATAACCCACACTTCTGTCGCATCCGGTAACAGCGCCCGAACTTCCAGTCCGGCCTCCGTACGGTGCATCCCTAGCACAGAAAAGGGGTCGGCAAAATGACCCGCAATAAGCGCATTAATCACGTCTCTCGAAATACGATCGGACATGGTATTCATCCTGTTTTTTTATGTCGCCCTTTTTACTCGCTCCGGAACGACTTTTAATGTGACCTAAACGGTGCAGTTAATCCTCTCTGCTCCGCCCTACCCTCAGGTGAGAAATAAATCTTCCTTAAAGCATAGCCAACGTCGTGGGTCCTCCTGATAAAAAATCAGACATCTGCGTTTTACTCCATGTAGTACGCAAAAAAAGGGGGTGACAATCACCCCCCGTGTTTAACAAATTATTACGCCAGCTGGCGCAGCATGCGGCGCAGCGGCTCGGCGGCACCCCACAGCAGCTGGTCACCCACGGTGAACGCAGAGAGATACTCCGGCCCCATGTTCAGCTTGCGCAGGCGGCCAACCGGGGTGGTCAGCGTACCGGTGACGGCTGCCGGGGTCAGTTCGCGCATGGTGATATCGCGATCGTTTGGCACCACTTTCGCCCACGGGTTGTGTGCGGCCAGCAGCTCTTCCACGGTCGGAATAGACACATCTTTTTTCAGTTTAATGGTGAAGGCCTGGCTGTGGCAGCGCAGCGCGCCGATACGCACACACAGACCGTCAACCGGAATGGTGTTCGCGGTCGCGAGGATTTTGTTGGTCTCAGCCTGGCCCTTCCACTCTTCGCGGGTCTGGCCGTTATCCAGCTGTTTGTCGATCCATGGGATCAGGCCACCGGCCAGCGGTACGCCGAAGTTATCCACCGGCAGCTCGCCGCTGCGGGTCAGTTGAGTGACTTTACGCTCAATGTCGAGGATAGCGGACGCCGGGTCTGCCAGCTCGGTCGCGACGCTCTGGTGCAGCTGGCCCATCTGGGTCAGCAGCTCGCGCATATGACGCGCGCCGCCGCCGGAGGCCGCCTGGTAGGTCGCCACGGAGACCCACTCCACCAGGTCCTGCGCGAACAGGCCGCCGAGGGACATCAGCATCAGGCTGACGGTGCAGTTACCGCCGACAAAGGTTTTCACGCCGTTGTTCAGGCCGTCGGTGATGACGTCCTGGTTAACCGGGTCAAGAATGATGATGGCATCGTCTTTCATGCGCAGCGAAGAGGCCGCGTCAATCCAGTAGCCCTGCCAGCCGCTTTCACGCAGCTTCGGATAGATTTCGTTGGTATAATCGCCGCCCTGGCAGGTCACAATAATGTCGAGTGCCTTCAGCGCCTCCAGGTCGTAAGCATCCTGCAACGTGCCTGTGGTACCTCCAAAGGACGGTGCAGCCTGGCCGAGCTGGGAAGTGGAGAAGAAGACCGGGCGGATGGCGTCGAAATCGCGCTCTTCAACCATGCGTTGCATGAGTACAGAGCCGACCATACCGCGCCAGCCGATAAAACCAACGTTTTTCATAGCATTTTTTTCCTGCAAGGGGTGTGTGCTGATTGTGCAAGCCAGTATTGAACTGGGATATGCTTCACATTACAAAATGCTGCCAAAGTCGCAAGCGAAATTAATCGATGATTGCCCGGCTATCAGAAAAAGTGCTAATCATCGGAATAACCACAATAAGTATCAGGGATAATTTAAGATGAGTGAAATCATTTCCGCAGCGGTTTTATTGATCCTGATTATGGATCCGCTCGGTAATTTGCCGATCTTCATGTCGGTGCTGAAGCACACCGAGCCGAAGCGCCGCCGGGCGATCATGATCCGCGAACTGCTCATCGCCCTGCTGGTGATGTTTATCTTCCTGTTCGCCGGTGAAAAGATCCTTGCCTTCCTGAACTTACGCGCCGAAACGGTCTCCATTTCCGGCGGGATAATTTTGTTCCTGATTGCCATTAAGATGATTTTTCCGAGCGCGGAAGGCAGCAGCAGCGGCCTGCCCGCGGGTGAAGAGCCGTTTATCGTGCCGCTGGCAATTCCGCTGGTCGCCGGACCAACGATTCTGGCGACGCTGATGCTGTTGTCGCATCAGTATCCGAATCAGATGAGCCATCTGGTGATTGCCCTGCTGATCGCCTGGGGCGGGACGTTTATTATCCTGTTGCAGTCGTCGCTGTTCCTGCGCCTGCTGGGTGAGAAAGGGGTGAACGCGCTGGAGCGCCTGATGGGGCTGATCCTGGTGATGATGGCCACGCAGATGTTCCTGGACGGGATCCGGGCGTGGATGAAAGGGTAGGTAAAAGCAAAACGGCAATCTTAGATTGCCGTTTTTAGTGTTTGCCCCCTCTCCCCGTGGGAGAGGGCCGGGGTGAGGGCATCAGGCCGCAGAGGTCTTATTTTGTCGGGTGGCGGCTTCGCCTTACCCGACCTACAACAAACTCTGGTCCCGTAGGCCGGGTAAGCGTAAGCGCCACCCGGCTTTTTTACAGCGGCACGATGCCTTCCTTTGTGAGCAACCCGCACGTCGACAAACCGCGAGCAATTATCTGCCAGTTCGGTGAAATCAGTGGTGTGATCGAATGGGGTAGTAAATAAAGTGTGAGAAAAGTTAGGGGTAGTAGTCATAAGACAGCCTCTGATGAGTAATGTGTATCCACCACTGGAGAGGCTAATCCTGACGCCTGATTTTGCAGGCGCGGCAAGAAGATACTGCGTTGGGGGCGGGGTGGCAAGAGAGGCTCTGGAAGGCGGCTCGCAAAACGAAATATTATTTTAGGGTGCGGCCTGATGCCCTCACCCCAGCCCTCTCCCAACGGGAGAGGGAGAAAACCGGGATTAGCTCAGCAGCGTAAACGCAATCATCCCGACAATCGCACCCGTCGTGCCGAGGATGGTTTCCATCAGCGTCCAGGTTTTCAGGGTTTGCGCTTCGGTGGCGCCGGTAAATTTACCGAACAGCCAGAAGCCCGCGTCGTTCACGTGCGAAACCACAATCGAGCCACCCGCGATACAGATAGAGAGCGCCGCCATCTGCGCACCGGAGTAGTTCAGCTGTTCAATCACCGGCATCACCAGACCGACGGCAGTTAAGCACGCCACGGTCGCGGAGCCCTGAATGATACGCACCGCCGCGGCCAGCACGAAGCAGGTGACCGCAATCGGCAGCCCCATCCCGGTCAGGGCTTCGCCCAGTGCCGGACCCACGCCGGAATCCACCAGCACCTGCTTGAACACGCCGCCCGCCCCGATCACCAGCAGGATAATCCCGGCCGGTTGCAGCGCCGCGCCGCAGATCTCCATCACGCGGTCTTTCGGCATGCCCTGACGCATCGCCAGGCCGTAAATCGCCACCAGACACGCCACCAGGATCGCGGTGAACGGATGACCGATAAATTCGAACCATTCGTACACGGTTGACCCCACCGGCACAAAACGCGCGGCGATGGTTTTCAGGCCAACCAGCACCAGAGGCAGAAGAATCAAAGAGAGACTAAACCCGAAGGACGGCATTTTGCCCTCGCCCAGGTGCGGCTCGGAGATGTCATCCGGAATGTGCAGCTCAACGTAACGGCTGATGAAGTTGCCCCACAGCGGACCGGCGATAATCATTCCCGGTATCGCCGCGCACAGGCCAATCAGGATCATCCAGCCAAAGTCAGCGTGCATCTGGGAGGCCAGCAGCATCGGCGCAGGCCCCGGCAGCAGAAACGCCGCCGCTGCCGCCACGCCCGCAAACAGCGGAATGACCAGCTTCACGAGGTTAGTGCCGGTATGACGCGCCATAGAGAACGCGACGCTAATCAGCAGCACTACCGCCACTTCGAAGAACAGCGGCAGCGCGCAAATCAGACCAGCCAGACCAATCGCGTAGTGCGCACGGCTGTGGCCGAAGGATTTCAGCATCTTGACCGCAATCTGATCGACCGCGCCCGTCTCGTGCAAAATCTTGCCAAACATCGCGCCCAACGCCACCACAATGGCCAGGAAGCCGAGCGTGCCGCCCATCCCTTTTTCCATTGTCGCCGCGATTTTGTCGAGCGGCATGCCGGAAAAGAGACCGGCACCAATAGAAACCACCATCAAAGCAACGAAGGCGTGCATACGCGCCTTCATCACTAAAAACAGCAGCAGCAAAACGGAACCCACTGCTGTCAACACTAGCGTTAATGTACTCAAAACTTACTGCCTTTTATTAATAACCTCGATGGTGCTGGCAACAACACCTTCCAGCGGCTGATCGATATCAACCACTAAGACGTCTTTTTCATCTTCACCCGGCTCCTGAAGCGCTTCGAACTGCGTCACCAGCATCTGGGTTTTGAAGAAGTGGCCTTTACGCGCCTTCAGACGGCTTTCAATCACTTCGAAATCGCCTTTCAGGTAGATGAAAGAGAGGTTCGGATTGCCGTCGCGCAGCAGGTCGCGATAGGTTTTTTTCAGCGCGGAGCAGACGATCAAGGAGACTTTATTGGTGCGCTGCATCGCGAACGCGGCGTCATTCAGCGCCTGCAACCACGGTTTGCGGTCGTCGTCGTTCAGCGGCTCGCCGGAAGCCATTTTCATGATGTTGCTGCGCGGATGGAGGAAGTCACCATCAAGAAACGCAGCCTGGAGTTGATGCGCCACTTCGCTCGCCACGGCAGATTTACCGCTACCGGACACGCCCATCAGGACGTAAACGTGGTGATCGTGATTAGTCGTGCTCAAAGGGTGTCCCTCAGTAAATTGTTACGGGTAACAGTTATCGGTAACATTGTCCTGCCGGGGCATAAGAGAAGCAATATCCAAACGTGCGCGAAGTGAATAAGTGTGAGCTACTTCAAATTTGTCGGATTAAATAGATCCACCCGGTGACAAGGTGAAACCTAAATCTAACATTTTCGGGGTAACTGCCTCTCCACGAATGCGCGCCAGCAGGCGCTCTGCACCAATGCGGCCCATGCGTTCACGCGGGGTCAGAACGCTCGCCAGACGCGGCTCCATCACCTGGCCAATGTCGTGGCCGTGGAAACCGGCAATCGCCATATCATCCGGGATTTTTAAACCCAGACGCTGGCACTCAAACGCGGCGCCGACCGCAAGGTCATCGTTGGTACAGAAAATACCGTCCAGTTGCGGATACTCGCGTCGCGCCTGACGCATCAGCTCAATACCCGAGGTATAGGAGGAGGATTGCTCCACCATCACGCTGTACGGGGTTAAACCGGCGTCGAGCATCGCCTGCTCGTATCCCTTCTGTTTGATGATAGTACGTTCATCCAGACGCGCACCCAGATAGGCCACATGGCGATGGCCGCGGGCGATAATCGCCGCCGTCATCTGACGCGCCGCTTCAAAGTTATCGAACCCCACGGCGATGTCGAGGCACGGCGACTGGCTGTCCATCAGTTCCACCACCGGAATGCCTGCCACTTCAATCATTTTCAGCGTGCGCGGGGTGTGAGTACGTTCCGTTAAAATCAGACCGTCGATGTTCCAGGAAAGCATCGATTCAAGACGTTCCTCTTCCAGTTCCGGCTTGTACCCGTAGTGCGCGAGCATGGTCTGATAACCGAACGCATCGGTGACGCTTTCGATACCACGCAGCACTTCAGCGAAAACCTGATTGGTTAAGGAAGGAAGCAGGACGCCCACCGCACGGCTGGTGGCATTGGAGAGAATATCGGGTGCGCGGTTGGGGATATAACCCAGTTCATCAAGGGCGGCGGCAATCTTGCCACGCAACGCCACGGAAACCTGTTCCGGGTTACGTAAAAAACGGCTGACCGTCATTTTGGTCACACCGACGCGATCGGCGACATCCTGAAGTACGGGGCGTTTCTTTTTCATCGTCCTGAGAAATCTTGAAGTGAGAGATTTGCTCAGTTTATCACGGACAAAGCTCAACCTTCCCCGTTTAAAGGGAAGGTTGAGAAATTATTTAGACCGGCGGCAGGTCAAACAGCAGAATTTCACTTTCGCTGTCCGCATGCACGGAGAGCGCCTGCTCATCCCAGATGGCCAGGCCATCGGCGGTTGTCGCTTTGGTGCCGTTGATGGACACTTCCCCTTTCACCACCTGGATCCAGACGCGGCGGTTGGCGGCAATCTGGTGGACAGACTGTTCGTCTTTCGCCAGCGCCCAGCGGTACAGTTCCATATCCTGATGCACTTTCAGGGAACCTTCACGCGCATCCGGGGAGAGCACCAGCTGTTTGCCCTGTTTTGCGTCGAAGCGGCGCTGTTCGTAGCGTGGCGTGATGCCAGTCTCTTCTGGAATGATCCAGATTTGATACAGGTGCAGTTTTTCCGTTTTGCTCGGGTTGTACTCGGAGTGACGCACCCCGGTACCCGCGCTCATAATCTGGAACTCGCCCGCCGGAACCTGCTCTTTGTTGCCCATGCTGTCCTGGTGCTCAACCGCCCCTTCCAGCACATAGGTCAGGATTTCCATGTCTTTGTGCGGGTGGGTCCCGAAGCCCTGGCCTGCATCAATCACGTCGTCGTTAATGACGCGCAGTGCGGAGAAGCCCATGAAGTTCGGGTCGTAGTAGTCGGCAAACGAGAATGAATGCCATGAGTCCAGCCAGCCATGATTCGCGTGACCACGTTCGTTTGCTTTGCGTAAGTAGATCATTGTTTTCACCCTCAGTTCGTTTCGATGGAGTAAGTGTGGACGCAAACGCCCTGGGATCATAGAGGGTGAAAATTGACTCCTCTGTTCAAAAATTTAGAACAAACGAAGAGGAGCCATGTTTTCTTATCTGGCAAGGGTTACCGTGGCAGGAGAAGCCTGTTCGAAGGCCCGTTCAAGGATTTCCAGGTTGGTCAGAACGTCAGATTCCTTGACGTAATTCGGCGCGCCATTGGTGAGGGTTTCATACAGCGCATCGTAGACGCGTCCATAGTCGCCCGTTTCCGGCTTCAGTTCTTCTATGACCGTAACGCCCTCATCGTTCACATACTCCAGCACGCCCACGGAATCATCCGCCGCAAAGCCCGGTTCGCCCGGCATGATGTTGGCCTTCAGGCTGGTCTCCTGCTGGTCAATGCCGTACTTAATGAACGAGCCTTTGGTGCCGTGCACAATGAATTTCGGGTAGTCGATTTTTACCAGGTGGCTGGTTTTGACGATGGCTTTCAGGTCACCGTAGAACAGCTGCGCTTCAAAGGTGTCGTCCGGGTTGGCTTTATTGCGCAGGCTGCGGATGTCGTACGCGACGTGATCCGGGCGGCCAAACAGGGAGATGATCTGGTCCATGGTATGCACGCCCAGACCATAGAACGAACCGTCCTGCGGCAGGCCGGGGTTGGTCTCCGCCACCGGACGGTAGTAATCGAAGTGGCTTTCAACCTCCACGATCTCGCCGAGCTTGCCGCTTTCAATTGCCTTTTTCGCCGTCAGGAAGCAGCTGTCAAAGCGACGGTTCTGATACGGCGTGACGGTCAGCCCCTTGCTCTTTGCCAGCGCGAACAGTTCTTTCGCTTCGGCGATGGTTGGGGTGAACGGCTTTTCCACCAGTACGTTTTTGCCCGCTTCGAGCGCGCGTTTCGCATAGTCAAAATGGCTGTCAGCGTGGGTACAGACGACGACAAGTTTGACCTGCGGATCCCCCAGCACCTCGTCGAGATCGCTGGTGAAATGAATATGGGAATACTGCGGAGATTGCTCTTCCGGCTTCGCGCGGCGGCGGTAGATGTGGGCGACGTGCCAGGTCTCTTTACGGTGGAGGACATACGGAAGGTGGTAACGGGTGGTGCTTTTGCCAAATCCAATAAATGCGCAATGTAGTGTCATGGCTCAGTCCTTTTGGAAGGTTACTGGGTTTTACCATAGCGCATGTTTTGCCCTCACCCCAGCCCTCTCCCACGGGGAGAGGGAGAAAAAGAGCAAAAAAAAGCCAGCGAGAAGCTGGCTAAAGTAATACTGGAAGCAATGTGAGCAATGTCGTGCTTTCAGGTTCCCGTAGGAGGTCTTCCTGAATGCAGAGCAATAATAATCATTCTCATTCGCACTTGTCCAACACTTTTTGCAAAAAATAGCGATTGACTCAACTTTTAAAGTCATTGATGTTTGAAGGGACGTTTAACTGACTGAGGAACAAGGAATGAGTGAGATAGTGATACGCCACGCTGAACCGAAAGATTACGACGCCATTCGTCAGATCCACGCCCAGCCGGAGGTGTACCACAACACGCTACAGGTTCCTCATCCTTCAATGGAAATGTGGCAAATGCGGCTAGGCGAGCAGCCGGGCATTAAACAGCTGGTTGCCTGCATTGATGATATCGTGGTCGGGCATTTGTGCATTGACGTCGCCCAGCGACCACGCCGCAGTCACGTTGCCGATTTCGGTATTTGTGTGGGTGCGCAGTGGCAAAACCGCGGCGTCGCCAGCGCGCTGATTCGCACCATGATCGATATGTGTGACAACTGGCTGCGCGTCGATCGCATCGAGTTAACGGTATTTGTCGATAACGAACCGGCAATCGCGGTGTACAAAAAGCACGGCTTCGAGATTGAAGGCACCGGCAAGCGCTACGCCCTGCGCAACGGCGAGTATGTGGACGCGTATTATATGGCGCGTATGAAGTGACACAGACCCCTCACCCCGGCCCTCTCCCCAGGTGTAATCGTTCCCTCTCCCCTTTGGGGAGAGGGCCAGGGTGAGGGGAATAATCAATATCCCGCCGTTAAATCATCCACCGAACGCGGGTCCGATGCGCCAAACAGCGCGCCGTCCGGCCCGACCATAATGCTCTGGGTGCTGCCCATCGCCTCTTTCACCGCCACCTTCTGCCCGCGCTGCTCAAGCAGTTTGAGGGTGTCCGGGCTAAAGCCCTTCTCCACGCGCAGCTCGTCCGGCAGCCACTGGTGATGGAAGCGCGGCGCATTGGTCGCTTCGGCAACGTTCATGCCAAAATCGATGCTGTTCACCACCATTTGCAGCACGGTCGTGATAATCCGGCTCCCGCCCGGGCTGCCGGTCACCAGCCAGGTTTTGCCGTCTTTCACTACGATGGTGGGCGACATGGACGACAGCGGGCGCTTCTTCGGCCCGACCGCATTCGCATCGCCGCCGACCAGCCCGTAGACGTTCGGCACGCCCGGTTTGGCAGAAAAATCATCCATCTCGTTGTTCAGTAAAATACCGCTGTTGCCCGCCACAATTCCGGTGCCAAAGGTGGTATTCAGCGTATAAGTTACCGCCACCGCGTTTCCGTCCTTATCCACCACCGAGAAGTGCGTGGTCTGGTTGCTTTCATACGGTGCCAGCTTGCCGGGGCGGATCTCGCTGGACGGCTTAGCCTTGTTGATGTCGATCTCGTCGGCAATCGATTTGGCATAGGCTTTATCGGTCAGCGCCTGCCACGGCACCTTAACGAAGTCCGGATCGCCGAGGTATTCCGAGCGGTCAGCATAGGCGCGCTTTTCCGCCTCCGCCATCACCTGCATGGCGTCCGCGCTGCCGAAGCCGAACTTGTGCATATCAAAGTTTTCCAGAATATTGAGGATCTGCACGATGTGGATCCCGCCGGAGGACGGCGGCGGCATGGAGAAGACGTCGTAGCCGCGATAGGTGCCGCTAATCGGCTCGCGCTCCACCGCCCTGTATTCCGCCAGATCCGCTTTGGTGATAAGCCCGCCGTTCTTTTGCATCTCTTCCGCAATCTGGTCGGCAATCGCCCCTTTGTAGAAGGCGTCAGGACCGTTTTCAGCAATCAGTTCGAGACTTTTGGCGAGGTTCTTCTGCACCAGCTTATCGCCCTTCTTCAGCGGCTCGCCGTTCTTCCAGAAGATAGCCTTGCTGTTTTCATGATTGGGAATGACTTCGCTGCCGTAGGTTTTGAGATCGTCCGCCAGGGCGTCATTGACCACAAACCCCTCCCGCGCCAGCCTGATGGCAGGCTGCACCACCTTGTTCAGCGACATCGTGCCGTATTTCTCCAGCGCCAGCGAGAAGCCCGCAACGGTGCCCGGTGTACCGGTCGCGAGATGCGAGGTCAGAGACTTTTTGCTGTCCGGGTTCCCCTGGTCGTCGAGGAACATATCGCGGGACGCCTGGGAAGGTGCCATTTCGCGGAAGTCGATGGCCGTGGTTTTACCGTCTTTGGTGCGCAGTATCATAAACCCGCCGCCGCCCAGGTTCCCCGCCTGTGGATGCGTCACCGCCAGCGCGTACCCTACCGCGACCGCCGCATCCACCGCGTTACCGCCCTGCTTAAGAATATCGACGCCCACCTGGGTTGCCAGCGCGTCAACCGAGGCCACCATGCCGTGCGTCGCCCGCACGGGATGAAAAACATCCTCCTCCACGCCGTAAGAGACCGGAGGAGCTGCGGGCGGGTTGGCCGCCACGGTAAATGTGCCGCCTGCCATCAGCGCAGCGATGGCGACCCAGCGCAAAAAGGTTGGTTTCATCATTATTGTTCTCCAGGTGAAGGGGTCCATATTCCCCGCTTAAGCCTGGTTCACAACTCTTAAAAAATCATCGTTATGCCGGAATGAGGGTAAACTTAAGAGAAGCCTCAAAGGAGGAGATAACCATGAAACGATTACTGATCCTGACCGCGCTGCTTCCGTTCGCCGCGCTCGCACAGCCAATCAACACCCTGAACAACCCGAACCAGCCGGGTTACGTCATCCCGAGCCAGCAACGTATGCAGACGGAGATGATGAGCCAGCAACAGCAGCAGAAAGGGATGCTCAATCAGCAGTTAAAAACGCAGACACAGGTGCAGCAGCAGCACCTGCAAAACCAGATGAATACCAACACCCAGCGCGTGCAGCAGGGCCAGATGCTTGAACAGCCGCTGCCCAATGCCAACGGTGGGATGTTAGGGGGCGGGATGTCGCAAAGCAGCGGTCAGCAGCATATGCTGCCGACCCAGCAGAACGGCAGTATGCTTAATAAATAAAGTTCGGCCCGATCTGGTCAATTGCATCGGTACAGATGCTGTCCACGCCCCAGCGCAGCAGCTCGGCTGCACGCTGGGGTTTGTTGACGGTATACACCAGAATATGCAGACCCGCCTCCTTCAACAGCGTCACGCGCGCTGCGTCCAGCAGCTTATGGTTGAGGTGGATCGACACGCAGCCTAAGCGGGTTGTCAGCGCGCGCCAGTCTTCTCGCCACTCATCCAGCAACAGCCCGCGCGGCAGTTCCGGTACGGCATTCTGTGCGGCTTCCAGTGCGTCAATGTCAAACGACGACAACAGCGGCGCGGTCATCCCTTCCCACAGTTCGCGCGCGGCAAGGGCAATCACTTTACCCGTCAGCGGCCCGGTGCCGGTAGTCGGTTTGATTTCGATGTTGGCCATCATGCCGTGTTGACGACAGCGGTCCGCCACTTCCGCCAGCAGCGGCAGCGGTTCGCCTTTGAATTCTCCGCTGTACCAGCTTCCGGCGTCCACCTTCAGCAGGTCACGCCACGGCAGATCGCCCGCCACGCCCCAGCCGTTGCTGGTGCGTTCGAGGTTGTCGTCGTGCAGCAGGAAAATTTCGCCGTCTTTCGACAGCTTAGCGTCGAACTCGATCATCGTGTGGCCGAAGCGCGCGCCGATATCAATCGCCGCCAGGGTGTTTTCCGGCGCCAGTTTACCGCCGCCACGGTGGGCGACGATGTGGGGGTAAGGCCAGTTGCTCATACTCGTTGTCCTGTTTCACCGTCAAATAAGTGCAGGTGATTTTCCGGCATATGCAGCCACAGCGTGCTGCCTGCTTTCGGGCGCTCCTGATGCGGCAGACGCACCACCAGCTTTTGCGCGCCCCAGCGACCATGCGCCAGGTTATCGGCGCCCAGCATCTCCAGCGTGTCCATCACCAGCGGCACGCCGCCGTCCGCCTGAGACGTCAAACCAATATGCTCCGGGCGGATACCGAGCGTCATCTTACGCCCGGCGTAGCCACGATAGTACCAGTTGATCGGCAACGCCATCCCGCTTTCCAGTTCAAAGTGGGTTCCCGCCGCATTGATCCGCCCGTCCAGCAGGTTCATCGCCGGGCTGCCGATAAAGCTCGCCACAAAACGGCTGGCTGGTTTTTCGTACACCTCCACCGGGGTGCCAATCTGCTCGGCGATGCCTTTGTTCATCACCATGACGCGCTGGGCAAGGGTCATCGCTTCAACCTGATCGTGGGTCACATACAGGGACGTGGTTTTCAGGCGGCGATGCAGTTGCTGTAGCTCAAGGCGCATCTGCACCCGCAGTTTGGCGTCGAGGTTAGACAGCGGTTCGTCGAACAGGAATACCGCCGGATCGCGCACGATGGCGCGCCCCATCGCCACGCGCTGGCGCTGGCCGCCGGAAAGTTCACGCGGGCGGCGCTTGAGCAGGCCGTCCAGCTCCAGAATGCGTGCGGCCTCTTTTACGCGCTCGGCGATATGGCCTTTGCCCATCCCGCGAATTTTCAGCCCCCAGGCCATGTTCTCTTCCACGCTCATGTGCGGATAGAGGGCGTAGTTCTGGAACACCATCGCGATGCCGCGATCTTTTGGCTCCATCTCGGTGACGCGCTGGCGGTCAATCCAGATATCGCCAGAAGTGACGCGCTCCAGCCCCGCCACCATGCGCAGCAGGGTGGATTTTCCGCAGCCGGACGGGCCGACCATCACGATGAATTCTCCGTCTGCCACGTCGAGCGTCAGCGGCTGAATGACCTGGGTTTTGCCGTCCCAGCTTTTGGTTACTGCCTGTAATTTTAAACCTGCCATCTTATTTCTCGCTATCGACCAGGCCGCGGACAAACGCGCGCTGCATGGCTAAAACAATGACTACGGGTGGGATAAGGGTGAGCAGCATCGCCGCCATCACCTGGTTCCAGAGGGTGGTGCCTTCGCCGGTGGCGATCATGCCTTTGATACCCGCCACGGCGGTGCCGAGGTTGACGTCCTGAACGATCAGCAGCGGCCACAGATACTGGTTCCAGCCGTAGATAAAGGTGATCACAAACAGCGCCGCGAGGTTGGTTTTCGACAGCGGCAGCACGATGTCGCGGAAGAAGCGCATCGGCGAGGCGCCGTCGATGCGCGCGGCTTCAATTAGCTCATCCGGCAGGGTCATAAAGAACTGGCGGAACAGGAAGGTGGCGGTGGCCGAGGCCATCAGCGGCAGGGTTAACCCCGCGTAGCTGTCGAGCATCTTCAGGTTGGCGATCACCTCCACCGTCGGGAAGATACGCACCTCCACCGGCAGCATCAGGGTGATGAAGATCATCCAGAAGAACAGGTTGCGCAGCGGAAAGCGAAACCAGACGATGGCAAAGGCGGAGAGCATCGACACCGTGATTTTGCCGACGGTGATGCCGAACGCCATGATGAAGCTGTTGAGCATCATCAGCCAGAACGGCGCGCTGTTGGCCCCCACGCCCTGGGTCCAGATGGTTTTCATGTTTTCGAAAAGATGCCCGCCAGGGACGAGCGTCATCGGCGTGTCGAACACCGCTTTGGTGTCCAGCGTGGCGGCGACAAAGGCCACGTACAGCGGGAAGAGGATGACGATAATCCCTAAAATCAGCATGGTATGGCTGAAAATCGTCAGCCCGCGACGGTTCTCAATCATTGGTAGCGCACCTTACTTTCAACATAGCGGAACTGCACCACCGTGAGGATGATGACGAGGAACATCAGCACCACGGACTGCGCGGCAGAGGCTGAGAGATCAAGCCCGGCAAAGCCTTCGCGGTAGATCTTGTAAATCAGCGTGGTGGTCGCCTGCACCGGGCCGCCCGCGGTGGCGGCGTCGATCACCGGGAAGGTGTCGAAGAAGGCGTACACCAGGTTAACCACCAGCAGGAAGAAGCTCACCGGGGCGATCAGCGGCAGCGACAGGCGGAAGAAGCGGCGCACCGGCCCTGCGCCGTCGATGGCGGCGGCCTCTACCAGCGAACGTGGAATGGATTGCAGCGCGGCAAAGAAGAACAGGAAGTTGTAGCTGATCTGTTTCCACACCGAGGCGAACACCACCAGGAACATCGCCTGACCGCTGTTCTGCGCGTGGTTCCAGTCATAGCCGAACTCCGCCAGGAAGTGGGTAATCAGCCCGCGCCCCGGGTTAAACAGGAAGATCCACAGCACGGCAGCGACGGCGGGCGCCACGGCGTAAGGCAGCAGCATCAGGGTCTGATACAGGCGACTGCCGCGTACCACGTAATCCACCAGCGCGGCGAAAAACAGCGACGCGACAAGGCCGCTGACGGTCACCAGCGCGCTGAATTTGATCGTCGTCCAGAAGGAGTCCAGGTAGTAGCTGTCGTGGAACAGCGCGGTGAAGTTGTCCAGACCGACAAACTGGCTGGAAAGCCCGAACGGATCGACGCTTTGTACCGAGTACCACAGCGCTTCGCCCGCAGGCCAGATAAAGAAGATAACGGTGATGACCAGCTGGGGCGCGACCAACAGGTACGGCAGCCAGCGGGAACGGAACACCGGACGGGATGATGACATAGGTTTGCTCTGTAGATATTCACCCCTCACCCTAACCCTCTCCCCATAGGGGAGAGGGGACGATTACACCCTCTCCCCTATGGGGAGAGGGCCGGGGTGAGGGGGATTAGTTTGAATTACGATTTGGTCGACTGCTCAAAGCGGCGCAGCAGCTGATTCCCGCGTTCTACCGCTGAATCCAGCGCCTGCTGTGGCGTTTTCTTCCCGGTCCAGACGCTTTCCAGCTCTTCATCCACTATGGTGCGGATCTGCGGCATGTTGCCCAGACGCAGGCCTTTGGTGAACGGCAACGGCGGCTTGTTCAGCATCTGACGCGTCGCGATGTCCGCCCCCGGGTTCTTGCTGTAAAAGCCCTGCTCGCGGGTCAGGTCGTACGCGGCTTTGGTGATCGGCAGGTAGCCGGTCTTCTGATGCCACTCGGCGGCGTTTTCCGGCTTCGCCAGGAAGTCGAGGAACTCGGCGACGCCTTTGTAAGTACCGTTGTCTTTGCCCTGCATCACCCACAGGCTCGCCCCGCCGATGATAGCGTTCTGCGGCGCGCCTTTTACGTCAGCGTCGTACGGCATCATGCCTACGCCGTAGTTGAATTTGGCGTAGTGACGGATGTCCGCCAGTGAGCCGGACGAGGCGGTGGTAATCGCGCAGTCGCCGTTGTAGAACTTCTCGGTGGATTCGTCCTTACGCCCGAAGTAGCTGAAATCGCCCTTCTTGTTGAGTGCTTCCAGCAGCGCAATATGCTTCACCTGCTCCGGCTTGTTGAACTCCAGTACCGCATCGGTGCCGTCGAAGCCGTTGTTTTTGGTGGCCACCGGCAGGCCGTGCCAGGCGCTGAAGTTTTCAATCTGGATCCAGCCCTGCCAGCCGCTGGCATAGCCGCACTTCATCCCCGCCGCTTTCAGCTTCGCGGTGTACTCGGCCAGGTCCTGCCAGGTTTTTGGCGGCTGCTCCGGGTCTAAACCGGCTTTTTTGAAGGCATCTTTGTTGTAGTAGAGCACCGGCGTAGAGCTGTTAAACGGCTGGGACAGCAGGTGGCCGGTTTTGGAATCGGTGTAGTAACCCGCCACGGTTGGCACGAACCGCGATTCGTCGAAGTTGATGCCCGCCTCTTTGAACACTTCATACACCGGCTTGATGGCTTTTGAGGCCATCATAGTGGCGGTGCCAACCTCATAAACCTGTAACAACGCCGGTGCGTTGCCGGTACGGAAGGCGGCGATGCCCGCGCTCAGGCTCTGCTCGTAGTTACCTTTGTACACCGGCACAATTTTGTAATCCGGATGGGTGTCGTTGAAACGCTGCGCCAGGGAGTCAACCTCTTTACCCAACTCCCCTTCCATGGAATGCCAGAACGGAATGGTGGTCACAGCCATTGCGTTCGTCGCAAAAGCCAGACCGATTGCCAGACCCAAAGCTGTGTGTCGTAACGATGTCATTGTCATCTCTCTTATTGTGCCGGATGCGCGATATCACGCGTTTTATGCTCGCGAGGTAACATGACATGCGCGAATGACAGAAAAATAACTGTTTACTTACAAAATGATGACACTCGTAAGGCGACTGCATGGCGAAAGTATGATGGATCCGTGAAGGAATGATGGCGGCCTACCCGGCCGCCGGAGAGTCTATGGGCGCTCGTACAGCGCCTGTTCCCGACGCTGCTCGCGCCGCTCGCGTTCACGCTGGAGATCTGATTTTTCATCTTCCCATGCGGGGCAGACCGCACTGCTAAAAACTTCGCATGGGATCTCCTGTGCAAGCGGATTATCGCTTTTTTCATGCCAGATAGAGGGGTCCCGCGGGTCGAATTTGGATTCAGCGGTAGCTGCCGGGACTGCGGCCAGAAACACAACACCGGACAATATGCCAGGAACGAAACCTCTCATCTGTACTCCTTGCTCTTTAACGTGATTGATAACCATTCGCGATAATAACATAACGCAAAAAAAAGGAGCCAGTGGCTCCTTTACGATTTGATGACGCAGAGAGGGTGTTAACCTCCCAGATAGGCACTCCGCACCGCCTCGTTCGCCAGCAGTGCGTCACCGGTATCCTCAAGCACCACCCGGCCGTTCTCCAGCACGTAGCCGCGGTCAGCGAGCTTCAGCGCCTGGTTGGCGTTCTGCTCGACGAGGAAGATGGTCATCCCCTCTTTGCGCAGCTGTTCGATGGTGTCGAAGATCTGCTGGATGATGATCGGCGCCAGGCCGAGCGACGGTTCATCCAGCAGCAGCAGGCGCGGCTGGCTCATCAGCGCGCGGCCAATCGCCAGCATCTGTTGTTCACCACCGGACATGGTGCCCGCGCGCTGGATACGGCGCTCCCACAGGCGCGGGAAGAGTTCGTACACCCATTTAATGCGGGTCTGGTATTCATCCCGATGGGCGAAGAAACCGCCCATCGCCAGGTTCTCTTCCACCGTCATGCGGGAAAACACGCGACGCCCTTCCGGGACAATCGCCACCGCTTCACGCATGATTTTTGCCGTCTGCCAGTCAGTAATGTCTTTTCCGTCAAACACAATCCGCCCGCTGGTAGCGCGCGGATCGCCGCACAGGGTGCCAAGCAGCGTGGTTTTCCCCGCGCCGTTGGCGCCAATCAGGGTGACGATTTCTCCCTGATTGATGTGCAGGCTGACGTCGTGCAGCGCCTGGATCTTGCCGTAGTGCGCGTTGACCTTGTCGAACGTTAACATCGCTTTTTCCATCTTATGCCTCACCAAGGTATGCGCGGATCACGTCCGGGTTGTTGCGGATCTCTTCCGGCGTGCCGTTCGCCAGCGGCGTGCCCTGGTTTACCACGTAGATACGGTCCGAAATGCCCATCACCAGCTTCATGTCGTGCTCAATCAGCAGGATGGTGGTGTCGTGATGATCGCGCAGCTCGGCAATCAGCTCGTCCAGCTCTTTGGTCTCTTTCGGGTTGAGGCCCGCCGCCGGTTCGTCAAGCATCAGGATCTCCGGCTGGGTCACCATGCAGCGCACGATCTCAAGACGACGCTGGTCACCGTAGGCGAGGTTGCTCGCCTGTCGGTTAGCGTGCTGGAGCAGGCCGATACGGTCGAGCCAGGTGGCGGCGCGGTCGAGCGCCTCCTCCTGCGTGCGGCGGAAGGCCGGGGTTTTCAGCAGGCCGGAGAACAGCCCGGTTTTCAGCTGTTGATGCTGCGCCACCAGCAGGTTCTCAATCACCGTCATCTCGCGGAACAGACGCACGTGCTGGAAGGTACGCACCACGCCCATGCGGGCGATCTGCTGGCCCGGCAGCCCTTCAAGGTGCTGATCGCGCAGCATGATGGTGCCGCCCGTCGGCTTGTAGAAACCGGTCAGACAGTTGAAGACCGTGGTTTTTCCCGCGCCGTTCGGGCCAATCAGGGAGACAATCTCTTTCTTGTGCAGATCCAGATTCACGTTGTTGACCGCCAGCAGGCCGCCAAAACGCATCATCAGGCCGTTTACGGATAATAATGGCTGACTCATGCCTGCTCTCCTTTCGCTTCCGCACTCTTAAGCTTCAGCTGTGGACGCGTCATCGGCAGCAGACCCTGCGGACGCCAGATCATCATCAGCACCATCAAACCACCCAGCATCAGCATGCTGTATTCGTTAAAGTCGCGCATCAGCTCGCGGGAGACCACCAGCAGGATGGCGGCGAGGATCACGGCGAACTGCGAGCCCATCCCGCCAAGCACCACAATCGCCAGCACAAAGGCGGATTCGGCAAAGGTGAAGGATTCCGGGCTGACGAAGCCCTGGCGCGCGGCAAACAGCGTCCCGGCGAAACCGGCAAACGCGGCGCTGATGGTAAACGCGGTCAGCTTGATGCGGGTCGGGTTCAGGCCCAGGGAGCGGCAGGCGATCTCATCTTCACGCAGCGCTTCCCACGCGCGGCCGAGCGGCATGCGCAGCAGGCGGTTGATCACGAACAGGGTGATGACCACCAGCAGTAGCGCCACCAGGTAAAGCCAGATTACGCGGTCGGACGGGTCGTACTTGATGCCGAAGAAGTTGCTGAAGGTATCCCAGCCGCCTTCGCGGGCGGTACGGCTGAACTCCAGGCCGAAGAAGGTCGGTTTCGGGATCTGGCTGATGCCGTTCGGGCCGCCGGTCACCTCGGTGTTGTTGAGCAGCAGGATACGGACGATTTCGCCGAAGCCTAAGGTCACAATCGCCAGGTAGTCACCGCGCAGGCGCAGCACCGGGAAGCCGAGCAGGAAGCCCGCGGCGGCAGAGACCAGCCCCGCCAGCGGCAGACAGGTCCAGAAGCCGAGACCGTAATAGTGGTTCAGCAGCGCGAAGGTGTACGCCCCGATGGCGTAGAAGCCGCCGTAGCCCAGTACCAGCAGGCCAGAAAGCCCCACGACCACGTTCAGACCCAGCCCCAGAATCACGTAAATCATGGTCAGGGTGGCGATATCCACCGTACCGCGCGACACCATAAACGGCCACGCCACGGCAGCCACCAGCAGCGCCACGAGGAACAGCTTCTGTTTCACGGTTGTACCGTCGATCGCCGGCAGGACGAATTTCGGCCCGGAGACGTTTTTCAGCGTCTTCTGGAACAGCGGACGCAGTAGCTGGAACAGGAACACCACGCCAGTGCCGATAAACACCCACTGCCAGCGGATGTCAGGGGCGGTATCCACCACCAGCTTCGTGCCGTCCAGCCCTAACTGAACGCCCATAAAGACGCCCGCCAGGACGAAGAACATGGCGGCAGAAAGCAGCGCCATGGCAAAATGCATCGGTTTCATACTTTCTCTACCTCCGGACGGCCCAGAATACCGGTAGGCATTACCAGCAGAACCAGAATCAGCAGGGCAAACGACACCACATCTTTATATTCAGTGCTCAGGTACGCCGAGGAGAGCGCTTCCGCCACGCCCAGGATCAGGCCGCCGATCATCGCCCCCGGAATACTGCCGATACCGCCCAGCACCGCTGCGGTGAAGGCTTTCATCCCGGCCATAAAGCCGATGTAGGGGTTGATGACGCCGTAGAACTGGCCGAGCAACACGCCTGCCACCGCCGCCATCGCCGCGCCGATCACGAAGGTGAGCGCAATCACGCGGTCGGTATTAATCCCGAGCAGGCTCGCCATCTTCAGATCTTCCGCGCAGGCGCGGCAGGCGCGTCCCATGCGGGAGTAGCGGATGAACAGGGTAAGGGCCAGCATCGCAATAAAGGTCACAACCCAGATCACCAGCTGCATGGTGGTGACAGAAGCGGAGAAGTTTTCGCTGGCCCCCACAATCCACTGGCCGTTAAACAGGCTTGGCAGCGCCACGTCGCGTGAGCCTTCTGTCAGGCTGACGTAGTTTTGCAGGAAGATAGACATCCCGATGGCGGAGATCAGCGCGATCAGGCGCTTGGAACTACGCACGGGCCGGTAGGCCACCCGCTCAATGCTCCAGCCGTAGGCGCTGGCAATCACAATCGCACCGACAAACCCGGCGGCCACCAGCAGCCAGCTGCTGTCGATGCCCATCATCATCAGCGCGGCGATGATCATAAAGGAGACGTAGCTACCGATCATGTACACCTCGCCGTGGGCGAAGTTGATCATGCCGATAATGCCGTAAACCATCGTGTAGCCGATGGCGATCAGCGCATAGGTGCTTCCCAGCGTGACGCCGTTAAACATCTGCTGCAAAAAGTAGAGAAACTGCTCGGACATATGCAAACCTTTTTATACCCGCCCGGTGAGCCGGGCGGTGGGATAGTTATTTGGCGACCGAGGAAGACCCGTCGGCGTGCCACTTAAAGACACCAAATTCAAATCCCTTCAGATCGCCTTTCTCATCCCAGTTCAGCGGCCCAATCACGGTGTTCGCCCCGTGCGCTTTTAAATCTTTCACCAGATCCAGCGGCGCTTTGCTGCCGGTACGATCCATGGCCGTTGCCAGTGACTGCACGGCGGCATAGGTGATCCAGACGTACGGACCACTCGGATCCTTCTTCTGCGCCTTGAGCGCGTCCACGATAGCCTTATTCGCCGGATCCTGGTCATAGCGTTTTGGCATCGTCACCAGCATGCCTTCGGCAGAATCCCCGGCGATGTTTGACAAGGAGGCGTTGCCCACGCCTTCAGGCCCCATGAACTGGGTTTTCAGACCGGTGGCGCGCGCCTGGCGCAGCATCTGGCCCATTTCCGGGTAGTAGCCGCCGTAGTAAACGAAGTCGATATTCTCTTTTTGCAGACGGGCGATCAGCGCCGAGAAGTCTTTCTCACCGGCGGTGATGCCGTCGAAGAAGACGATATTCGCCCCGCCTTTTTTCAGGCCGTCCTGCACGGAACGCGCCAGACCTTCGCCGTACTGCTGCTTGTCATGGATGATGGCGATACGCTGCGGCTTAACGGTCTCGAGAATGTAGTTGGCGGCGGTTGGCCCCTGAGAGGAGTCCAGACCCGCGGTACGCATAATGTGCTGATAGCCGCGCTGGGTCAGTTCCGGGTTGGTGGCGCCCGGGGTAATCATCAGGATACCTTCGTCTTCGTAGATGTCAGACGCAGGCTGCGTGGAGGATGAACACAGGTGCCCAATGACGTACTGGATACCGTCGTTAACGATTTTGTTGGCAACCGCGACGGCCTGTTTCGGATCGCAGGCGTCGTCATACTCCACGCCCACCAGCTTGTCGCCTTTGATCCCGCCTTTGGCGTTGATGTCTTTGATGGCCTGACGCGCGCCGTTGAACTCCATGTCGCCCCACTGGGCAACAGGGCCGGACATCGCCCCTACTACCGCAACTTTAATGTCGTCTGCCATAGCGGCATGCGAGATCGACAGTGCGACCATCCCCGCGATTAATGTCTTCGCGTTCCTTTTCATCTCTGAATCCCCATTCGTGATGTCGTGTTTATATTTTGTTTTATTATGGTTAAAAAGCATTCTGTACTTTTAATGAACAACGCTATTTTTACCAGTGCCTTTAATGGTTTAGCGCAGTTTTTTGTCAAAAACCAGACTAAAATATCTATTTTTCAGGCGATTAAGCAAAGATAATATTCTGAAATCAGGCAGAGATAAACAAATAAAAGCGCAGTTGGCAGCATAAAATAACGGTACAAAGCGCCGAATAAATCACTGCCTTTCAGGTTAAAATTCTGCTTATTTTTCGATCCATGTGTTTTCAAACTGCCCATCGCGTCGTCATAAAACTAATCACCTGGTAAATGGGAATAAAAAGAGAAAGCGCCTGAGCAAATAAATTGAGTACACTGGCCGTACTCTTTTTGATTTGGACAAACAGCTAATGAAACTGACTATCGTGCGTCTGGTGACCTTTAGCGACCAGGATCATATCGACCTGGGCAAGATCTGGCCGGAATATTCCCCTTCGTCGCTGACCGTCGATGAGAATCACCGCATCTATGCCGCGCGCTTTAACGAACGTCTGCTGGCCGCCGTCCGCGTAACGCTGAGCGGCACGGAAGGGGCGCTGGACTCCCTGCGCGTGCGCGACGTCACCCGCCGTCGGGGAGTCGGGCAGTATTTGATTGAAGAGGTGATCCGCGAAAACCCGAGCGTAACCTCCTGGTGGATGGCCGACGTGGGCGTGGAGGATCGCGGTGTAATGGCGGCGTTTATGCAGGCGTTAGGGTTTACGGCGCAGGCGAACGGGTGGGAGAAGCGCTAAAAAAAAGCCGGGTGGCGGCTGCGCCTTACCCGGCCTACATTATCTGCCGCATTTTCCCAAGCATTTCGTGTTGCAGGAAGGCGGCAAGTTATGAAATCCCCGGGAGCTTACATAAGTAAGTGACCGGGGTTGAATAACGCAGCCAACGCACCTGCGGCGCGAAAGGCGACGGGAAAATTATTTGGCGTCAGTAGCCGTGCCATTGGCATGCCAGTCAAACACGCCGAACTCGAAGCCCTTCAGGTCGCCCTTTTCATCCCAGGACAGCGGCCCCATCACGGTTTCCACCGAGTTCGCTTTCAGCCAGGTGGCAATCTCCGCCGGATCGGCTGACTGGTTCAGGCCCGCTTGCAGAGACTGCAACGCTGCGTAGGTGGTCCAGACGAACGCACCGCTTGGATCCTGTTTCTTCGCCTTGATGGCATCGACCACAGGTTTGTTCGCAGGCACCTGGTCGTAGTTCTTCGGTTTAGTTACCAGCAGCCCTTCAGCTGATTCACCCGCGATATTAGACAGGGAAACGTTCGCGACACCTTCTGGCCCCATGAACTGCGTCTTCAGACCCGCCGCACGCGCCTGGCGCAGGATCTGCCCCATTTCCGGGTGATAGCCGCCGTAGTAAACAAAATCGATATTCTCTTTCTTCAGACGCGCCACCAGGGTAGAGAAGTCTTTCTCACCGGCGGTGATACCGTCAAAGAACACCACGTTGGCGTTCGCTTTTTTCAGGTTGTCCTGCACGGCACGCGCCAGACCTTCGCCGTACTGCTGTTTGTCATGAACAATTGCGATGCGCTGCGGCTTCACTTTTTCCACGATGTATTTCGCGGCGGTTGGCCCCTGATCGGAGTCCAGACCGGTGGTGCGCAGGATCAGCTTATAGCCGCGCGCGGTCAGCTCGGGTGCCGTCGCAGCGGGCGTGATCATCAGAATGCCTTCATCTTCGTAGATGTCAGATGCGGGCTGTGTGGAAGAGGAGCACAGGTGGCCGATAACGTATTTGATCCCGTCGTTCACCACTTTGTTCGCCACCGCGACCGCCTGTTTCGGGTCACAGGCATCATCGTATTTTACGATCTGTAGTTTTTCGCCCTTGATGCCGCCCTTAGCATTAATGTCTGCAACCGCCTGTTCCGCGCCCGTAAATTCCTGGTCGCCGTACTGTGCTACCGGACCGGACATCGCGCCCACCACTGCCACTTTAATATCGGCCTGCGCGGTACCAAATGCCAACGCGATACATCCTGCCAGTAACGCTTTACCCTTCATGTTCATCCTGAGATTCCCCATTATTATGGTTATAACGATTGTTGTGATGTTGTTGTGTAGCGCTTTATTTCAGTTATAGGCGTGCTGTTCGCGCTTTTTCAGCATACTCTGCTAAAACATACCCCATTTTTATGATTTTGGAATAGCTAATTTGAAATGAAAATATGATAAGCCCGACCGTCATTTCAGCCGGGCTTTTGGCTTTATCGTGTCAGCGAGGCGGAAATAATATCCAGCGCCTTACGGAACTGCGCTTCGGGGATGGTGAGCGGGTAGAGGAAGCGAATAACGTTGCCGTAAACGCCGCAGCTCAAAAGCAGCAGCCCTTCGTTCAACGCGCGCTCCTGAACCTGACGGGTAAATTCCGGCGACGGCTGCCCGGTTTGCGGATCGGTAAATTCCACCGCCACCATCGAGCCCTGCCCACGGATATCGGCGATATACGGACAGCCATCCTTCGCTTTATTCAGCACCTCGACCAGATGATGCCCGAGATGCGCCGCGCGGGTGCAGAGATCTTCTTCGTCAATCACGTCCAGCACCGCATGGGCCGCAGCAATCGCCAGCGGGTTGCCCGCGTAGGTGCCGCCCAGCCCACCCGGGGCGGGGGCGTCCATCACCTCCGCCCGGCCAGAGACCGCCGAGAGCGGCATCCCGCCCGCCAGACTTTTCGCCATGGTGATCAGGTCCGGCTTCACGCAGTGGTTTTCCATGGAGAACAGCTTGCCGGTGCGGGCGAAACCGGTTTGCACTTCGTCGGCAATCAGTAAAATCCCGTGGGTATCGCACAGGGCACGCAGCGCCTGCATAAAATCAGCGGGCGCGACGTTGAATCCGCCCTCGCCCTGAACCGGCTCAATAATGATTGCCGCCACCTGATCGGGCGCGATATCGGCTTTGAAGATACGATCCAGGCTTTTTAACGCTTCGGCGGTAGTGACGCCGTGCAGGTTGTTGGGGAATTGCGCGTGGTACACCGAGCCGGGGAACGGGCCGAAGCCGAGTTTATAGGGCGCCACTTTGCCGGTCAGCGCCATGGTCATAAAGGTACGGCCATGGAACGCGCCGCCGAAGGTGATAAGGCCGGGACGTCTGGTGTACGCGCGGGCGATTTTAACCGCGTTTTCGACCGCTTCTGCCCCCGTTGAGAAGAAGGCGGTTTTGGCCGGGCCGTCTATTGGCACGCGCTGGTTGAGGCGCTCGGCAAGCGCCACATAGCCTTCATACGGGACGATTTGATAAGCGGTATGGGTAAAGGCGTGAAGCTGTTTTTCGATGGCGGCGATAACGTCAGGATGGCGATGCCCGGTATTCAGCACGGCGATCCCGGCGGCAAAATCAATATACTCGTTACCTTCCACGTCCCACACCGTGGCGTTTTCGGCTTTATCGGCATAGAAGTTACACATGACGCCGATACCGCGCGGCGTTGCCTGTAAACGCCGGTCGTTCAGTTCGTTATTTTTCACCCTGTCACCCTCTGAAAGTCGCCTGCTTAGCGCATCAGTAAGTGTTTGCCAGGGGGGAGAAATTCGCCAGAGCGGGCGCTAAAAAAACAAAACCCCCGGATTCGCATCCAGGGGTTCTCGTCTTATTTCGCGGAAATTACGCTTCGATAGCGGCGCGAAGTTTTTTCATGGCGTTTTTCTCAAGCTGACGCACACGTTCAGCGGAGACGCCGTAGCGGTCGGCCAGTTCCTGCAACGTGGACTTGTTATCTTCGTCCAGCCAGCGGGCACGGATAATGTCCTGGCTACGCTCGTCGAGACCTTCCATCGCGAAGGTCAGCTTGTTCGCCGCCTGGTCTTCCCAGTTATCCTCTTCAATGCCGTCAGCAAAGTTAGAGGTTTTATCCTGTAGATACAGAACCGGGGCCATCGGCTGGCTGTCGGACGCGTCATCGTCGGCAGACATATCAAACGTCATGTCCTGCGCGGCCATACGGGATTCCATCTCGCGGACGTCTTTGCTGGAAACGCCCAGCTCGCGCGCCACCATTTCCACTTCATCCTGATTGAACCAGCCCAGACGCTGCTTGGTTTTACGCAGGTTGAAGAACAGTTTGCGCTGCGCTTTCGTCGTGGCGACTTTCACAATACGCCAGTTACGCAGAACGTATTCGTGAATTTCAGCTTTGATCCAGTGCACGGCGAAGGAGACCAGTCGCACACCCACTTCCGGGTTGAAGCGACGTACCGCCTTCATCAGGCCAATGTTGCCTTCCTGAATCAGGTCCGCCTGCGGCAGGCCGTAGCCCGCATAATTACGAGCAACGTGAACAACAAAGCGCAGGTGAGACAGGATCAGCGTTTTAGCTGCTTCCAGATCGCCCTGGTAATGCAGCTTTTCAGCAAGCTCCTTTTCTTCCTCGGCCGTTAACATCGGCCAGGTGTTCGCAGCCCGGATGTAAGATTCCAGGTTACCAACAGGGGCTAAAGCTAAAGTTTGCATTTCTTTGGTCATTCATTCCTCTCAATGTTTCTTCTGGTCCAGGTTGTCCCCGTCAGGCAACAACCATGCCAAAGCGTTTGAGCAACGAGATTAGCATTCACTCTTTTATCAGACAGTGATTTTATCCACAAGTTCCAGGTGCAACAGTGAATAAATTACGCACAAAATGTGACATGAAGATGATTACAGGGGAAGAGACAACAGGGACGCTTTCCCTGCAAGCGAACATCTCGGTGCAGGGAAAGATTATATCACGGTTTTATTAGTCGGGAGTAAAGTGGCGTAAATGTTGAACCGTTGCCAGCCATGCCGCCACCCAGCCGATCATGGAGCACACCAGCAGCAACAGCAGGCACTCATCGAACCCTAAGCCACTGATATCAAACTTAGTTCCGAACACCTGCGCCACCTCGGTGACGGCAGACGACAACCGCATCACCAAAATTTCTGACAAAATCAATGAAAGAAATGCACCAGAAAAACCTAATAATGCGCCGCCGTAGAGGAACGGGCGGAGAATGAAACCATCCGTTGCGCCAATCAGTTTCTGCACGTTGATGGTATCGCGACGGGCGAAGATGCTCAGACGAACGCTGTTACCGATGACAAGGAACACCGCCGCCACCATCAGCACGCCGATCATCGCCGACACGCGTCCTACCAGCCCGGTCAGGGCGGCAAGGCGGGCAAACCAGCTGTCGTCCATGCGCACTTCATCAATCCCGTTGATGCGGGTAATGCGGTCGCGCAGGGTGTTGAGCGAATCCGTGCCCTGGAAATCGAGCTTCGGGATCACCACCGCCACCGCGGGCAGCGGGTTCTCTTCGAGCATATCCAGCGCGCCGCCAAATCCGGACCAGTTGCGGAATTCGCCCAGCGCTTCATCGCGCGATAGGTAGTTCACCTTCTCGACGCCCTGTTCGGCCTGAATCTGTCCGACCACCTGCGCCGCCGCGTTATCGTCCAGCGCTTTATCCAGATAAACGGTGATCTGCGGCGACGGATAATACTGGGACGCCGCCTGGTTTACGTTTTTGTAAACCATGTAGCAGACGCTGGGCAGCGTCAGGGAGATGGCAATCACCATCACCGTCAGGAACGTCGCCAGCGGTTTGCTTTTCAGATCCTGCAACGCGCCCTGGAAGGCGTAGCGCACCTGCTCGTTGAAGACGTTGGTTTTGCGGGAGTTCGGCTTCGGTGTCGGTTTAGCGCGCTTAGGCGCATTGCGATTGCCGTCCCCGCCGCCCTGAGGCTTGCGGAAACGGTCAAACCGGTTGCTGAACTGCCGAATCTGGTTCATTGCATCACGCTTATTCACCGTGGCCTCCGTGCAAATGCCCGTCGCTCAGGGTCAGCATGCGGTACGAACGGCGGGAGATCAGCCCCATGTCGTGCGTCGCCATCAGTACCGTGACCCCCACGCGGTTAAATTCCTCAAACAGACGCAAAATCCCTTCGGACAGGGCATCGTCCAGGTTACCGGTCGGTTCATCCGCCAGCAAAACGGCTGGCTTGTTCACCACCGCACGGGCGATGCCCACGCGCTGCTGTTCACCGCCGGAGAGCTGGATCGGGAAGTTTTTCGCTTTGTCCAACAGCCCGACCTTATCCAGCGCCGCCGAAACGCGACGGCGGATATCATCGTAACTGGCACCGGCAATAATCAGCGGGATCGCGACGTTATCGAAAACCGTGCGATCCATCAGCAAGTGGTGATCCTGGAAAATCATGCCGATCTGACGACGCAGGAACGGCACTTCTCGGTTCTTAAGACGGCTAATTTCATGGCCGCTGAACCAGATTTTCCCGGCGCTTGGCCGCTCGATCCCACAGATCAGCTTGAGCAGGGTACTTTTCCCCGCGCCGGAATGGCCGGTCAGGAATGCCATCTCGCCTGGCTGGAGGTGAAATGTTACCCCCTGTAGCGCTTGTCTCCCACCGAGATAGGCCTTGCTGACGTGTTCAAAGCGAATCATTGTTAGTCCTCTCGGGCAAATAGTGCCTCAATAAAGTCGTCCGCTTTAAACGGACGCAAATCTTCAATACGCTCGCCCACACCGATGTAACGGATAGGAATGCCGAACTGGTCGGCCACGGAGAAGATCACCCCGCCTTTCGCGGTGCCGTCCAGCTTGGTCAGCGTGATCCCGGTCAGTCCTACCGCTTCATGGAACAGCTTCGCCTGGCTAATGGCGTTCTGCCCGGTGCTGGCATCGATAGTCAGCATAATTTCATGCGGTGCATCTTCGTCCAGCTTCTTCATGACGCGAACGATTTTCTTCAGTTCTTCCATCAGGTGCGATTTGTTCTGCAAACGCCCTGCGGTATCCGCAATCAGCACGTCCACGTTACGCGACTTCGCCGCCTGGATAGCATCGAAAATCACGGAGGCGGAATCCGCGCCGGTGTGCTGGGCAATGACCGGAATATTGTTGCGCTGGCCCCACACCTGGAGCTGTTCCACCGCTGCCGCACGGAAGGTATCACCCGCCGCCAGCATCACCGATTTGCCCTGCTGCTCGAACTGGCGCGCCAGCTTGCCGATGGTGGTGGTTTTACCCACGCCGTTGACGCCAACCATCAGAATAACAAAGGGCATTTTGCCTTCAATATTAAGCGGTTCGTCAACTTTTGCGAGAATTTCACCCATCTCGTCTTTCAGCAGGCCGTACAGCGCCTCGGCGTCACGCAGTTGCTTGCGGCTCGCCCCTTCGGTCAGGTTAGTGATGATCTTCCGGGTGGTTTCCACGCCCACGTCCGCAATCAGCAGTTGCTCTTCCAGCTCCTCAAACAGATCGTCGTCGATCTTCTTGCCGCGGAACAGACTGATAAATCCGGAACCTAAGTTTTCTTTGGTCTTGAGCAGGCTGCGTTTCAGACGCGCGAAGAAACCTTCTTTGGTTGGTTTTTCCTGCTCCTGAACGATCGCTTCTTCGGCCTGCTCTTCTACCGGCACAACAATGACCGCTTCTTCAGCCGCTTCCGCCGCCAGCGCCTGGGCTTCCAGCTCTTCGTCGGTCAGCTCTGGCTCAAGGGCCGCTTCTTCTTCCACCGCCTCTACAATTTCAACGGTTTCCGCTTCGGCCTGCCACTCTTCGGCAGAAACCTCTTCGGTTTTCACCTCTTCCGGCAGCGGCAGTTCTTCGTGTTCGATAGCGGCCTGCGGCGCTTCGGTAAGGGTTTCAACGATAACCGGCTCTGGTTTTTCGTTCTCCTGAACCTGTTCAGTGACCTCAACCACCTCTTCAGCAAAGGATTCAATCTCTTCTTTGCTGTGCGCTGGCTCTTCCGCTTCGACAACCGCAGCGGTTTCGACAGGCGTTTCAGGCTGTGACTGCTCTTCTACAACCTGTTGTTCTTCGGTTTTCTGTTCTGTTTCTTGCTCTTTTTCACCGAAACCCAACCAGGAAAAGAAGCCACGTTTTTTTTGTTTTGCCATCTGCGACTACACTCCTCGCGGCGCTATATACAGGGAAGCTAAAAAAATGATGAAATAGTCTAACACTTTACTTAATTGACATCACCGCCCGCAATCGCAGGGCATTGTTAACAGAGCTTTCCTGAGATGAAGAAACCCACCCGCGCCCCGGCCGGTCAAATACGCATTATCGGCGGTCAGTGGCGAGGCCGGAAATTACCGGTGCCGGACAGCCCCGGTTTACGCCCCACCACGGACCGCGTTCGCGAGACGCTGTTTAACTGGCTTGCCCCGTCAATGGTAGACGCCAACTGCCTGGACTGCTTCGCTGGCAGCGGTGCATTAGGTCTGGAAGCACTGTCGCGTTATGCCGCCAGCGCTACGCTGCTGGAGATGGAGCGCGGCGTCGCGCAGACGTTGCAGCAAAATCTGGCTACGCTGAAGGCAACCAACGCGAAAGTGGTGAATACCAATACGCTGAGCTTCCTCGCCCAAAACGGGACGCCGTTCAACGTGGTGTTTGTTGACCCGCCGTTCCGTAAAGGACTGCTGGAAGAGACATTATCGTTGCTGGAAAAAAATGGCTGGCTTGCAGACGACGCGCTGATTTACGTCGAAAGCGAAGTGGAAAATGGCCTGCCGCCCGTTCCCGTTCACTGGGATCTGCACCGCGAGAAGGTCGCCGGTCAGGTGGCTTATCGTCTGTATCACCGTCAGGCACAAGGAGGATCCGATGCCAGTACTGATTAACGTAGGGCGCTTGCTGATGCTGGGCGTCTGGGCATTTTTGATTTTGAATCTGGTGCACCCGTTCCCGCGTCCGCTGAATATCTTTATTAACGTGGCGCTGATTTTTACCGCGTTCATGCATGCGTTGCAGATGGTGATGCTGAAAAACGGCCTGCCGAAAGATGGCCCACCGATGACCGGCTGGCAGCAGCTGCGGGTGTTTATTTTCGGCGTATTTGAACTGCTGGTGTGGATGAAGAAGTTTAAGGCGCAGGTGAAGAAGTAACAGATTTGCCCCTCACCCTAACCCTCTCCCCAAAGGGGCGAGGGGACGATTACACCCTCTCCCCTCTGGGGAGAGGGCCGGGGTAAGGGGTAAAATTACCGCTCCGGTACAAACCCATCAAACCGCGACCCTTTGTAGCTCAGCGTCCCCTTCTCCCCTACCGTCAGCTGGTGGTACTGCTGCGCCTCCAGGCGGAAAGTGATCTCCAGCCCGCCGGTTTCCGGCTTAAAGCTCGCTTCATAGCGCATCGTTGTGCCCGCAGGCGTCACCTGCTGCTGGCGGGAGCGGCGGTCGTTAAGCGGCTTCTCACGCTTGTTCGTCACCACCACGCGCTTTTGCATCAGCGGCGCGGCGTCATTGTCGGCCTTCTCACGGCGCTGCTGCACGAAGCGAAACGAGGCGGCAATGACGATAATCGCCACCACGATAATGAAAAACAGCGGCATCTTGCTCATTGAAAAATCCCATCAGATTATGCGGAATTCAGGATACCTCGCCTGCCCCGGCATTGCCAAACGCCCGCTCGCGTCACTACACTGGATCAGGAACTGATCATTCAGCCTCAACAGTTACAGGGAGTTAATATGCTTTGGTCATTTATCGCTGTCTGTTTTTCCGCATGGCTTTACGTCGATGCGTCTTACCGTGGCCCAGCCTGGCAGCGCTGGTTGTTTAAACCCGTCACGCTATTACTCCTGCTGTTGCTTGCCTGGCAGGCCCCGATGTTTAACGCCGTTAGCTATCTTGTCCTCGCGGGGCTGTGTGCTTCCCTGATTGGCGATGCCTTAACCCTGCTGCCGCGTCAGCGCCTGCTGTACGCCGTGGGGGCGTTCTTCCTGTCGCATCTGCTCTATACCATCTACTTTGCCAGCCAGATGACGCTCTCCTTCTTCTGGCCACTGCCGCTGGTGCTGCTGGTGATTGGCGCCCTGCTGATCGCGGTGATCTGGTCGCGTCTGGAAGAGATGCGTCTGCCGATATGTACCTTTATCGCCATGACGCTGGTGATGGTGTGGCTGGCCGGTGAACTGTGGTTCTTCCGCCCGACGTCTCAGGCCATGTCCGCCTTCTTCGGCGCGGCGCTGTTGTTGCTCGGCAATATCGTCTGGTTGGGCAGTCATTATCGCCGCCGCTTCCGTGCGGATAATGCGATTTCCGCCGCCTGTTACTTTGCCGGACACTTCCTGATTGTGCGTTCACTGTATATCTAAATAACGCTTGACTCTGGAGTCGACTCCAGAGTGTATGCTGCGGTTAATGAGAAAATTATCATTACCGGAGACTGCCATGTCGACTCCAGAAACACCTAAAAAAGTTCCACAATTCTCGGCACTTAAGCTCAGCCCGGTTCCGCCGAAAGACGACTGCTGCTGCGAGGGCGCGTGCGAAACCCAGGTCGACGCGCTGCCTGAAAGCGGCAATCACTACAGCTGGGTGGTCAACGGTATGGACTGCGCGGCCTGCGCCCGCAAAGTGGAAAACGCGGTGAAGCAGGTGCCGGGCGTGAACCACGTTCAGGTGCTGTTTGCTACCGAAAAGCTGCTGGTCAGCGCCGAAAACGACGTCAGTAAACAGGTTGAAGCCGCCGTCAGCAAAGCGGGTTATACCCTGCGCAGCGAAACGGCGCCCGCTGAAAAAACCTCCCCGCTAAAAGAGAACCTGCCCCTAATCACACTCATCATCATGATGGCCCTGAGCTGGGGGCTGGAGCAGTTTAATCACCCGTTCGGCAATCTGGCGTTTATCGCCACCACGCTGGTCGGCCTGTTTCCAATTGCCCGTCAGGCGCTGCGCCTGATGAGAAGCGGTAGCTGGTTTGCCATTGAAACGCTGATGAGCGTGGCGGCCATCGGCGCGCTGTTTATTGGCGCGACGGCGGAAGCGGCGATGGTGCTACTGCTGTTCCTGATCGGCGAACGGCTTGAGGGCTGGGCGGCGAGCCGGGCGCGCAAAGGGGTGAGCGCGCTGATGGCGCTGAAGCCGGAAACTGCCACGCGGATCCATGAAGGCAAACGTGAAACGGTCGCCATCAACACGCTGCGCCCGGGCGACGTGATTGAAGTCGCCGCTGGCGGGCGTCTGCCAGCCGATGGGACCCTCGTGACCGCCACTGCAAGCTTTGATGAAAGCACCCTGACCGGAGAATCCATCCCGGTAGCGCGTGCGGCAGGTGAAAAAGTGCCTGCGGGCGCCACCAGCGTTGACCGACTGGTGCAGCTCACCGTGCTTTCTGAACCGGGCGACAGCGCCATCGACCGCATCCTGAAGCTGATTGAAGAGGCCGAAGAGCGCCGCGCACCGGTCGAACGCTTTATCGATCGCTTCAGCCGAATTTACACCCCCGCCATCATGCTGGTGGCGCTGCTGGTTACCGTGGTGCCACCGCTGTTCTTCGGCGCACCGTGGGAGGGCTGGATTTATAAAGGGCTGACCCTGCTGCTGATCGGCTGTCCGTGCGCGCTGGTGATCTCCACCCCGGCGGCGATTACCTCGGGCCTGGCAGCAGCGGCACGTCGCGGGGCGCTGATTAAGGGCGGTGCGGCGCTGGAGCAGTTGAGCCAGGTTCAGCACATCGCCTTCGATAAAACCGGCACGCTGACGGTTGGTAAACCGCAGGTCACCGGCGTCTATCCGCAGGACATAAGTGAAGACGCACTGCTGATGCTGGCCGCCGCCGTGGAGCAGGGCTCCACTCACCCGCTGGCGCAGGCGATAGTGCGTGAAGCGCAGGAACGTGGGCTGAACATCCCTTCGGCAACCGCCCAGCGAGCGCTGGTCGGGTCAGGGATTGAGGCCGTCGTCGACGGCAAAAAAGTGCTGATCGCCGCGGCAGGTGCGTTCGCGGATCCACAGGTTGAGGCATTAGAGCAGGCCGGTCAGACGGTTGTTGCCGTGATGCAGGACGGCGTACCGATGGGCATGCTGGCGCTGCGCGATACCCTGCGTGACGATGCGAAAGACGCCATCAACGCGCTGCACAGGCTGGGCGTACAGGGCGTGATCCTGACCGGCGACAACCCGCGCGCGGCGGCGGCAATTGCTGGCGAGCTGGGGCTGGCGTTTAAGGCCGGGTTACTGCCTGCGGACAAGGTGCGTGCCGTAACGGAGATGAACGCGCACGCTCCGCTGGCGATGGTAGGCGATGGCATTAACGATGCCCCGGCGATGAAGGCTGCAATCATCGGCATTGCCATGGGCAGTGGCACCGACGTGGCGCTGGAGACGGCGGATGCAGCGCTGACGCACAACCGTCTGACCGGGCTGGCGCAGATGATAGATCTCGCGCGGGCGACGCGGGCCAACATTCGCCAGAACATCGGGATTGCGCTGGGCCTGAAGGGGATTTTCCTGGTCACCACGCTGCTTGGCATGACCGGCCTGTGGCTGGCGGTGCTGGCGGATACCGGGGCGACGGTGCTGGTGACGGCGAACGCGCTGCGGTTGTTGCGCCGTCGGTAAAAACGCCCGGTGGCGGCTACGCCTTACCGGGCCTACAACATCTCCGAACCGTAACCGTAGGCCGGGTAAGGCGTAGCCGCCACCCGGCATAAAACGGCGTCACTGCATCCCTAACACCCCCGGCAACCATAATGAAATCGCCGGAATATAGGTAATCATCCCCAATATCACCAGCAATATGCCGTAAAACGGCAGCATCGCGCGCACAACGTGCTCGATCTTCTGCTTACTCACCGCGCTCGCCACGAACAGCACCGACCCGACCGGCGGCGTGATCAACCCAATCCCCAGGTTAACCATCATGATCATCCCAAAATGCACCGGGTCGATCCCCAGCGCATTGGTCACCGGCAGCAGCACCGGGGTCAGGATCAGAATGATCGGCGCCATGTCCATCAGCGTGCCAATCAGCAGCAGCATGATGTTGAGGTACATCAGGATCACGTATTTGTTATCGGACAGCGAGGTGAAGAATTCGGTAATGCGCATTGGCAACTGCATGTAGGTCATCACTGCGCCAAACGCCGCCGCAAAGCCAATCAAAATCATCACGATGGTGACGGTTTTCACCGTGCGGCACATCAGCTTCGGCAGTTCATTCCATTTGTAGTCGCGGTAGATGAACATGGTGACGAAGAACGCCCACAGGCAGGCCACGGCGGCAGATTCAGTGGCGGTAAATATCCCGGACAAGATCCCGCCGAGGATAATCACCACCGTCATTAGCCCCCACAGGGCATCCAGCACAATTTTCAGCGCCTGCCTGAAAGGGATTTTATCTCCCTTCGGATAACCGCGCTTGCGGGCGAAGCACAGGCAGAGGGCCATCAACCCCATACCCAGCAGCAGGCCCGGCAGCACGCCCGCAATAAACAGCGTGGCGATGGAGACTGTGCCCCCTGCCGCCAGCGAGTAAATCACCGAGTTGTGGCTGGGTGGGATTAAAATCGCCTGCACCGACCCGCTCGCTGTGACCGCCGCCGCGTATTCGCGCGGATAGCCCTTCTTCTCCATCTCCGGGATCATCACGCTGCCGATGGACGCCGTATCCGCCACCGACGAACCGGAAATCGCGCCGAAGAACGTCGAGGCGACAATGTTCACCAGCGACAGCCCACCACGAATGAAGCCCACAAAAATGTACGCGAAATTGACCAGCCGTCGGGCAATCCCCCCTTCCGCCATGATCGCCCCGGCAAGAATGAAGAACGGGATCGCCAGCAGGGTAAATTTATTGACCCCGCTGGTGATCTGGATCATCAGTGCTTCCAGCGGGAGGTCAATCCACAGCGCACCCGCCACGGCGCTTAAGCCCACGGCGAAGGCCACCGGCATCCCCAGCGCCAGCAAAATGGCGAGGGTGAATAACAAAACAAAAGCATCCATTGTTCACCCCTTAAGTGTGATTGCCGATCAGCACGACCGGACGGTTTTCCTGTGAGCCAAACAGCAGGCGTTCAAGCACAAACAGGATCAGAATGGCCGACCCGACAGGCAGCGGCAGATAGCTTTCGCCGGAGGTCAGGAGCGGAAACTCCGCCACCGGCTGTTCCCAGAGTTCGACGCACAGCCAGTAGCTGTACCAGCACATCAGGCCAGAAATCAGCAGCATCAGCAGATCCACCACCCGCGCGCACAGGGTTTGCAGCGATGCGGGCAGACGGTCGGTGAGCATGTTGACCGCAATATGCGACCCGGCGCGGTAACTGACCGCCGCGCCGATGAAGGTAAACGTCACCATGCAGATAATGGCGATCGGTTCCGGCCAGGATTCGCCGCGATTGAGCACGTAGCGAGAGAAGATGCCGATGGGGATCACAATCGTCATCACCAGCAGCGAGAGACCCGCCACCGCCATGGCGAGCAGGTACAGACGGTCCATCCACTTCAGGTAGAGTTCGGACATACGTACTCCGGCTTACTGAACGTCAGCGATGGCTTTCATCAGATCCTGATGCTTATCGCCATACTGCGCGCGCACCGGCTCTGTCGCCTTGATAAACACCGCTTTATCGATATCGTGGAACTGCACGCCACCGGCCTTCATTTTGGCCAGCGCCTGGGCGTTATAGTCGTTCCACAGCTTGCGCTGCTCGATCTGCGCTTCGCGGGCCAGCGTCAGGATCTTTTGCTGTTCGTCAGCGCTCAGTTTGTCCCACTTCACTTTGGAGTAGAGCAGCATTTCCGGGGTGATGAAGTGGCCGCTCAGCGTGTAGTTTTTGGCGACCGGCATGTAGTTATGGGCGATAAAGGTTGGCGGGTTGTTCTCCGCACCGTCGATCACGCCGGTCTGCATGCCGCTGTACACCTCGCTGACGCCCATCGCGATCGCGTTGGCCCCCATCGCTTTCAGCGTGGCCAGTGCCACCGGGCTACCCTGCACGCGAATTTTCTTCCCTTTCAGATCGTCCGGCTTCAGGACAGGCTCTTTGGTGATCAGGTTGCGGGTGCCGGAATCCATCCAGCCGAGGAAGACCAGGCGGGATTTTGGGTTCGCGGTGAGTTTGTCGCCGATCTGCTTGCCAATATCCCCGTCGATTACCTTGTGCATGTGGTCTTCATCGCGGAACACGTAGGGCAGCGTAAACACTTCGATATCCGGCAGGATGGCAGCTACCGGCGCCATAGAGACGCGGATCATATCAATCGCCCCCATCTGCGCCTGCTCAATCATCTGCTTTTCATCCCCCAGCACGCCGCCGGGGAAGACCTTAATCTCCAGCTTGCCATCGGTTTGTTGTTTGAGTTTTTCACCCATGTGCTGAACCGCCACCACGTTCGGGTAGCCTTCAGGATGCACATCGGCGGCTTTAATGGTTTGCGCGGAGACGGTGCAGGCAAAAGCAGACAGGCACAGAGCGGCCAGTAACGGCTTGAGGGTCGTTTTCATTGAGTCAACTCCAGGGTAGTGAGATAAGCGTTAAAACGGTGTTTTAGTTTTTGACGTTTAAAAAATAGACTACGGCTGGAAAAGAGAGGGTGAAGCGCCTCACAAAAAGCGCGAAATTTTGAAACGATGGTTTAGAAAGGTTTCTCCCTCTCCTCGTGGGAGAGAGTACCCCAGTAATTTAAAAACAAAAGCTATAACGTTGCCTCAGAATAACTAAGGGCTTTCAGCGATGCCTCGGTCCGGCTGTAAATCGCTGAGGCGTTTCCTGTAGGCCGGGGCGAGGCGCAGGGATGCGCCGAGAGGGCGGGCTTTACAGGGATGTTACCTCCGCCCGTCCCCGATAAGCCGGAAGGAATAAGCCGAAGGCACCGCGAAGCGGCGATTTACCGCCGGAAGCCCGGGTCGCCAGGGTGGTGGCGACTGAGCCACCCTGGCACGTTCACCGCTCATGTCGTGACAGAGTAGCAAGGAACATAAAGTGAACGGAATGACCACCAGAGCCGTATGTTCCCCCTCACCCCAGCCCTCTCCCTCAAGGGAGAGGGGGCCGTCTGTGCAGGCATTATTTAGTGGGGAACCCTCAGCCCCGTAGGAGAGGGTCGGGATGAGGGCGTCAGGCCACACTTACCCCTTACGAATCAAATACCGGTACGGCAGGGTTTCGGTTTGCTGCGCCACCAGTTCATGTTCCATAAAGGTGCAAAAACCGGGAATATCGCGGGTGGTGGCCGGATCATCTGCGACGATCAGCAGCGTTTCGCCGCTCTGCATGTTACGGACGGTTTTACGCACCATCATTACCGGCTCCGGGCAACGGAGGCCCTGAGCATCAAGCGTGTGGTCTGGGCTGGAAAACAGGTCGGTCATTTTCTTCTCGTTCAGGTAAAAACGGCTGTAGTTTACGCCCCGCTATCGCCAATGCAAACCAGGTTAACGATTGCGTGAAAATTAGCCATTGCAAAGTGTCGCCAAAGCAGTATCATGCGGCGGCTTTATTGGGTTCCCTCACCCCAAATATTAATCAAAAAGGTACAATATGAACTCCTTTACACAATCGCAGCGCGTCAAGGCGTTGTTCTGGCTTTCGCTATTTCATCTGCTGGTGATCATCTCCAGTAACTATCTGGTACAGCTCCCCATCTCCATTTTTGGTTTCCATACCACCTGGGGCGCGTTCAGTTTCCCGTTTATTTTCCTCGCGACGGATTTAACCGTGCGCATCTTTGGCGCACCGCTGGCGCGGCGGATTATTTTTGCGGTGATGATCCCGGCACTGTTTGTCTCCTACGCTATCTCCTCGCTGTTTTACATGGGCAGCTGGCAGGGCTTCGACGCGCTGATGCATTTCAACCTCTTCGTCGCGCGTATTGCCGCCGCCAGCTTTATGGCCTATGCCCTGGGGCAGATCCTCGACGTTCACGTCTTTAACCGCCTGCGTCAGAATCATCGCTGGTGGATGGCACCGACGGCATCCACGCTGTTCGGTAACGTGAGCGATACGCTGGCCTTCTTCTTCATCGCCTTCTGGCGCAGCCCGGACGCCTTCATGGCAGAACACTGGATGGAAATTGCTCTGGTGGACTACGCCTTTAAGGTGCTTATCAGCCTGGTTTTCTTCCTGCCGATGTACGGTGTGCTGTTGAATATGCTGCTGAAAAGGCTGGCAGATAAATCTGAAATCTCCGCATTGCAGGCAGGTTAAGGGTTCGCTTTATCAGTTGTGATAAGATGAACGAATGAGCCGTTATGGCCGTTTATCGAAAGGAAGAAGTCAATGCGCAATCTGGTTAAATATGTCGGGATTGGCCTGCTGGTTGTTGGCCTTGCAGCCTGTGATAACAGCGACACCAAAACGCCTGCTCAGGGCGCGTCAGCAGAAAGCAACGCCACCGGTCAGCCGGTAAGCCTGATGGATGGCAAACTCAGTTTCTCTCTGCCCGCAGACATGACCGACCAGAGCGGTAAGCTGGGCACCCAGGCGAACAACATGCACGTCTATTCCGATGCCACCGGCCAAAAAGCGGTGATTGTGATTGTCGGTGACGATACCAGCGAAGATCTGGGCGTGCTGGCTAAACGTCTGGAAGATCAGCAGCGCAGCCGCGACCCGCAGCTTCAGGTGGTCACCAACAAGTCTGTTGAACTGAAAGGCCACACGCTGCAACAGCTGGACAGCATCATCTCTGCCAAAGGCCAGACCGCGTACTCCTCCGTTGTGCTCGGCAAAGTCGATAATAAATTGCTGACCATGCAGATCACCCTGCCGGCAGATAATCAGCAGAAAGCGCAGACCGCCGCTGAAAACATCATTAACACCCTCGTGATCCAGTAATCGTTCACCAGGCTACCGTGGCCTCCGGCGCTTGCGTCGGGGGCCATTTTTTTGCCACGACTTTCAGACTAACACTCCAGACGAAGCCCATCCGGCGCACTACAATTAACACGCCCCCCGGAAAAAGGAATTCTTATGACTGCCAGCCCGCCCGATAAAGCCGGACTTCATATTTTATTAAAACTTGCCTGCCTGGTGGTTATCCTGGCGGGTATCCACGCGGCGGCGGATATCATTGTTCAGCTTCTGCTGGCACTGTTTTTCGCCATTGTGCTCAACCCGCTGGTGACATGGTTTTTACGCCGGGGCATCAGCCGCCCGGTTGCCATTACCATTGTGGTGATGGTGATGCTGGTTGTTCTGACGGCGCTGTTCGGCGTGCTCGCCGCCTCGCTGAGCGAATTTTCCACCATGCTGCCGCAGTACAATAAAGAGCTGACGCGTAAGCTGGTCGATCTCCAGCGCATGTTGCCGTTCGTGAATCTGCATATTTCACCGGAACGGATGCTGCGCCGAATGGATTCCGAGAAAGTCATGACCTACGCCACCACCCTGATGACCGGGCTTTCCGGGGCGATGGCCAGCATTCTGCTGCTGGTAATGACGGTGGTGTTTATGCTGTTCGAAGTACGCCACGTGCCGTATAAACTGCGTTTTGCCCTGAACAATCCGCAGATCCACATTGCCGGTTTGCACCGCGCGCTGAAGGGTGTCTCTAAATACCTGGCGCTGAAAACCCTGTTAAGCCTCTGGACCGGCGTGATCGTCTGGCTGGGGCTGGTACTGCTGGACGTGCAGTTCGCGCTGATGTGGGGCGTGCTGGCGTTTTTACTGAACTACGTGCCCAATATCGGCGCGGTGCTTTCTGCGGTTCCGCCGATGATCCAGGCGTTTCTGTTTAACGGTTTTTATGAGTGCATGCTGGTAGGGGCGCTGTTCCTCGTCGTGCATATGGTGCTGGGTAATATTCTCGAACCGCGCATGATGGGCCACCGTCTTGGCATGTCGACGATGGTGGTGTTTTTATCGTTACTGATCTGGGGATGGCTGCTGGGACCCGTGGGCATGCTGCTCTCCGTGCCGCTCACCAGCGTCTGTAAAATCTGGATGGAAACCACCAAAGGAGGCAGTAAACTCGCCATTCTGCTGGGGCCGGGTCGGCCAAAAAGCCGTTTGCCGGGATAACCGGGTGAAAACGGTCAAAAGTGACGTTTATTCGCCAGCGCGACGACAACATTGTACGATGTGCGCAGCAAATCGCGCTGGCGAAGAAAAAGTCACAGAAACAGGTTTATCGCGGACGCGCGTAGATGAAATTTACACTTACCCTTATCGACTGGCAGGCAAGAGCGCCAGGACTCAGCGATGCCGACGAATGGCAGGCATGGTCACGCCGGTCTGACGCCATCGATCCCGCGGCACCGCTGGCGAAACTGACCCATCTGCCGATGATGACCGCCCGCCGCCTGAATTCAGGCAGTAAGCTGGCCGTTGACCTTGGCCTGATGATGCTGCGCAAACATCGCATCGACGCCGTCGTCTACAGTAGCCGTCATGGGGAACTGGAGCGTAATTTCCGTATTCTTCAGGCTCTGGCGGCAGAAGAGCCTGTTTCACCGACCGATTTTGCCATGTCGGTACACAACTCGGCGGTCGGCAATCTCACTATCGCCGCGCGTCAGCCGGTTGTCTCTTCGTCGGTATCCGCCGGTATGGATACCTTCCAGCAGAGCTTATGCGACGTGCTGAGCCTGCTGCATGCGGGCTACTCCCGCGTGTTGCTGGTAGATTTCGACGGCCAGTTGCCTGATTTTTATCACGCCGGGCTGCCGCCGCAGATGCCCGTCTGGCCCTACGCGCTGGCGCTGGTGATTGAGGCCGGAGAAACGCTCAGCTGTGAAACGCACCCCAACCACACGCCTGAAGAGCCAGCGCTGCCGCAAAGCCTCCAGTTCCTGCGCCATTACCTGCGAGACGAGCGCCAGTTTACCCTGCCGGGCGAGCGCCTGCTGTGGCAATGGACGCGCCAATGAAAGGGTTACGTTCCCGCCTCGATTGGGTATGGCGCATGCTGATGACCGGATTGTGCTTCGCCCTGTTCGGCCTCGGCGGGCTGACGCTGTCGCTGGTGTGGTTTAACCTGCTGCTGATTTTCCAGCGCGACCGCACTCAACGCCGTCGCCTGGCACGCCGCACGATTTCTGCCAGTTTTCGCCTGTTCCTCGCGGTGGTGCGCGGGGTGGGCGTGCTGGATTACCGTTTCAACAACCTGGACGTTCTGCGCGCCGAGCGGGGCTGTCTGGTGATTGCGAACCACCCTTCGCTGCTGGACTACGTCCTGCTGGCGTCGGTGATGAACGAAACCGACTGTCTGGTGAAAAGCGCCCTGCTGCGTAATCCGTTTGTCAGCGGCGTGATCCGCGCGGCGGACTATCTGATTAACAGCGAAGCCGACACGCTGCTTACCGCCAGCCAGCAGCGTCTGGCCCAGGGCGACACCCTGCTTATCTTCCCGGAAGGTACCCGCACCCGGGTGGGCGAAGCCATTACCCTGCAACGTGGGGCGGCGAATATCGCCGTTCGCTGCAACAGCGCCGTGCGCGTGGTGGTGATCCACTGTAGCGAACGGATGCTGGATAAACAGAGCAGCTGGTATAACGTGCCCCCCAACAAACCTGTTTTCACCGTGGATGTTCGCGAACGCATCAACATTCATGATTTTTATGATGCGAGTCAGCACGAACCCGCGCTGGCGGCAAGGCAGTTAAACCGGCATATGCAGCATCAGTTAACAACCGGTCTTCAATCTTTGTCAGGAACGAAAGATGCAAGCGCTCTATCTTGAAATTAAGAATCTCATTATCTCTACGCTGAATCTGGAAGAACTTACCCCAGAGGATATTGATACAGACGCCGCGCTCTTTGGCGACGGCCTCGGTCTGGACTCAATCGACGCCCTTGAGCTGGGGCTGGCGGTGAAAAATCAGTACGGCGTAGTGCTTTCTGCCGAAAGTGACGAGATGCGTCAGCACTTCTACTCCGTTGCCACGCTCGCGGCTTTTATCCATCAACAACGCGCCTGAGAATGACCGCCATGACAGAACAACAAACGATTTATCAGGAAGTCTCTGCGCTTCTTATTACCCTGTTTGAAGTCGCCCCGGAGGATATTACCCCTGAGGCACGGCTTTACGAGGACCTGGATCTCGACAGCATTGATGCCGTCGATATGGTGGTGCACCTGCAAAAGAAAACGGGCCATAAAATCAAGCCCGAAACCTTTAAAGCGGTGCGCACGGTGCAGGACGTCGTGGACGTTGTGGAACAGCTTCAGCGCGACGCGTAACGTGCGTTCGATGCCGATCCTTCCCGCCCTGACGGGGCTGATGCTGCTGGCATGGCCGTTTCTGATCGGCTTTGGGCTGGCGAATAACAGCCTGCACGGGATACTGCCCGTGATGGCGCTGGTGCTGCTGTTGCGCGTCTGCCAGGCCCGTCGGCAGGGCGGCCCCCTGCATTATCTGTTCGTGAGCGTGGCGCTGGCTGGCATTGTGCTTTGCGCGGCGAGCTACGTCCTGGACGCGCACCAGTGGGTACTGTTTTATCCGGTGGTGGTGAATCTGGTGATGCTGGTGGTGTTTGGCGGTTCGCTGTGGACGGCTATGCCTGTCGTTGAACGGCTGGCGCGCCTGCGTGAGCCGGATCTTTCCCCCGTCGGGATACGGTACACGCGCCGGGTTACCCAGATATGGTGCGTGTTTTTTATCGTCAACGGAGCCATCGCGCTGTTTACCGTTTTACATGCGGACATACGTCTGTGGACGCTGTGGAACGGGATGATTGCCTATCTCCTGATGGGCACGCTGATGGCCAGCGAGTGGCTGGTGCGACAACGGGTGATGAAAAACGATGTTTAACCCCCTTCCGCTTAGCCAGTGGCTCAGTGCGCCCCGCCCTGACGACACCCCTGTTGCCTGGCGTGACGGCCGCCTCTGGACGCTTGGCGATTTACGCCACGACGTCACTCAGTTGGTCGACACGCTGCGTCATGAAGATGGCGAGCGCTGGGCGCTGTGTTTTGAAGACGGCTATCTGTTTATTGTCGCCCTGCTGGCAACGCTGCATGCGGGGAAAACGCCCGTCCTCCCCGGGCACAGCCGGGCGGCGCAGCTTAACGAACAGCGGGCACTGTTTAGCGGCGTCCTGAGCGACACCACGCTCGATTTTCAGGGGCGACAGCGGCGGGTGACTTCCGCTCAGCGGGCAGGCCATCCCTTTTCACCGCTGCCTGCCATCGATGAGATGCGCACGATTGAGCTTTACACCTCCGGCTCGACCGGCGCGCCGCAGCGGGTGTGTAAGCCGGTTATCAGCCTGGATCGCGAGGCGCGTCTGCTGGCGGCGCATTTTGGTGAACGTCTGGCGGGCTGTCACGTCGTGGCTTCCGTGGTGCTGCACCACCTGTACGGCCTGACGTTTCGTGTTGTCTTACCCATGGCGCTCGGCCTGCCGCTGCATGCCAGCCTGCTCAACTATGCCGAGCAGCTCTCTGCCCTTCCCGGCGATAAACGCTATCTTTTCATCAGCAGCCCGGCGTTCCTTAAGCGGCTGGACGCATCGCTGACGCCGTCCCCCGTTAACCTGCTCTTCTCCGCTGGCGGTGCTCTGCCCTGGCAGGAGGTCACTGCGGTTCAGGCCTGGCTCAACGTCTGGCCGGATGAAATATACGGCAGTACGGAAACGGGGGTTATGGCCTGGCGCTACCGTCAGGAGGAAAGCACGCGCTGGCAGCCTTTCCCCGGCGTGGCGTTTCACGGCGATCGCGTGACGTCGCCGCTGATCCCCGAGGCGGAAGGGATCGCGCTGGACGATATTCTGCACTTCACGGCTGACGGGCAGTTCAGCCTCGTCGGGCGTCGCGGTCGGGTGGTCAAAATCGAAGATAAACGCATTTCGCTCGATGACATTGAGCGCCGCCTGCTGGCGCTGGACGGCATCCGCGAGGCCGCCGCGCTGACGGTGACGCGCGGCGGGCGTCAGGGCATCGGCGTGTTGCTGGTGCTGAATGAAGCGGCGCGTCAGCAACACGACCAGGGCAAAAAAGCGCAGGTGCTTGCCTGGCGTCGCGCCCTTCGCCCCTGGCTTGAACCGGTTGCCGTGCCGCGCTACTGGCGGATCGTCGATGAAATTCCGGTCAACAGCATGAACAAGCGCGTGACTGCGCAACTACAGGAGTTGTTTCATGAAGATCCCTGAAATCGGGCGCCTCCAGCCCGATCCACAGCATCTGGAGATAACCCTTTATCTTGATCCTGACCTGCTCTGGTTTAAGGGACATTTCGCCGTACAGCCGTTGCTGCCCGGCGTCGCCCAGCTCGACTGGGTAATGCATTACGCGACCACGCTGGCGCCGGGCTACCGTTTTCACAGTATTCAGAACGTAAAGTTCGCCGCCCCGCTGTTGCCGGAGAACACGGTCACGCTGGCCCTTGCCTGGCAGCCTGAACGCCAGATGCTGACCTTTAGCTATCAGCGCCATGCGGGTAACGCGCGCCACACCGCCAGCAGCGGGAAGATTCGCTTATGTCAGTAACCTTCCGTCCCTGCGTGCTGATCCCGTGCTACAACCACGGGGCGATGATGGCTTCGGTGCTGGCGCGCCTCGCGCCTTTCGATCTGCCCTGTCTGGTGGTGGACGATGGCAGCGATGAAACCACGCGCCGCACGCTTGAGGATTTGGCGGCGGATCGTCCGCAAATCACGCTGCTGCGGCTGGCAGAAAACAGCGGCAAAGGGGCGGCGGTGATGCAGGGGCTGAAAGCCTGCGCCGATCGCGGTTTCACCCACGCCGTTCAGGTGGACGCTGACGGGCAGCACGCTATCGAAGACATCCCCAGACTGCTGGCGCTGGCTGAACGCCATCCCGATGCGCTCATTTCCGGGCAGCCCGTTTACGATGATTCGATCCCCCGTTCGCGCCTGTACGGACGCTGGATCACCCACGTCTGGGTCTGGATTGAAACCCTCTCCCTGCAACTCAAAGACAGCATGTGCGGGTTTCGCGTTTACCCGATAGCCCCGGTCCTGCGCCTTGCGGCGGACACGCCGCTCGGCAGGCGGATGGATTTTGATACCGAAGTGATGGTGCGCCTCTACTGGCAGGGCAACACCAGCTATTTTCTGCCCACCCGCGTGACCTATCCGCCGGATGGGGTATCCCATTTTGATGCCCTGAAAGACAACGTGCGCATCTCATGGATGCATACCCGTCTGTTTCTCAGCATGCTGCCGCGCATTCCTTCCCTGCTGATGCGTCGCCGCTCGCAGCACTGGGCGCAGCAGCAGGAGGTGAAAGGGCTATGGGGCATGCGCCTGATGCTGCGCGTCTGGCAGTTGCTGGGGCGAAAGGCGTTCACCATCCTGCTGTGGCCGGTTACCGCCGTCTACTGGCTGACCGCCCGCTCTGCGCGTCTGGCGTCGCAGCAGTGGCTGGCGCGGGTTAAAACGGTGATGGCACAGCGGCAAATGCCGCAACCCGCGCGGCTTAACAGTTTTTCCCACTTCCTGCGCTTCGGTCATGCCATGCTGAATAAAGTGGCCAGCTGGCGGGGCGAAATGAAACTCCATCGCGATCTGGTCTTTGCGCCAGGCGCGCAGGAGGCGCTGGGACTGGACGATCCTCAGGGCAAACTGCTGCTCGCGTCGCACCTTGGCGATGTGGAAGCCTGCCGGGCGCTGGCCCAGCGCGAAGGGGCGAAAACCATTAACGCGCTGGTCTTTAGCGACAACGCCAGACGCTTTAAGCAAGTGATGGAGGAGATGGCGCCGCAGGCGGGCATTCACCTGATGCCGGTCACCGACATTGGCCCGGAGACTGCGATCCTCATTAAAGAGAAGCTGGATCGCGGCGAATGGGTGGCGATCGTGGGCGATCGCATCGCCGTCACCCCGCAGCGCGGCGGCAGCTGGCGGGTGATATGGAGCGAATTTATGGGCCAGCCCGCGCCGTTCCCGCAGGGGCCGTTTATCCTGGCGTCCATTTTGCGCTGCCCGGTGGTGCTGATTTTTGCCCTCTGTCAGCAGGGAAAGCTGACCCTGCACTGCGAGCCGTTTGCCGACCCGCTGCTGCTGCCGCGCGGCGAACGCCAGCAGGCGCTACAGCAGACCGTCGACCGCTATGCGCAGCGGCTGGAGCATTACGCGCTCTTGTCGCCGCTCGACTGGTTTAATTTTTTCGATTTCTGGCAGCTGCCAGAGGTCAACGAGAAGGAGTAAAGGGTGCTGACCGATCCCCGCTTTACGGCTGAAGTTGAAATCACCGTTCCGTTCCACGACGTCGATATGATGGGCGTGGTGTGGCACGGCAACTACTTCCGCTACTTTGAGATTGCCCGCGAAGCGCTGCTCAACCAGTTTGACTACGGCTATCGCCAGATGAAAGCGTCCGGCTACGTCTGGCCGGTGGTGGATACCCGGGTGAAATACCGCGATGCGGTGACTTTCGAGCAGCGCATTCGCGTCCGCGCCCACATTGAAGAGGTTGAGAACCGTCTGCGCATCGCCTATCAAATCTTCGACGCGCAAACCGGGAAACGCACCACCACCGGCTACACCATTCAGGTGGCGGTGGAGGAAGCAAGCCGGGAGATGTGCTTTGTCAGCCCGGCCATTCTGTTCGAACGTATGGGGATCGCGCCATGAAATGGATAACGCTACTCGCGCTACTGATAAGCCCGGTGGTCAGCGCGGTAACGCTGGATGAACTACAACAGCGGTTTGCGGAGCAACCGGTGGTGCGCGCGCACTTTGAGCAGACCCGCACCATCAAGGACATGCTTCAGCCGCTGCGCTCGCAGGGGGAGATGCTGATCGCCCGTGACAATGGCCTGCTGTGGGATCAAAAAGCGCCGTTCCCGATGACGCTGCTGCTGGATGACCAACGGATGGTGCAGATCGTTAACGGTCAGCCGCCGCAAACCATTACCGCCGACACTAATCCGCAGATGTTCCAGTTCAACCACCTGCTGCGGGCGCTGTTCCAGGCCGATCGCAAGGTGCTGGAAGAGAACTTCCGCATCGATTTCAAAGACCTGGGCGAAGGCCGCTGGTCGCTGGTGCTGACCCCCATCACCACGCCGCTGGACAAGATTTTTACCTCCCTGGATTTGAAGGGCGCGATCTATCTGGAATCCATTCGCCTGAACGATAAGCAGGGCGACACGACGGATATCGCCCTCTCCCGCCACCAACTGACGCCCGCCCGCCTGACCGATGCAGAACGCCAGCGCTTTACCGCACCGTAACGCCCTGCGCCCGGCGCTGCTGTGGGCCGCGGTATGCCTGATCCTGCTGGGCGTACTGCTGTCGCTGCTGCCCGGCGCACGGCTGAACAGTAGCGTGCTCGCCATGCTGCCGAAACAGACGCTCGGCGCGATCCCTCCCGCCCTCAACGACGGATTTATGCAGCGCCTCGACCGCCAGCTTATCTGGCTCGTCAGCCCCGGCAAACAGCCGGACCCGCGCGTGGCGCAGCAGTGGTTAACCCTGCTGCAACGCAGCCAGGCGCTGAATGTCGTAAAAGGTCCGCTGGACGCCGCCGGGCAACAGGCCTGGGGAGATTTCTTCTGGCAGCACCGCAATGGCCTGATCGATCCGGCCACCCGCGCCCGCCTGCAAAACGGCGGTGAAGCGCAGGCCCAGTGGATCCTGTCGCAGCTCTACTCCGCCTTTTCCGGCGTGAGCGGCAAGGAGCTGCAAAACGATCCGCTGATGCTGATGCGCGGCGCGCAGCTCGCGCTGGCGAAGAACAGCCAGAAGATGCAGCTGATGGACGGCTGGCTGGTGACAAAAGACGAGGCCGGGAACTACTGGTATCTGCTGCACGGCGAGCTGGCAGGCTCGTCGTTCGATATGCAGCAAACCCACCAGTTCGTGACCACCCTTAACGCGTTGCAGAAGGCGCTAAAAAGCCAGTATCCACAGGCGCAGCTGCTCTCGCGCGGGACGGTATTCTACAGCGATTACGCCAGCCAGCAGGCCAAAAGAGATATTTCCACGCTCGGCGTCGCCACGGTGCTCGGGATGATCCTGCTGATTGTGTCGGTGTTTCGCTCCGTGCGTCCGCTGCTGCTGAGCCTGCTCTCCATTGCCATCGGCGCGCTGGCGGGGACGGTCGTGACGCTCCTGCTGTTCAGTGAACTGCACCTGATGACGCTGGTGATGAGCATGAGCATCATCGGCATCTCGGCGGACTATACGATTTACTTCCTCACGGAACGGATGGTGCACGGCGCGGAACACTCGCCCTGGCAAAGCCTGGCGAAAGTGCGAAACGCGCTGCTGCTGGCGCTGCTGACCACCGTGGTGGCGTATCTCTTCATGATGCTGGCCCCCTTCCCCGGCATTCGTCAGATGGCGGTGTTCGCCGCCGCAGGGCTGAGCGCCTCGTGCCTGACGGTAATTTTCTGGCATCCGTGGCTGTGCCGGGGCATGCCGATCCGCCCGGTTCCCCTGAGAGGGATGATGCAGCGCTGGCTGAACGCCTGGCGCGACAGGAAAGCCCTCGCTGTCGGGCTGCCGGTAGCGCTGGCGCTGCTCTCCGCCATCGGGATCGCCAGCCTGCGGGTGGATGACGATATCGCCCGGCTTCAGGCGTTGCCGCAGGGCATTCTGGCGCAGGAAAAAACCATCACCGCCCTGACCGGGCAGAACGTCGATCAGAAGTGGTTCGTGGTGTACGGCGCGTCGGCGCAGGAAACGCTGGAGCGGCTGGAGGCATTTACCCCGGCGCTGGCGCAGGCGCAACAGGCGGGGGCATTTACCCGCTGGCGTACCCTGCCGCTGAATTCGCTGGCGCGGCAGAAAAGCGATCTGCATCTGCTGCGTAACGCCGCGCCAACGGTGACGAAAATGCTGAAAAGCACCGGGCTGAACGCCGTTGAACCGAACCTGAACGCCATGCCTGTCAGCGTGGAAGCGTGGCTCGCCAGCCCGGCCAGCGAGGGCTGGCGTTTGCTGTGGCTGACGCTGCCGGACGGCACAAGCGGCGTGTTGGTGCCGGTCGATGGGGTGAAAAACAGTGCCGCACTCGGCGAGCTGGCCGCCCGTCATCCCGGGGTCGTCTGGGTTGACCGTAAGGCCAGCTTTGACAGCCTGTTTGCGCTCTACCGCTCGCTGTTGACGGGGCTGCTGGGCGTGGCGCTGGCGGTGATTGCCTGCGGCGCGATGGTGCGCCTCGGCTGGCGAAAAGGGCTGGTGGCGCTGGTGCCGTCCGTACTGTCGCTGGGTGGCGGGCTGGCAACGTTGGCCTTGACGGGTCATCCGGTTAATCTGTTTTCCCTGCTGGCGCTGGTGCTGGTCCTCGGCATTGGCATCAACTACACGCTGTTTTTCAGCAACCCGCGCGGCACGCCGCTGACCTCCATGCTGGCGATAACCCTCGCTATGATGACCACCCTGCTGACGCTGGGGATGCTGGTGTTCAGCACCACTCAGGCCATCAGCAGCTTTGGCATTGTGCTGGTGAGCGGTATCTTCACCGCGTTCCTGCTCGCCCCGCTGGCGATGCCGACTAACAAAGAGAACTTACCATGACCCGTTTCATTCGCCTGGCGGCAGTGATGATGGCCCTGCTGCTGGCGGGCTGTAGCCATACGACGAACCGCGATGACGCGCGCCCCCAGGCCTGGCTCCAGCCGGGCACCCGAGTCACGCTGCCACCACCGGGCATCACGCCTGCTATCCGCGCGCAGCAGTTGCTTACCGGCAGTTTTAAAGGCCAGACCCAGTCGCTGGTGGTGATGCTGAACGCCGACGGAGATAAAGTGACGCTTGCCGGTCTCTCCTCCGTCGGGATCCGCCTGTTCCTCGCCACCTACGACGACACCTGGATCCACACCGAGCAGTCGGTTGTGATGCCGCAGCTGCCGCCCGCCAGCCAGGTGCTGGCCGACGTGATGCTCAGCCACTGGCCGCTCAGCGCCTGGCGGCCGCAGTTGCCGAAAGGCTGGACGCTGAACGATACTGACACCAGACGCGAACTGCGCAACCCCGATGGCAAACTGGTCACGGAAATTGTCTACCTGAACCGTAACGGCAGGCGCGAACCGATTAGCATTGCGCAGCACGCTTTTCACTACCACATCACCATTCAATATCTGGGTGACTGAGATGATTTACCTTTCTGCCGTTGGCATGGTCAACGCGCTCGGCAACTCGGCTGATGACATTGCGGCGAACCTGATCGCTGGCGTGGCCCCCGGGATGCGCCACCGTGCGGGCTGGCTACAGGGCTTCCCCGAGGCCGTGCTGGGGGGCGTGGAGGGTGAACTTCCCCCTGTCCCCGAGTCTTTTTCCGCCCATCGCAGCCGCAACAATCAGCTGCTGCTGGAGGCGCTGACGCAAATCCGGCCCGCCGTTGATGCGGCCATTGCGCGCGTGGGGCGCGACCGCGTGGCGGTTGTGCTGGGCACCAGCACCTCCGGGCTGGACGAGGGGGATGAGTACGTGCGCCGCGCGCAGAACGGCGAGCGCAGCACGCAGTGGCAATATCCGCAGCAGGAGCTGGGCGATCCGTCGCGCTTTCTTGCCCGCTGGCTGGCGCTGGACGGCCCGGCGTATACCATCTCGACCGCCTGCTCATCCAGCGCGCGGGCGATCATTAGCGGTCGTCGTCTGATCGAGGCGGGGCTGGTGGATGTCGCCATCGTCGGCGGGGCCGACAGCCTGAGCCGCATGCCGGTCAACGGCTTCAACAGCCTGGAATCCTTCTCCCCGACCCTGTGCGAGCCGTTTGGCCGCAACCGCCGGGGGATCACCATTGGCGAAGCGGCGGCCCTGATGGTGCTGACCCGCGAGCCGGGCGAGATTGCCCTTCTGGGCGCGGGGGAATCCAGCGATGCGTACCATATTTCCGCCCCGCATCCGCAGGGCGAAGGGGCGATCCGCGCCATCACCCAGGCGCTGAACGAGGCGGGCATGACGGCGGCGGACGTCGGCTATATCAACCTGCACGGCACCGCCACGCCGCTGAACGATCGCATTGAGGCGCAGGTGATCCACGACCTCTTTGGCGACCGCGTACCGTGCAGCTCCACGAAACACCTTACCGGCCACACGCTGGGCGCGGCCGGGATCACCGAGGCCGCCCTGAGCTGGCTGATCCTGACCCGTAACCTGCCGCTGCCACCGCAGGATTTTTCCCGCTACGCGCCGGATGACACCCTGCCCACCTTCGGCTTACTGCACCAGAGCGCACAGCTGAAAAAACCGGTGATCCTGTCGAACTCTTTCGCGTTTGGCGGCAACAACGCCAGCCTTCTGCTGGGGAGGGCATAATGCGCTATTTACCCCCCGGGGATTATCTTCCTCACGACACGCCGATGCTGCTGCTAGAAAGCGTGGAGAGCGTCACCGATGACCGCGCCGTTTGCCGCGTCACGGTGAACGATCGGGGCATTCTGGCCCCGTTTCTGGACGCTGACGGCAACCTGCCTGGCTGGTTTGCGCTGGAGCTGATGGCCCAGACCGTGGGCGTCTGGTCAGAGTGGCACCGGATGCAAAAAGGGCTGCCGCACTGTGCGCTGGGTATGGTGCTGGGCGCGCGCGAGCTGGTGTGCGACGCAGGGCATTTTGCCGCAGGCAGCACGCTGACCATCACCATCGAACGACTGATGCAGGATGACCGCTTCGGCAGCTTCGAATGCGTCATTCAAGCGGATAACGCCTCCCTCGCCACGGGCCGCGTGAACACCTTCCAGCCGAGCGAGGAAGAATTAACCACACTTTTCAACCAGGGAACACCATCATGAGATCCGTACTGGTCACCGGCGCCAGCAAAGGCATTGGCCGCGCTATCGCCCTTCAGCTTGCGGCGGACGGTTTCACCGTCGGCGTGCATTACCATCGTGATGAAGCGGGCGCGCAGGAGACGCTGGAAGCGATTGTCCGGGCGGGCGGCGCGGGCCGTTTACTCACCTTCGACGTGGGCAACCGCGCGCAGTGCCGCACGGTGCTGGAACAGGAGATCGCCGATCACGGCGCGTGGTACGGCGTGGTCAGTAACGCTGGCATTACCCGCGACGGCGCATTTCCGGCGCTCAGCGACGATGACTGGGACAGCGTGATCCACACCAATCTCGACAGTTTTTATAACGTCATTCATCCCTGCATTATGCCGATGATCGGCACCCGCAAGGGCGGGCGGATCATCACCCTGTCGTCGGTATCAGGCATCATGGGCAACCGTGGGCAGGTGAACTACAGCGCGGCGAAAGCCGGGATCATCGGCGCCACCAAAGCGCTCGCCACCGAGCTGGCAAAACGCAAAATCACCGTCAACTGCATCGCGCCGGGGCTGATCGATACCGGCATGATCGAGATGGACGACGCCGCGCTGAATGCGGCGATGTCGATGATCCCGATGCAGCGTATGGGCCAGGCCGAGGAAGTCGCCGGGCTGGCGAGCTACCTGATGTCGGATAAAGCAGGCTATGTGACGCGTCAGGTGATTTCGATTAACGGAGGCATGCTATGACCCGCCGGGTAGTGATTACGGGCATGGGCGGCGTCACCGCGTTCGGCGAGGACTGGCCGACCATCTCGCGCCGTCTGCGCGGGTATGAAAACGCGGTGCGTACCATGACGGAGTGGCAGGCGTATGACGGCCTGCAAACCCTGCTCGCCGCGCCGATTGAAGACTTTACTCTCCCCGCTCACTACACGCGAAAGCGCATTCGCGCCATGGGCCGGGTGTCGCTGCTTTCCACCCGCGCGACCGAACTGGCGCTGGAGCAGGCGGGCCTGATCGACGACGCCGTGCTGACCAACGGTCAGACCGGGATCGCCTACGGCTCGTCAACGGGCAGCACCGGGCCGGTCAGCGAGTTTGCCTCCATGCTCACCGAAAAGCACACCCACAACATCACCGGCACCACCTACGTGCAGATGATGCCGCACACCACGGCGGTGAATACCGGGCTGTTCTTTGGCCTGCGCGGACGGGTGATCCCCACGTCGAGCGCCTGTACCTCCGGCAGCCAGGCGATTGGCTATGCCTGGGAAGCCATTCGTCACGGCTACCAGACCGTGATGGTGGCAGGCGGCGCGGAAGAGCTGTGTCCGTCGGAAGCAGCGGTTTTCGATACCCTGTTTGCCACCAGCCAGCGGAACGACGCGCCAAAAACCACGCCGTCGCCGTTTGACGTTCAGCGCGATGGTCTGGTGATTGGTGAAGGCGCGGGCACGCTGGTGCTGGAAGCGCTGGAGCATGCCAGAGCGCGCGGGGCAACAATTTATGGCGAGATCGTGGGCTTTGCCACCAACTGCGATGCGGCGCACATCACCCAGCCCCAGCGTGAAACCATGCAGGTGTGTATGGAACAGTCGCTGGCGATGGCAGGCCTTGGCCCTCAGGACATTGGCTACATTTCCGCCCACGGTACGGCGACCGATCGCGGGGATATCGCCGAGAGTCAGGCGACCGCCGCTATCTTCGGCGACAGGGTGCCCATCTCCTCCCTGAAGAGCTATTTCGGCCATACCCTGGGCGCCTGTGGCGCGCTGGAAGCCCTGTTGAGTCTGCACATGATGCGGGAGGGCTGGTTCACGCCGACGCTCAATTTAAGACAACCGGATGAGCAATGCGGCGCTTTAGATTATATTATGGGGGAAACCCGCCCGATTGATTGCGAATTTATTCAGAGCAATAACTTTGCCTTTGGCGGCATTAATACCTCGATAATCATCAAACGCTGGGCGTAACTATGTACCAGTTTGTACTGGGAAAAATCTCCACCCTTAGCGCGGACCCACTGGCGTCAACGCTCGCAGACAGAGCACCGCAGGGTGCACGACACGCTTCCTGGCTTGCAGGCCGGACGTTGCTCGCCAGAACCTTATCCCCCTCGCCGCTTCCCGAGATAATTTACGGCGAGCAGGGAAAACCGGCCTTCGCTAACGGTCATCCGCTGTGGTTTAACCTGAGTCACAGCGGGGACGATATTGCCCTGCTGATGAGCGATGAAGGTGAAGTGGGCTGCGATATCGAAGTGATCCGCCCGCGCGCGAACTGGCAGGCGCTGGCGAATGCCGTTTTCAGCCTCACCGAACATGATGAACTGGAGCGGGAAGCGCCTGAAGAGCAGCTTTCCGCATTCTGGCGTATCTGGACGCGCAAAGAAGCGATCGTCAAACAGCGTGGCGGCAGCGCGTGGCAGATTGTCAGCATTGACAGTACCGCCCAGTCGCTCCCGGTCAGCCAGCTACGTTTCGGCTCGCTGAGCCTGGCAGTCTGTACGCCTACGCCTTTCACCTTAACGGCGGACTCTGTTTCTTACTCCGGCATTTCTGCGGCATAAAAAACGGCCATGCCGGTTAAAACCAACATGGCCGATGTCCCGTTCACGTGTTCCCGATCTTATTTTAAATTTTCCGGGAAGTTTGCAGGCAGCTCGCTGGCCGCGCAATTGATCACGCTATCATCATTGGCGCCGCAGTCGCGCACGAAGGTAATGGTCGCGAATTCATCAATCACCTCTGTCGGATACGCCGGACCGGCATCACGGTAGCTGTTCATCAGCGGAATGTGATCGTTCTGGAAGCAGACGGTTTTTTCCGGATTATTCATGACCCAGCGTGGGAAGAAGATGGTGCCGTGGAACAGGCGGTCGCCCAGGTTCACGATCAGGCTCACGTCGGTACCGGTTGGCTCCGTCCAGGAAATTTTATAGATGCTCTCCCCAACGCGAACAATGTATGCCTGCTGATCTTTCACCCAACGGTTGCCCACCAGACCGCTGTGAATACGGTAGTCGAGGGTGTTTTCGTTTTTAACGTAAATTTCGTAGTTCCAGCCATTATCGTAGGTATAAACCAGATGTTTGCCGACGAAGCCGCTTAAATCATGTTTGTCGAAGGTGTTCATAAGATGTCTCCTTTGTTTTGATGAGACGATCGTACCCCTTCAAAAATCGAATGAATAACGCTATGTTTGAATCAAATTCATCCAAAATTTAGATTAATCATGCATAAGACGACGCTCGAACAGTGGGCCTTGCTGGAGAAAGTCATCGAGGCTGGCAGCTTCGCTAAGGCGGCGGAAGAGACCCACCGCAGCCAGTCCTCGGTCAGCTATAACCTGTCGCTTTTGCAGGAGCGGCTGGGGGTGGCGCTCTTAATGACAGAAGGCAGACGGGCCGTGCTGACCCCGGCGGGCGAGCTGTTGCTAAATCAGGTTAAACCGCTGCTGAAAGCCTTCGCCTATGTTGAAACGCGCGCGGCGACTCTGCGCAGCGGGATGCGAACCCGTATCGATTTGATGGTCGACAGTATCTTTCCGCGCAGTCGGCTGTTCGCGATTTTGCGTCAGTTTCAGCAGCTGTACCCGCAAACGCAGGTGCGGCTTACCGAGGTGCTGGAAAACAGCCGCGCAGATGCGCTCAATGATGAAGCCGACGTGATGGTCTTAACCCGCCGCCAGGACATAACCGGCCTGGGCGAATGGCTGATGAATATCGATTTTGTTGCCGTCGCGCATCACGCGCACCCTCTGTTTGCGCTGGATACACCCCTTAACGACGAGATGCTACGACCGTGGCCGCGCATTCAGATCGCCGACAGCCAGCCCACCGTTCGCCCCACCGGGGAGTCGTGGACATTCTCCACCATCGATGCCGCAATCGAAGCGGTGATGTATCAGGTTGGGTACGGCTGGTTACCGGAAGAACGCATTCAGGCCCCACTCCAGCAAGGCATCCTCAAAATCCTGCCGCTCAGCCACGGCGTACGTCGCGCCACGCCGCTGCACCTCATCGTCAAACGCTCCCTCAGCCCGCTGGACGAGCAGGTTGAGGCGCTGTTGCGCCTTTTTAAGCAGGAGCCATCATCGTCAACTGCTACGCTTTAAGTTTTGAACCTAAGACGACAAGGAGCGAACGATGAAAATCGATTTAACGGGGAAAGTGGCGCTGGTAACGGCGTCCACCGGCGGCATTGGGTTTGCCATCGCCCGCGGGCTGGCGGAAAGCGGTGCGGAAGTGATCGTGAACGGACGCAGCATCGACTCAGTGAACAAAGGCATTCAGGCGTTACAGCAGGTGGTGCCTGGCGTTCAGGTCCGTGCCGCCATCGCCGATCTCAGCGCGCAGGAGGGCGTTGACGAACTGCTCAGGGTTGCCACGCACGTTGATATTCTGGTGAATAACGCCGGGATTTATGGTCAGCAGGATTTTTATTCCACCGACGACGAGACCTGGGAACGCTACTGGCAAACAAACGTCATGTCCGGCGTGCGCCTCTCCCGCGCCCTGCTGCCCGGCATGGTACAAAAAGGCTGGGGTCGTGTGGTGTTTATCTCGTCAGAATCGGCCTGCAATATTCCTGCGGATATGATCCACTATGGCGTAACAAAAACCGCTCAGCTCTCGCTGGCACGCGGGCTGGCGAAGTTCGTGGCCGGCAGCGGCGTCACGGTGAACAGCGTGCTGCCCGGCCCGACCATGTCGGACGGTTTTGCTGCGATGATGAAAGACGAGATCGAGAGAACCGGTAAATCACTGGAGCAGCTGGCGAAAGCATTCGTGATGACGAATCGCCCCAGCTCGGTGATCCAGCGCGCCGCCACGGTGGAAGAAGTGGCGAATATGGTGGTGTATGTCTGTTCCATGCAGGCCTCCGCGACTTCCGGCGCGGCGCTGCGCGTTGACGGCGGCGTGGTGGATGACATTGTTTGACCCGTCAGGCCCCAGGTTCGAGAAAAAATGAGATCGGATATAAGGACTGTGCAGGTAAAGCAGGTAAACTAGTGAACAGAATGTGTATTTCAGCTAAGACGTATTTATGACCAATATGATTGCCGACGAAGCCGTGGCGAAGTCCAGCGTGCTCTCTGTCTTTGACTTTGATGGTACGTTGACGCACCACGACAGTTTTATTCCGTTCCTGCGCTTTGCCTTTGGCAAGCGCTATTTTGCTGGCCGACTGGTGCGCATGGCCCTGCCTACGCTGCACTGCGTGCGCCGCAAGCTGACGCGTGATGAACTGAAAGAGGTGTTGATCAAAACCTTCCTGACGGGGGTGGATGAGCACTGGTTACGTCAGCAGGCGGAAGCCTTCTGTGAAAAATACTGGAACAAGCTGATGCGCCCGGAAGGCGTGCTGGCCGTCGCTAATGAGGTCAATTCCGGTGCAGAAGTGACGATTTGCTCCGCCTCCCCGGCGCTGGTGTTACAGCCGTGGGCCGATAAGCTCGGCATTAAGCTGATTGGCACGCAGCTGGAAGTGAAAGACGGCAAGCTGACCGGGCGGATCACCGGCCATAACTGCCGTTGTGCACAGAAGGTGGCGAGGCTGGAGAAGGTGTATGGCGACCTGAACGCGTATCACCTGCGCGCCTGGGGCGACACGCGCGGCGACCATGAATTGCTGGCAGCGGCGCAGGATCCACACTGGCGGCATTTCCATCATCCGAGCAAGCGCCGGAATTCACCAATTAAGGGTTAGGTGCGGCCCGGTGCCCTCAGCCCGGCCCTCTCCCTGTGGGAGAGGGAGAAAAGCGGTACATCAGGCCTCACGTTTCCCCGGGAACATGACGCTCGCAATGATCCCCAGCGCCAGTACCCCCAGCACCACAAACAGGCTTGCCGTGGCACCGATGTTATAACCGTGATGCCAGAAGTGGTCGGTCGCATTCAGCCCCAGCTTGAACGCCACGAAGAACAGCAGTAACACCACCGCTTTTTCCAGATGCACCAGGTACTGCTTCAGCGCTTCCAGCACGAAGTAGAGGGTACGCAGGCCGAGAATGGCGAACATCATGGCGCTGTAGATAATCAGCGGCTCACGGCTGACGGCAATGATTGCGGGTACGGAGTCGAAGGCGAACATCACGTCGGACAGCTCCACCACCGCAACGCAGAGCAGCAGCGGCGTTGCGTAACGCTTCGCCTTTTTCACGCGGCCCACCATCATATCCTTGTTTTCAGGCTTCTCCAGCTCGGCATCCACCTCTTTCTGGGTCAGGATGAACGCATGGCTGCTGATTTTTGGCCACACCGGGTAGAAGCGTTTCACCAGGCGGTACGCCAGATGGCCGGAGTAATCTTCTACTTCATCGCTCTCTTCATTGCGCTTTAGCATCATCACTGCCGTCCAGCCGACGACCAGCGCAAAAATCACCTCAACATACGGCCCCAGGCTCAGCAGGCTGGTGCCGATTGCAACAAAAATACCGCGGAACACAATCGCCCCAAGCACGCCCCAGTAGAGCACGCGGTGACGATATTTATCCGGTACGCCGAACCAGGCGAAGATCGCCATCATCACAAACAGGTTGTCGACGGAAAGAACCTCTTCCAGCGCATAGCCGGTCAGGAACAGACTGGCCATCTCCGCTCCGTGGTGCACGTATAAGAATCCGGCGAAGGCCATCGCCATCATGACCCAGAAGATGGACCACATGACCGCGCTTTTCAGCGAGATCGGCTTATCGTGACGGTGCATGAAGAGGTCGATAAACATCGCCCCAACGGCCATCACCACAAAGACAACAACGGTTTCCGTCGGGAAACCGAGATGAGCAGCAGACATAGACAACCCTTTTAAGAAGACAAAACACCATGCACACAATAAAAAGCGTGGACCCGTTAAGGACGCAGCACGCTAAAAAAATAAATATTAACCGTTCTTTTCAGCGAGTGCCTGCGCGCATGCCCAGGCACTGGCCCACGCCCACTGGAAGTTATACCCGCCGAGCCAGCCGGTAACATCCATCACTTCACCGATGAAATAAAGACCCGGCACGTTGCGGGCTTCCATCGTGCGGGATGAGAGTTCGTTTGTATCCACGCCGCCCAGCGTGACTTCCGCCGTGCGGTAACCTTCGGTGCCGTTTGGCTGCACGCGCCAGTTCGTCAGCGTCTCTACCAGCGTTTCCTGCTCGCGGCTGTTGAGCTGCTTAAGCGCGACATCCGGAATTTGCCCTAACACCTGCAAGCACTCCACGAGACGCTTCGGCAGCTGCATCGCCAGGGTATTTTTCAGGCTTTGATTCGGGTGCGCGGCGCGTTGCTCGTTGAGGAAGGCGTCCAGATCGCAGTCCGGCACCAGGTTCACGGAGACAAACTCCCCCGGCTGCCAGTAACTGGAGATCTGCAATACCGCTGGCCCCGAGAGTCCGCGATGGGTGAAGAGCAGGTTTTCGCGGAATACCGTGCCGTCTTCGGCCGTAATGACCGATGGCACAGACACGCCGGAGAGCGTCTGAAGCTGTTCCAGCAGTGGCTTATGCAGCGTGAACGGTACCAGCCCGGCGCGGGTGGGCAGCACCTTCAGGCCAAACTGCTCGGCAATTTTATAGCCGAACGGCGAGGCGCCCAGCCCCGGCATCGACAGGCCACCGCTGGCAATCACCAGGTTATCGGCGCTGACGGTTTCGCCGTTTAGTTGCAGCGTGTAACCCTGCTCGTCACGGGCGACGTCCAGCACTTCGGTGCGCAGGCGTATTACCACGCCGCCCTTCTCGCACTCGGCCACCAGCATATCGACGATTTGCTGCGCGGAGTCGTCGCAGAACAGCTGTCCCAGCGTCTTCTCATGCCATGCGATACCGTATTTACCCACCAGTTCGATAAAATCCCACTGGGTGTAGCGCGCCAGCGCAGACTTACAGAAATGACGGTTCTGGCTCAAATAGGCCGCAGGCTCGACATAAAGATTAGTAAAGTTGCAGCGCCCACCGCCAGACATCAGGATCTTGCGACCAGGCTTTTTTCCGTTATCCAGCAGCAGCACACGACGACCCGCTTGTCCGGCCATCGCCGCACAAAACATACCCGCCGCACCGGCGCCAATTACTACGGCATCAAACCTTTCCACGTCAAAATCCTCTTCGTTAACTGCCGCGGATTGTAAAGTTTCCTCAGTGGTCGCACCAGCGTAAAAAGATATTACAAAGCCATTTCATTGATATTTAAAGATTATCCTTTCAGGCACTTTTCTCAATTCAGGTGGTATGTCAAAAAAAGTCTATATTTCACTTTGCCCGTTGCGCATTTGTCCTGGATAATGCGCCGCGTTCATGTCCTCAAAATGGCGTAACGTCCTATGCTACATTTGTTTGCCGGCCTGGATTTACATACCGGGCTTTTATTATTGCTTGCTCTGGTTTTTGTGCTGTTTTACGAAGCGATCAACGGCTTCCACGACACTGCAAACGCAGTTGCAACAGTTATCTACACTCGCGCAATGCGATCGCAGCTTGCGGTCGTTATGGCGGCGGTATTTAACTTTTTTGGTGTCCTCCTGGGCGGACTGAGCGTTGCGTATGCGATCGTGCATATGCTGCCAACGGATCTGCTGCTTAACGTGAGTTCCGGTCATGGCCTGGCCATGGTGTTCTCAATGCTGCTTGCTGCGATTATCTGGAACCTTGGTACCTGGTATTTCGGCCTGCCGGCATCCAGCTCTCACACCCTTATCGGCGCGATTATCGGTATCGGTTTAACCAACGCCCTGATGACCGGTACATCGGTGGTTGATGCGCTGAACCTCCCTAAAGTACTGGGTATTTTCGGCTCTCTGATCATCTCTCCTATCGTGGGTCTGGTGGTCGCGGGTGGATTGATTTTCATCCTGCGTCGCTACTGGAGCAACACGAAGAAACGTGCGCGTATCCACCTGACGCCAGCAGAGCGTGAGAAGAAAGACGGCAAGAAAAAGCCGCCGTTCTGGACGCGTATCGCGCTGATCATTTCCGCTATCGGCGTGGCCTTCTCTCATGGCGCGAACGATGGTCAGAAAGGTATAGGTCTGGTGATGCTGGTTCTGATTGGCGTCGCACCGGCGGGCTTCGTGGTTAACATGAATGCCTCCGGTTACGAAATCACCCGTACCCGTGATGCGGTAAACAACGTTGAGACTTACTTCCAGCAGCATCCTGATTTGCTGAAGAAAGCCACCGGCGTGGACCAGCTGATTCCTTCTCCGGATTCAGGCGCAACGACGGCACCGGGCGAGTTCCATTGCCATCCGGCAAACGCGGTTAACGCGCTGGAACGTGCGAAAGGTATGCTGGCCGATATCGAAAGCTACGACAAACTGGCTGTTGAACAGCGCGGTCAGCTGCGTCGCATCATGCTCTGTATCTCCGACGTGACCGATAAAGTCGCGAAGCTGCCAGAGGTTAATGCTGACGACAAGCGTCTGCTGAAGAAACTGAAAGGCGATATGCTCAACACCATTGAGTACGCGCCAATCTGGATCATCATGGCGGTCGCACTGGCGCTGGGTATCGGTACGATGATTGGCTGGCGTCGTGTGGCGACCACCATCGGCGAGAAGATCGGTAAGAAAGGCATGACCTATGCGCAGGGTATGTCCGCGCAGATGACGGCGGCAGTGTCTATCGGTCTGGCGAGCTACACCGGTATGCCAGTCTCCACCACCCACGTACTCTCTTCGTCCGTGGCAGGTACCATGATTGTTGACGGCGGCGGTTTGCAGCGTAAAACCGTGACCAACATTCTGATGGCCTGGGTGTTCACCCTCCCGGCGTCCATCCTGCTGTCTGGCGGTCTGTACTGGATTTCGCTGAAGCTGATTTAATCGGCTGAAGGCGACAAAAAAGCGGGTCAGGAAACTGGCCCGCTTTTTTTATGCTCAGTGCCAAATCATCAGTGCAATCATACTCACCACAACCAGACCACACAGGGCGCTGGTCAAAATGAACTGACGACGCAGGCGCTCGCAGCGACGGATAAACTCTTCATCGTGGTGATCGCGGTAACGCTGGTAGTAGATGTACCCCACCAGACGCATCTGCTTGCTGGGCTGTCCATGCGAGGTGAAGAACCCTCCACCGTCCACATACTGATACAGCAACGGATCGCAACCACGAAGTACCACTAACAGCGCACGTAATGATGAGAAGTAGCGCGCCATATTCACTATGCAAACTACGCATAACGCCCAAAACAATGCGACGGTGCTAATCATACATCCTCCCCGGCGTCCGCCCACGAAGCAAGGCTTCTGAGCTACCGCACCCCAATGCCCTGACAGACAGTTCAGTGAAAGAATGACTAAAAGTCGATCCGGTTCGCGTTTTAATATCCGAACGGCTCATTAAATAGTGTAGGAGATCCGTTAATTTTTTTGCCACAAGGTTAATCGTTATCAACACCAAAGCTTGAAAAATATGTTTAACTGGGCCGTAATGAAAGTATCAGACGACGGCATTCTCATTTAGTCATCGATAACTTAAGGAAGGAGTAACACTATGGCTTACAAACACATTCTCATCGCGGTAGACCTCTCTCCGGAGAGCAAAGTGCTGGTTGATAAAGCGGTATCCATGGCACGTCCCTACAACGCGAAAGTCTCCCTGATTCATGTTGATGTGAATTACTCCGACCTCTACACCGGTCTGATCGACGTAAATCTCGGCGATATGCAGAAACGCATCTCCGAAGAAACTCACCATGCCCTGAGCGAACTGTCCACTAACGCGGGCTATCCGATCACTGAAACCTTAAGCGGTAGCGGCGATCTGGGCCAGGTGCTGGTTGACGCCATTAAGAAATACGATATGGATCTGGTGGTATGTGGTCATCATCAGGACTTCTGGAGCAAGCTGATGTCTTCCGCGCGCCAGCTGATTAATACCGTTCACGTGGATATGCTGATTGTTCCACTGCGTGACGAAGAAGACGAGTAAGTGTGTTAAATACCCCTCACCCTAACCCTCTCCCCACAGGGGAGAGGGAACGATCGAGCCCCTCGCCCCTATGGGGAGAGGGGTTGGGGTGAGGGGACATAAATATCAAACCGGTGCCCTTTCGTGGTCACCGCGTTAGTGGTCGCAACGTCCGCCAACGGCGGTGCGTAGTCCGGGCGTTTCACTACCACCCGCTTAGTTGCAAGCTGACGAGCAGGCTCCAGCAGGCCATCGGCATCTAAATCTGGCCCCACCAGCGACTGAAACACCCGCATCTCTTTCTTCACCAGCGCGCTTTTCTGCTTATGCGGAAACATCGGGTCGAGGTAAACCACCTGCGGACGCGGGGTGATGTCCGTCAGCGCCGTCAGGCTGGAGGCGTGAATAAGCTGCAAACGTTCCTGTAACCACGGACCGATTTCCGGGTCCGCGTAGCCCCGCGCCAGCCCGTCGTCGAGCAGCGCGGCGACAACAGGATTACGCTCCAGCATCCGCACGTGACAGCCGACAGACGCCAGCACAAAGGCATCGCGCCCCAGCCCCGCCGTGGCATCCACCACGTCCGGCAGATAGCTGCCTTTAATGCCGACCGCTTTGGCCACCGCTTCGCCGCGACCACCGCCGAACTTGCGCCGGTGCGCCATCGCGCCGCCGACAAAATCGACAAAAATGCCGCCAAGCTTCGGCTCGTCGCGCTTGCGTAATTCGAGATGCGCTGAAGTCATCACCAGCGCCATCAGGTTATCTTCATCATGTTCCAGCCCCCAGCGGGATGCCAGAACAGATAAGGCGCCGTCCCCGGCGCCCGTTTCATCCACTAAGCAGATCTTCACGTCACAATCAGCCTTTGATCCCATAATGCTCAAGCATCGCATCCAGCTGCGGCTCGCGGCCACGGAAGCGTTTGAACAGCTCCATAGGCTCTTCTGAACCGCCGCGGGTCAGGATGTTGTCGAGGAACGACTGACCGGTTTCGCGGTTGAAAATCCCCTCCTCTTCGAAGCGAGAGAAGGCGTCCGCCGCCAGCACGTCAGCCCACAGGTAGCTGTAGTAGCCTGCGGCGTATCCGCTTGCGAAGATATGGCTGAACGCATGCGGGAAGCGTCCCCAGGTTGGGCCAGGAATAACGGCGACCTGCTTTTTAATCTCGGCCAGCGTTTCAAGGATTTTCGCCCCCTGCTCCGGGCTGAATTCGGCGTGCAGGCGGAAATCGAACAGGCCGAACTCCAGCTGACGCAGGATGAACATCGCCGCCTGGTAGTTTTTCGCCGCCAGCATTTTATCCAGCAGTTCCTTCGGCAGCGGTTCGCCGGTCTCGTAGTGGCCGGAGATAAACGCCAGCGCGTCCGGCTCCCAGCACCAGTTTTCCATAAACTGGCTTGGCAGTTCGACCGCATCCCATGGCACACCGCTGATACCGGCCACGCCAGCGGTTTCGATGCGGGTCAGCATGTGGTGCAGGCCGTGACCGAACTCGTGGAACAGGGTGATCACTTCATCATGGGTAAACAGCGCAGGTTTGCCGCTCACCGGACGGTTGAAGTTACAGGTCAGATAGGCGACCGGTTTTTGCAGGGTACCATCCGCTTTACGCATCTGGCCCACGCAGTCGTCCATCCACGCCCCGCCGCGTTTGTTTTCACGCGCGTAAAGATCCAGATAGAAGCTGCCGCGCAGTTCGTTTTTCTCGTCATACAGCTCGAAGAAGCGCACGTCCGGGTGCCAGACGTCGATATCGTTACGCTCTTTCGCGGTAATGCCGTAGATGCGTTTCACCACCTCGAACAGACCGTTAACGGCTTTGTTTTCCGGGAAGTACGGACGCAGCTGTTCGTCGCTGATGCTGTAAAGGTGCTGTTTCTGTTTTTCGCTGTAGTACGCGATATCCCACGGCTGAAGCTCCTCCACGCCGAACTCCGCTTTCGCAAAGGCGCGCAGCTGAGCCAGTTCCTTTTCACCCTGAGGACGGGCGCGTTTCGCCAGATCGGTGAGGAAGTCGAGCACCTGCTGCGGGTTCTCGGCCATTTTGGTGGCGAGGGATTTATCCGCGTAGCTGTCGAAGCCCAGCAGCTGTGCCAGCTCATGGCGCAGGGCGAGGATCTCCGCCATCACCGGGCTGTTGTCCCATTTGCCCGCATTCGGCCCCTGATCGGAGGCGCGGGTGCTGTAGGCGCGGTACATCTCTTCGCGCAGAGCCTGGTTGTCGCAGTAGGTCATCACCGGCAGATAGCTTGGGATATCCAGCGTTAACAGGAAGCCTTCCTGCTCTTTCGCTTCGGCCTGGGCTTTTGCCGCCGCCAGCGCGCTTTCCGGCATACCCGCCAGTTCGGATTCATCGGCAATCAGCTTCGTCCAGCCCATGGTGGCGTCCAGGACGTTGTTGCTGTACTGGTTGCCCAGCTCAGACAGGCGCGCGGCAATTTCACCGTAACGAACCTGCTTCTCTTTTGGCAGGCCAATCCCGGACAGCTCAAAGTCACGCAGCGCGTTATCGACCGATTTTTTCTGCGCCGTGTTCAGTTCGGCATAGTGGTCGCCGTCGCGCAGGTCGCGGTAGGCTTTGTACAGCCCTTCGTGCTGACCGACCCAGGTGCTGTACTCAGAGAGCAGCGGCAGGGTTTGTTCGTAGGCTTCACGCAGCTCCGGGCTGTTTTTCACCGAGTTCAGGTGGCTCACCGGGGAGAAGATACGTCCCAGCACGTCGTCCACTTCGGCCAGCGGCTGACACAGATTTTCCCAGGTGTACGGCGCGCCTTGCGCAACCACGCTTTCTACCGCCGCGCGGCAGTTGTCCAGCGACTGGGTAACGGCTGGAACCACATGCTCAGGGAGGATTTTAGAAAACGGTGGCAACGAAAAAGGCGTCAGTAATGGATTGGTCATAAACGCTGTCCTGTTGAAATAGATGAATGAAGCGCGCATCCGGCGCTGTGCATATTGTTCAGTAATGGGGTTAAGTGTAGAGGATTTCAATAGCCGCGCTTACCGGGCCTGCGGGTAATCTGTGCCGTTCTGCTGTAAACTGTGGCAAATCGTCAATTCAGCGGAATATCATTACCCATGCTCAGTTATCGCCACAGCTTCCACGCAGGCAACCACGCCGACGTCCTCAAACACACCGTTCAGAGCCTGATCATTGAATCGCTTAAAGAAAAGGATAAACCGTTCCTTTATCTGGACACCCACGCGGGCGCGGGCCGTTATCAGCTGAGCGGCGAGCATGCCGAGCGTACCGGTGAATATCTGGAAGGGATTGCGCGTATCTGGCAGCAGGACGATCTGCCTGCCGAGCTGGAGCCGTACATCGGCGTGGTGAACCACTTCAACCGCAACGGCCAGCTGCGCTATTACCCTGGCTCCCCGCTGATTGCCCGCCAGCTGCTTCGCGAGCAGGACAGCCTCCAGCTGACCGAACTGCACCCGAGCGACTTCCCGCTGCTGCGCTCAGAGTTTCAGAAAGATAATCGCGCCCGCGTGGATAAAGCCGATGGCTACCAGCAGCTGAAAGCGAAGCTGCCGCCGGTTTCCCGTCGCGGCCTGGTGCTGATCGACCCGCCGTACGAAATCAAAACCGATTATCAGGCGGTGGTGACTGGCATCAATGAAGGTTACAAACGCTTTGCGACCGGTACCTATGCCCTGTGGTATCCGGTGGTGCTGCGCGCGCAAATTAAACGCATGATCAAAGACCTCGAAGCGACCGGCATTCGTAAAATCCTGCAAATTGAGCTGGCTGTGCGCCCCGACAGCGACCAGCGCGGCATGACCGCTTCCGGCATGATTGTGATTAACCCGCCGTGGAAGCTGGAAGCACAGATGAACAACGTCCTGCCGTGGCTGCACAAAACGCTGGTGCCAGCCGGAACAGGACACGCCACCGTAAGCTGGATCGTGCCGGAGTAATCGCAGCCATCGGTGGAAACTATTGATTTCAGGTATACAATCGCGGCAATTCACGATTAAGGACAACGCTATGACTAAGCATTATGACTACATCGCAATCGGCGGCGGCAGCGGTGGCATCGCCTCCATCAACCGTGCGGCCATGTATGGCCAGAAATGTGCGCTGATTGAAGCCAAAGAACTCGGCGGCACCTGCGTAAACGTGGGTTGTGTACCGAAGAAAGTGATGTGGCATGCCGCGCAAATCCGTGAAGCTATCCATATGTATGGCCCGGACTACGGTTTTGACACCACGATCAATCATTTCGACTGGGACAAACTGATCGCCAGCCGTACCGCCTACATCAACCGTATTCACACCTCGTACGATAACGTGCTGGGCAAGAATAACGTCGACGTGATCCGCGGCTTCGCCCGTTTCGTGGATGCGAAGACGATCGAGGTAAACGGCGAGACGATCACTGCCGATCACATCCTGATCGCTACCGGCGGCCGTCCGAGCCACCCGAACATTCCGGGCGCGGAATACGGTATCGACTCCGACGGATTCTTCGAGCTGCCTGCTCTGCCAGAACGCGTTGCCATTGTGGGCGCAGGTTACATCGCGGTTGAGCTGGCCGGCGTGATTAACGGTCTGGGCGCACAAGCCCACCTGTTCGTGCGTAAGCACGCGCCGCTGCGCAGCTTTGACCCGCTGATCGTCGATACGCTGGTTGAAGTAATGAACACCGAAGGCCCAACCCTGCACACCAACGCCGTACCAAAAGCGGTGGTGAAAAATGCGGACGGTAGCCTGACGCTTGAGCTGGAAGATGGCCGTAGCCAGACCGTTGATTGCCTGATCTGGGCGATTGGCCGTGAACCGGCCACCGACAACTTCAACCTGGCCGCAACCGGGGTGAAAACCAATGAAAAAGGCTACATCGTCGTTGATAAGTTCCAGAACACCAGCGTACCGGGCATTTATGCCGTGGGCGATAACACCGGTGCGGTTGAACTGACCCCGGTTGCCGTGGCGGCGGGGCGTCGTCTCTCCGAGCGTCTGTTTAACAACAAGCCGGACGAACATCTGGATTACAGCAATATTCCGACCGTGGTCTTCAGCCACCCGCCAATCGGTACCGTCGGCTTAACCGAGCCGCAGGCGCGCGAGCAGTACGGTGATGACCAGGTGAAAGTGTATAAATCGGCGTTTACCGCAATGTATACCGCCGTCACCTCGCACCGTCAGCCGTGCCGGATGAAGCTGGTCTGCGTTGGCCCGGACGAGAAGATCGTCGGCATCCACGGCATTGGCTTCGGCATGGACGAGATCCTGCAAGGCTTCGCGGTGGCGCTGAAGATGGGCGCAACGAAGAAAGACTTCGATAACACCGTGGCGATCCACCCGACTGCGGCGGAAGAGTTTGTAACCATGCGCTGATCCGTCTGATCCGCAACAAAACCGGCCAGCTGGCCGGTTTTTTTATGCCTGTGATGGGTAAACCCAACGGGTGTACAAACAGTAACAAAATAACCCGCTACCCGCGGTGGAATTAACTAATCTTAGAAAGCGCTACGCGTTCGCCTGTTACTACGGAAAAAGATTAGAGATATGAAAATGCACGTAAAGATCACCGCAAAACTGATGGCCAAAATGCACCTTGTTCTCGCGCTGGTATGGGCGATACTGACGATCCCTACCCTGCTGTGGTGGAAAAATAGCATCCTCTGGGTGTCATTAATGAGCATTTACGCCATCGTGATTTCCCATCTGGCTGCGTACAGCGCCGCCCATGCGGAAAAAGCGGCCAGCAAGGCGATGGATAAAAGCGAAGGCGCCAGCCAGAAAGCCAATCAAACCGCCAACAGCCTTTCAGGCGATGCGCGTCAGGCGCATTAATCCCTGCGTTATGCAGAATACCGAATGCTCTGAATTTTATTCCTGCTTTGTATCCAAAGATACTGATTTAATAATTTCATAATCAAAGGGATATCTGATTTTCAGCGTGTTTAAATCCATTTTGAAAGCGTGATCTACCGCACACTTCGCACCGCATTAACCGAAGCGAATGTCTACGCTTAAAAGCTAGCCGGGAAAAACCCGTATTTGTTACGACAAAAACCGGAGGTCCTGAACACCATGTTCAACCAGAAACTACAGACTGCCGAGGATATCGAGTTTGAAATCGCAGAAGAGCTGCGCTACGAAACCGATCCCTGTGAGTTAAAACTGGATGAGATGATCGAGGCAGAGCCGGAACCGGAAATGATTGAAGGACTGCCGGCGTCCGATGCCCTGACGCCCGCAGACCGCTACCTTGAACTGTTTGAACACGTCCAGTCGTCGCGGCTGTTTGCGGACAGCAAAACCTTTCCCGACTGCGCGCCGAAGATGGATCCGCTGGATATTTTGATCCGCTATCGCAAGGTGCGTCGTCACCGTGATTTTGACCTGGCGCGCTTTGTGGAGAATCACTTCTGGCTGCCGGAGGACTACAGCAAAGAGTACGTCTCTGATCCCGGCCTCTCCCTGAAAGAACACATTGATAATCTGTGGCCGGTGCTGACGCGCGAGCCGCAGGATCACATCCCGTGGTCGTCGCTGCTGGCGCTGCCGCAGGCTTATATTGTGCCCGGCGGACGATTCAGCGAGACCTACTACTGGGACTCATACTTCTCCATGCTGGGGCTTGCAGAGAGCGGACGTAACGATCTGCTGAAATGTATGGCCGATAACTTCGCCTGGCTGATTGAGCGCTACGGGCATATCCCGAACGGCAACCGCACCTACTATCTCAGCCGCTCCCAGCCGCCCGTTTTTGCCCTGATGGTGGAGCTGTTTGAAGAGGACGGCGTGCGCGGGGCGAAGCGCTATCTTGAGCATCTCAAAATGGAATACGCCTTCTGGATGGACGGGGCGGAATCGCTGCTGCTCAATCAGGCGTATCGCAGTGCGGTACGTATGCCGGATGGCTCATTACTCAACCGTTACTGGGACGATCGCGATACGCCGCGGGATGAATCGTGGATTGAGGACGTAGAAACCGCCCGTCATTCTGGTCGTCCGCCGAACGAGGTGTATCGCGACCTGCGCGCCGGGGCAGCCTCAGGATGGGATTACTCGTCCCGCTGGCTGCGCGATCCTGCGCGGCTGGCCAGCATCCGCACGACACAGTTTATCCCCATCGATTTGAATGCGTTCCTGTTCAAACTGGAGAGCGCTATCGCCAATATCTCAGCGTCGAAAGGGGATAAAGAGACGGCGGAGCTGTTCCGTCAGAAAGCCAGCGACCGCCGCGCGGCGGTGAACCGCTATCTGTGGGACGAAGAGAACGGCTGTTATCGTGATTACGACTGGCGGCGTGAAGCGCTGGCGCTGTTCTCTGCGGCAAGCATTGTGCCGCTGTATGTGGGGATGGCGACGCATGAGCAGGCTGAACGGCTGTCCGATGCGGTTAAAGCACGTCTCCTCACGCCGGGCGGCATTCTCGCCACCGAATACGAAACCGGGGAGCAGTGGGATAAGCCGAACGGCTGGGCACCGCTACAGTGGATGGCGATCCAGGGGTTCAAACAGTACGGCAATGACTCGCTGGGAGATGAGATCGCCTGGAGCTGGCTGCACACGGTGAATCATTACTACAAAACCCATCATAAGCTGATTGAGAAGTACCACATCGCCAGCAGTACGCCACGCGAAGGTGGCGGGGGTGAGTATCCGTTGCAGGATGGCTTCGGCTGGACGAATGGCGTAGTGCGGCGATTGATTGGGCTGTATGGGGAGCCCTGAGTCTCACCCCTCACCCTGACCCTCTCCCCTGAGGGGAGAGGGGACTTAACGGTGCGGCCTTTTCTCCCTCGCCCCTTTGGGGAGAGGGCCGGGGTGAGGGGGAAAATAATCAGCGGATCACCTCATAAATGGCAGTCTGGATGGACTGCCATTTTTTTGTGCTGGCATCGGGCTGGGATTTGGCGCGGCGCGTTGCCATCTCGGCGTCGTGCTGCTGACGTTTCACTACCGCCGGGACGGTACAGAATGCTTTCAGGTACTGCTTACGCATAGAGGTCAGCGATTCGCCGTTCGCCATTGCATGGCTCAGCGTATTAATAAAGCGTCGGCAGGGCTTTTGCTCTGTCATTTGCAGGCGGTAGCGCAACATCACTTCCAGCACGTCGTCGTAGCCTGCCGACAACGCCTCCTCCGTCCATGACATTTTCCAGTCCATCCCACCCTGCAAGAAGAGGAGCGCCACGCGGGTGTCATTGCGATTGATGGCCGAACGGAAATTATTCTCATCCCAGGTAACCCCCATGCGGGTTAACGTCTCCCGTGAGGAAGGCGTTTCACGCATCTCCTGCGCTGGCGGCGCCCCGGCGGCAGCCACGACGGCTTGCTGCGGTTTACTGCTGGTCACCAGCCAGAATCCCCCCACGATAATGGCGATAACCATTACGCCAACCGCGCCCCACAGCACCCCGGAGATCAGCTGCTCGCGCTGCTCAGGCGTTCGCGTCGCGCGCTGGGTCGGTTTCTCTATGCTGTCGCGAACTTCAAAAAGATCGCCGCCTGTGGTGCGGTCCAGTTTTTGCGCCTTTTCCCAGAACGCGTGCAGATCGCTTTCAGCCACCGCCATCAGCGCCGCCGGGTTAACCCGTGTCCGCCCTTCCTCAAACGCACGCTGGACGGAGCGGGTGATCTGCGTGTAATAGCTGTCGAGCAGCTGGATTTGCGCCCCGCTTAACGGCTGCTGGACGGTGATGCTGTTGCGGATTTGTCGAATATCTTCGAGGAAGGTTTGCAGGGTTTTGCGAGGCTCTACCAGCAGCGTCAGCATGTCCGGTGCGTTAAACAGCGATGCGTAGTAGCGGCTAAATTCTTTTTTATCCACCAGCAACTGGGCCAGCTCGCTGAACAACATGCCGCTCAGAACATCATTAATCTCACCATTTTTCAGCCAGCGACGCACGCGTTCAGCGTTAAACAAGGTTTTAAGGTGATTATTCAGCCGCACCGGATCGGGCCACGCCTGCTGTATCAGCCCTTTTATCATCAGCTCAATGGCACGCACCTGTTTCTGCGCCTGAAGCTGGCTCTCCTTCTCTGGCACCATCCCGGTATCGTAGGTCAGAAGGGGCTGTTGCAGACGCAGATATTCAAGGGAGGTGACGAAGCGCATCGCCGCAATCAGCTGGTTTTCGCTGACATCCTGCCCGCTTTCATACTGGGGAACGCGCTGCTGAAGCAAACGTAATTGCAGCGTAAAGGCCGTCATTTCCGCATCATTCAGGTTCAGCTTGCTGGCTACGGCGCCCCACCCACCCAGCCCCAGGCGGGCGCTATCCAGTTGTTCCAGAAACCAGCGTGGATCTTTTCCTTCAGAAACAGGTACATTCAACAGAAGTAAGATTTCAACAGACGCCTGCCGGATCGCCGCCAGACAGTGTTCAAACTGTTCGCGGGTATGATGCGATGAGCTAATCATCATTGTTTTCCTTGAGAGACAATGCGTACCGCAAAAGCGGTTTTAAAGGTTGTTTTTCTTTTTATTTATATGAAGTTAAACATACCTGAGTTTCTGTTGAAATAAAGTGACAACCTTATAATCATTTGCACTGCCTCTGGAGGATCCTCATGCCCGCCTTAACCACCGCGCGTCTCACCTGCTCGCCGCTGCAAGAGCAAGACTGGCCCTTTTTTCTGTCGCTACAGCAAAATCCGGAAGTAATGCGTTTTGTCGCCCCTGCGCGTAGCGAGGCGGACATTCGGGAAGCCTTCGAGGCTCGTCTGTTGCCGTGGACGCCGGGAAGCGCGCACTGGCTCTGCCTCGTCGTGCGTGATACGGCCAGCCAGACGCCGCTGGGCGTAACCGGCTATGTGCACCGGGAAGCCGACTGTGCCGAAGTCGGTTTTCTCTTTACGACCTCTGCACAGGGAAAAGGTTACGGCTTTGAATCTCTGCGGGCGGTGTGTGATTTCGCGCTGACTCAGGGCAATATTCGTCGGCTTACCGCCACCGTTACCGCGGGAAATATCGCCTCAAGGCGACTGCTCGAAAAAACAGGTTTTCAGCTGGAAGGTGAGTTACGTGAGAGTTATTTCCTTTCAGGGCAATGGCATAACGACTGGCTATTCGGTTTACTGAAAAAGGAATACCCGTTCAGTTAAACCTGATCAACGGCCATTTGGCGGATATTTCCCGGACGGTGTTTCCTCTATAGTCACGCCCCTAAGAGGAAACGCTTATGACGGGTTATGCAATGCAGATATCTTCTGCTGCAATCGCATTAATTAAAAAACAACAGGGTCTTTCCCTGGCGAAATACCGTGACGAAAAGGGAATATGGGTTATTGGTTATGGTCACGTGATTCGCCAGTGGGAAAAATTTAACGGTCTCATCACGCCCGCTGAGGCGGAGTATTTGCTTTTCAATGATATTCAATTATGTGAGACGCTGCTGCGGGAAATGAACACACGCCCTTTAACCCAACAGCAGCATGATGCACTGATATTAACCCTTTTCAGTTTTGGGGCAGAGTCCCCTCTGCCAGAGAAGATCCTTCAGGCCGTCGCCCGGGTGTAATACATCGCGGCCTGCGTCCGGTTTTTAACATCAAGGCGGCGGAAAAGCGTCTCAAGATGGGCTTTTACCGTTGCCGCACTGATGTTGAGATTACGCCCAATCTCTTTATTGGACTCTCCGGCCGCCAGTAACTTCAACACCTCACGCTGGCGCTCGCTTAACAATGACAGTTCATCCTGGGAAGAGTGCTGCTTCAGCCACTCGCCGGGAAAACAGACCATCCCTCGCGATACAGAATCCAGCACTGCGGAAAAGCGTTCGGGATTCGCATTGCGGGGAACTATCGCCACCACGTTGCGCTGAAACATTTGCTCAACCCAACGCCGCTCTTTTTTCGTTAACACCAATACCACGCGCGCCGTTGGAAAACGATCCATAATCTCTTCCAGTAAAGCCACACCATTATCACGAATTAATTCCCCATCTATCATGACGATAGCGGAGGGCGACGCGGATAATTGCGCCCATAATTCATCAGTCTGACGAGCCCCTGTCATATCTATTTCCGGAATTAACTTCTGCAAACTGTATATCGCTCCATGAATAAATAATGACTGCCTGTCAAACATGATTACTCGCATCGTTTTACTCCTCTGAGAATAGCGAAGGGGGATTCTACAGAGGCATTTTTTAAGAAAAAACTCAATGAATGGAGAGGTTACAAATCACCCAGCTCTCTTTATATCTTCCAGGATTTAGACATACTTGCTTTAAGGATTTCCTCAAGAGGGGTTCCCTCCCCTTAAGAGTGAACATTACAGGAACATACCGCCCGACACTTCAATACGTTGCGCATTCATCCAGCCCAGTTTGTCGCTGAGCAACGCCACGATAGCGTCTCCAATATCATCGGGCAGACCCACGCGCCCCAGCGCGGTCTGTGAGGCCAGCAGCTGGTTAAGCTCCGCATTGTCCCGTACGCGTCCGCCACCAAAGTCGGTTTCAATGGCGCCAGGCGCGATGATATTGACGGAAATCCCACGCGCGCCAAGCTCTTTTGCCTGATAGCGGGTCAGCACTTCCATCGCCCCTTTCATTGCCGCGTAGGTGCCTGAACCTGGCTGAGTAAAACGGGCCAGTCCACTTGAGACGTTCAGGATCCGCCCTCCGTCTTTTATTAGCGGCAGCAGCTGTTGCGTGAGGAAAAACGGACCTTTGAAGTGAATGTTCACCGCATCATCAAACTGCGCTTCTGTCGTCTCGGTATAGGGTGCGTATAAACCTGTACCCGCGTTGTTCACTAAATAGTCAAAGGTGTCACGCTGCCAGACCTGTTTAAGGGTCTCCTTCACCTGTTGAGCAAAGCGCGTAAAACTTGCCGTATCGCCGACGTTAAGCTGCAATGCTGCCGCTTTACCGCCTTTTCTCTCAATTTCCTGCACAACGTCCTGCGCCTCCTGCTGGCTGCTGTTCCAGGTCAGGATGATCCCTGTCCCTTCCGCTGCCAGCTTCAAAACGGCATTTTTGCCCAGGCCGCGGCTACCGCCAGTCACTAAAGCAATACGTTCACTCATAATTCACCTCGTTTCGGCTGTGATGAAGATTGAGAAAGAGCTTATTAGATGGTAGAAAATCAATAAATACCGCATATAGCGTTTTACTGTTTCATTCATAACAACAATGACCAACATCTATGGATAAAATACACGCAATGCAGCTTTTCCTTCGCGTCGCGGAACTGGAGAGTTTTTCCCGTGCGGCGGAGACGTTAAGCCTGCCGAAGGGGAGCGTATCGCGACAGATCCAGGCGCTGGAAAACGTGCTTGGCACGCAGCTGCTGCACCGCACGACCCGCCGCGTCAGCCTGACGCAGGACGGCATGGTTTATTACGAGCGCGCAAAAGATCTGCTGATGAATCTGGACGAACTGGACGGCATGTTCCTGCACGATCCTTCCACCATCAGCGGTCGGCTACGTGTGGATATGCCCGTTGCCATTGCGCGAAATGTAGTCATTCCGAAACTGCCTGCTTTTTTACAACAGTATCCCGGCATTGAGCTGGAGCTGAGTAGCAGCGATCGTCTGGTCGATGTCATCCGCGAAGGATTTGACTGTGTGGTTCGCGTGGGAAACCTGAAGGACTCCGGGCTTATCGCCCGCCCGCTTGGACAACTCTCGGTGATTAACTGCGCCAGCCCGGATTATCTGACGCGATTCGGCTTCCCGGAGACGCTGGACGATTTGGCCTCGCATGCCCTTATTCACTACTCCGCCACGCTGGGCACACGTCCGCAGGGTTTTGAGTATTACAACGGCAGCGCGACCCAGTGGGTAAAAACGGGAGGCGTATTAACGGTTAACAGCACGGAAACCTACCAGGCCGCCTGTATCGCCGGGCTTGGCATTATTCAGGTCCCGCGCGTTGGGGTGCGTGACGCCCTGCGCACGAAAAAACTTGTCGAGATCCTGCCGCAATACCGGGCCGAACCGATGCCCGTCTCCCTCATTTATCCCCATCGCCGTAACCTCTCCCGCCGGATGCATGTGTTTATGGAGTGGCTTACCGAACTCACAAAAGGTTACGTGGACTAGTCGCAAGCTATAATTCAGTAACATCCAGCTCAACGAAAAGGAAAACGCGCGTGACGCCGGAAAATAACCCGCAACGACCGACTCAACATTTAGATTATGACCCCATCAAAAAGATGGATAACGAGCCTGAAGCGCCGAAAGAGCCTGGAACGGCCAGCAAAGCGCTGGGCACCGTGACCGGCATAGCCGAAAAAATTCAGCAGATACCCGCGATTGCTCACCTGATCCGCGCCGCTGAGCGCTTTAACGACCGCATGGGAAATCAGTTCGGCGCGGCGATCACCTACTTCTCTTTCCTGTCGATGATCCCCATCCTGATGGTGTCATTTGCCGCCGCCGGTTTTGTGCTGGCGTCTCACCCGACGCTATTGCAGGACATCTTCAATAAGATCCTGACCAACGTCAGCGACCAGACGCTCGCCACGACGCTCAAAAGCACCATCAATACCGCCGTGCAGCAGCGTACTACCGTGGGTATCGTCGGGTTGCTGATTGCGCTCTATTCCGGCGTGAACTGGATGGGCAACCTGCGTGAGGCCATTCGCGCCCAGTCGCGTGACGTCTGGGAGCGTACGCCGCAGGATCAGGAGAAGATATGGGTGAAGTATCTGCGCGACTTTATTTCGCTGATTGGACTGCTGGTGGCGCTGGTCATCACGCTCTCCATCACCTCGGTCGCTGGTTCCGCACAGCAGATGATCATCTCCGCGCTGTATCTGGATTACATTGAATGGCTGAAACCGGCCTGGCGCGGCATTGGGCTGGCCATCTCCATCTTTGCTAACTATCTGCTGTTCTTCTGGATCTTCTGGCGTTTGCCCCGCCATCGTCCACGCAAGAAGGCGCTGATGCGCGGGACGCTGATTGCCGCCATTGGTTTTGAGGTGATCAAAATTGTGATGACCTATACACTGCCGTCGCTGGTGAAGTCTCCCTCCGGCGCGGCCTTTGGTTCGGTACTGGGGCTGATGGCTTTCTTCTATTTCTTCGCTCGCCTGACGCTGTTCTGCGCCGCGTGGATCGCCACGGCAGAGTATAAAGATGACCCGCGCATGCCGGGTAAAACTCACCGCTGAGGTGCTGTCGGGCTGATATTTCAGCCCGATTCATCAATTCAGCATATAAATCCAGACCGTAACTTTTATTTAACGCAAAACCAGTTTTAATGTCTGATATTTAAAAAGTGTGAAGCATTTCATGGAAGTGTTTTCGCTGGTCTGAAAATTATCCGCTTTTTGTTGCTTTTATGACCACGCCACGCCTTTGTTACAGATTGAAATGTCGCTTTTGCTATGCCTAATATGGCCCTTCGTTCGTCCAAAAATAAGAAAATATTATGCAAGCAACAGCCACCACACTTAACGAAGGGGCGGAACACGTTCCGGTCAACTCGCGCAATAAAGTCGTCGTCGCATCGCTGATTGGCACCGCCATTGAGTTCTTCGACTTTTATATTTACGCCACCGCTGCGGTCATTGTCTTTCCGCATATTTTCTTCCCCCAGGGCGATCCGACGGCAGCCACGCTACAGTCTTTAGCCACCTTTGCTATCGCCTTCGTTGCGCGTCCGATTGGTTCAGCGGTCTTTGGTCACTTTGGCGATCGCGTTGGCCGTAAAGTGACGCTGGTTGCCTCGCTGCTGACGATGGGGATCTCTACCGTCGCCATTGGCCTGCTCCCGACCTATGAAACTATCGGCATTCTGGCGCCTGTGCTGCTGGCGCTGGCGCGCTTTGGTCAGGGTCTGGGGCTGGGCGGTGAATGGGGCGGCGCGGCGCTGCTGGCGACCGAGAACGCCCCGGCGCGCAAGCGTGCCCTGTATGGCTCTTTCCCACAGCTGGGCGCGCCGATTGGTTTCTTCTTTGCTAACGGCACCTTCCTGCTGCTCTCCTGGCTGCTGACCGATGAACAGTTCATGAGCTGGGGCTGGCGTATTCCGTTTGTGTTCTCAGCGGTGCTGGTGCTGATTGGCCTGTATGTTCGTGTTTCCCTGCATGAGACGCCGGTGTTTGCAAAAGTGGCCGCGGCGAAAAAACAGGTAAAAGTGCCGCTGGGTACGCTGCTGACCAAACACGTGCGCGTGACCGTGCTGGGCACGTTCATCATGCTGGCGACCTACACGCTGTTCTACATCATGACCGTTTACTCCATGACCTACAGTACCGCCGCCGCGCCGGTCGGACTGGGCCTGCCGCGTAATGAAGTGCTGTGGATGCTGATGATGGCGGTCATCGGATTTGGTGTGATGGTGCCCATCGCGGGCCTGCTGGCGGATAAATTTGGCCGTCGTTCAAGCATGATCGTCATCACCTCGCTGATTATTCTGTTCGCGCTGTTTGTCTTCCCGCCGCTGCTGGGTTCAGGTAGCCCTGCGCTGGTGATGGCGTATCTGCTGATTGGCCTGAGCCTGATGGGGCTGACCTTTGGCCCGATGGGCGCGCTGCTGCCGGAGCTGTTCCCGACCGAAGTGCGTTATACCGGCGCGTCGTTCTCCTATAACGTTTCGTCGATTCTGGGCGCCTCGGTAGCGCCGTATATCGCCACGTGGCTTCAGGCGAACTATGGCCTGTTCTATGTGGGTGTCTATCTGGCGGCAATGGCAGCGCTGACGCTGATTGCGCTGCTGCTGACGCACGAGACGAAGCATCAGGCGCTGTAATTCACTGCGGCCTGATGCCCTCACCCCGGCCCTCTCCCACAGGGAGAGGGAGAAAGGAAGCTACTTCTTCATCTGCGATAAGATCGTCCGACACTGATTCGCTTCGCCTTCTGACGGCGAAATCAACGCCAGCAGCGCCGCCGCAGGGGTGACCAGCGTGGCGAGCGCGGCGGCGACTGCACCGCGCGCAATCAACGGCCCGGCCTTCACGCCCGCCTGCGGATCTTTGAAGGTCCCGCGGACGTACAGCGGCGAGCGCAGGGTGATGATACGTATACCTTTACTTTCCGGATCGATGGTTAAATCCAGCTGCTCGGACGCCATGCTGGCGGTGCCGGTGACGTTGATAACCGCGTTTTCCGTGTCGAAGGCGAAGATTTGCGGACGCGCCACGCCGTTGACCAGATCCAGATTTGCCGCCGCGCAGTTAACGCGCACTTCGTCGTCACCGAAGATTTGCCCGATGATAAAGTTCCCGACGTTCAGCCCCAGGATCTCCATCAGGTTACGGCTCACCAGCCCGTCGTTCATCAGCAGTTTCAGGTTGCCGTTTCCGCTGCCCAGCAGCGCCGCCACGGAGTTACCCGTGCCGCGAATGTCCGCGTCGCCGTTCATCTCACCGAGGGTCTTCTGCATCAGCTCCACGTCCGGCATCAGCTCTTTCAGCTTCAGCCGACGCGCCTGGATCTCCGCGCGTCCCTGCATCGGCTTTTTATCTCCCTCAAGGTGGATATTCGAGGAAATCGTCCCCCCCGCCATGCCAAACTTCAGCGGTTGCAGGCGCAGGTCGGCGTTTTTCAGGATGATATGGGTCGAGAGATTACTCAGCGGCAGCGTGCTGCCATGCTCAATTTTACGTCCTTTGAAGCGCACATCCGCATCCATCACGTCCCACTTGTCGGTTTCGAAGCGGTCATAGGGCAGCACTTTTCCCGCAGGCTGAACGTCCTTTTTAACCTCTTTTGACTTCGTGCCTTTACCCGAATCCACGCCAATCAGCGGCCCAAGATCGGCCAGACGCAGCTGGCGGGATTCAACGTCCCCTTCCAGTTTCGGACGCGGTTTTCCGGTGGTGTAGGTCAGCGTACCGTGAATATCGCTGTCGCCAATACGACCGTTGAATCCCCGGTAGTCAAAAACGGACGATTTTTCGGTGTCGATTTTGGCAACCAGGTGCCCGTCCGTTTCAAACGGCGGGGTATCCGGCAGCAGTACGCCGGTGAGATCGTACAGTTCACCCAGTGAATCACCGGCAAACTTAAGCTGGAGGTCGACGCCGCCCATGTTCATCGGGTCGTTAACCGTGCCCACGAACGCCACGCGGGTATTACCGGAGCGGAAATCCGCCTGCACCGGGAACGACGTACCCTCGCTTCTGAGTGCCAGCATACCGCCAATTTTTCCTTTCCCCGTCAGCGGCTGTCCGTTGTAGCGCCCTTTCGCCGTCAGGCCGAAGACGTAATCACCCGCTTTGCTGTCATCGCCTTTGGCTTTGCTGCCCGTCACTTCGCTAAACGGCAGCGGCTTGCCCAGCGGATCGACGAGGATCTCCACGTCAGCCTTACTCACTTTATCGTCAATGGCGATCCGCCCCCGATCGAACAGAATATTGTCGAGTCGGAAGGACCACGAAGAGGGCTGCGCATTCGGATCTTTATCGCCGCTGCTGGCGAGATCGAACGTCCAGTTGTTGTTTTTCTCTGACAGGCGAATCAGCCGCGCGTCGGGCTGCTGGAGTTTGATCCACGGCAGATACACCGTTTTGGTTAGCAGGGCTAACGGTGCCAGCGTGGCTTCCACGCGCGGCAGATGAATCATGGTCACTTCGGGGATGTCGGGTGGGTTGCCGAGAATGATATCGTCGGCGTGAACGTGCGGCCATGGCACCCAGCTTCGCCAGCCGGTTTCCTCTTTCTGGCGCTCCCACACGACGCCCAAATCGCCGCGTATTGCGAAGGGGCGGTTCAGCTCGGCTGAGACTTTCTGGTTGATGGTCGGTTTGAGGCGGTTCCAGTCAAACGTGGCGATAATGATGATTAAGACCACGATCAGCAACAAGAAAATCCCTGCTGTCCAGGAAATCACCCTGGTTGTTTTTGTCATTGTTGTCCCCTTTCCTGATGAACTTGCCTCTAAAACTATAGTTCAGACAAAGGGAAGCGGGCAGATCAGAGGGTGGTTATCACCTTTTCCAGGGTATCCATGGGGACAGGACGAGAGAGGAAATAACCCTGTGCGGCCGCGGCCGGGGAATTTTGCACGTCGCGCCACTCCTCCAGCGTTTCTACGCCTTCCACAATGACGCCCTGACAATAGCGGTTCATCAGTTGCAGGAGCATAGTAAACAGATTCCGCCCTTCCGGCGTCTGGCGCAGCATAATAAACAGATCACGAGCCACTTTGATGTAGTCATAACGCACTTCGCTCAGGGCGGAGAAGTTCGCCATACCGGTCCCGAAATCATCCAGCCACAGCGGGCCAAATTCACACATTGAGGCAAACGAGGAGTCCTGCGGCAGCCGAACATGTTCCACAAGTTCGAAGCGCATCCACGGCAGGGTGGCAATCAGCGCCTGCAACGTTGCGTTCTGACGTAGCGCCATCAGGGTTGGGCCATCCACGTTCACCGACGCCAGAATACCGTGCTGCTCGAAGAACGCCTGCTTCGTCGCCAGCATTCTCAGCTGCTCTTCCAGTACGTCGATACGCTGACGCACGGCAACCTCCGCAAAATAGCGGTCCGGCGCGATACGCTGTGAAGGATTCGATGGATGAGTGACGACCGTTAACACCTCAATCGCCATTAACCGACCGTCGGTACGGTAGATGGGCTGATAGGTATACGCTCGCTCACATTGCAGCCAGTAGCGATGCTCCTGCAAGTTCTCAATACTTGCCTCAGGCGTAGTGTTCAGCCGCTGGATAACCTGCTCTGACTTCATTTCGGATGTCCTGTTGTATGGGATAGCCTTTCTGGACTCGTCACTGAGTTATCGGCCCGCCAGGTGAGAACTTTATGTTCAATTCATCAGGAAAATGAAATTAAGATGACAGAAATATGCCGGAATACGCGCTGGCTCAAAAAAAATAATGGAACGTCGTTTTAATATAGTTGACCGTAAAAAACACACAGCGCACACTACCCTTAATTACTCTGTTCAGGTTCACGACTATGTCTAAAAAAATTGCCGTGATTGGCGAATGCATGATTGAGCTGTCCCAGAAAGGCGCGGAAGTCAGCCGCGGTTTTGGTGGCGATACATTGAACACCTCCGTTTACATAGCCCGTCAGGTCGCCCCCGATGCGCTGAGCGTGAGCTACGTTACCGCGCTGGGAACGGACAGCTTCAGCCAGCAGATGCTGGAAGCCTGGCAGGGTGAAAACGTTGGGACCTCGCTGATCCAGCGAATGGAAAACCGTCTGCCGGGTTTGTACTACATCGAAACCGACAGTACCGGCGAGCGCACCTTCTACTACTGGCGTAATGAAGCGGCCGCCAAATTCTGGCTGGAAAGCGAGGCCGCCGCTGCGATTTGCGAAGAACTGGCGACCTTTGATTATCTCTACCTGAGCGGGATCAGCCTGGCGATTCTGAGCCAGCAGAGCCGTGAGAAGCTGCTGTCACTGCTGCGCGAATGCCGCGCCAATGGCGGGAAGGTGATTTTCGATAACAACTACCGTCCGCGCCTGTGGGCAAGCCGTGAAGAGACCCAGCAGGTTTACCAGCAGATGCTCGAATGCACCGATATCGCCTTCCTGACGCTGGATGATGAAGATGCTCTGTGGGGCGAAAAACCGGTTGATGAGGTCATCGCCCGGACGCAGGCCGCTGGGGTCAGCGAAGTGGTGATTAAGCGCGGGGCGGAGTCTTGCCTGGTGGCGATTGCAGGTGAAGCCGTGACAGAAGTACCGGCGGTGAAGCTGGCGAAAGAGAAAGTGATTGATACCACTGCGGCGGGAGATTCTTTCAGCGCGGGGTATCTGGCGGTACGTCTGACGGGGGGGACGCCGGAAGCGGCGGCGCAGCGCGGCCATTTGACGGCCAGCACGGTGATTCAGTATCGCGGAGCGATTATTCCGCGCGAGGCGATGCCTGCTTAAGGACTGTGCGGGCTGATGCCCGCACGCTAACCCTCTCCCTCAAGGGAGAGGGTTAGCAGGGCTTACTGGCCCTGCGGAATATCACTCGCATCCTGGTGTAAATCATCGGCTGCCGTTTGCGCTGGCTGCGGCGGCGTCGCCATGATGGCGTTCCAGGTGGCCTTCAACTCTTTCATGTCATATTCAGGCTCACCTTTCGGCTGCAACAGAATCAACGCCATGTCCTGCGACAGCTGCTGACGCAGATCCTGATTTAGCATCTCCACGGTCAGACCGTTCAGGAAATCCTGACGCAGTTTCTGATATTGCTCCGGCGCGATGTCCACCACCTGATTCTGCAAGGATCGAATGCGCTGGCTGATTAAGATATCGGTATCGGCGCGGGCATAGGTGGCGAACAGTTTCTGCAATTCGAGGGATTTCTGCGCCACCAGCGCATTAAACTCCTCTTCAGACAGGCCCTCTTTACGCACTTTTGCCAGCTCTTTCGCCACCACGCCGAGATTCGCGTTCAGCTTATCGCCCGGCGATTCCACGTTAATGGCGCACTGGGCGCGCTGGAACAGCACGCGACAGTCAAAGCCCAGGCCAATATCCTTCACGTTGTTCTTGCTGAGCGTCTGCTGAACGTGCCAGAACAGCGCTTCACGGGCGAGATCCGCACGCCAGTAACGCAACAGCGCAGAAGACTCGCGGATCGGCTGCCAGGCGGTATCCCACATCATCGAAAGACGATCCTGACGCACGGTATCGGTCATGATACTGACCGTCTCTGGACGCAGCGGGGACAATGTTGGAACCGGGGCGGGCGTTTCACGCTTCCCTTTCAGCTCGCCAAATGCTTTGTTGATCTGTTCTATCACCGCGCGGCTGTCCACGTTGCCCACCACAATCAGGGTCATGGCGTCCGGGGTGTACCACTGCTGGTAGAAAGATTTCACCTGCGCGGCATCAACCGGCTGTTTCAGCGGCTCTGCCGGGTCGTGGCCCAGCAGCGTTGACCCTTTCAGGCGGTAGCGCCACCAGCCTTCTTTGGTATCCGTCGGCCAGGTCGCCACCATGTCGCTGTTGCTCAACGCATAGTTAACGGTTTCAGGCGTAATCGCCAGTTTGCCGGTAGCATCGGAAAGATAGGTCAGCGCTTCTTTAAGCAGATCGTTACGGTTGTTGGGCAGGCTCAGGTTAAACATGGTGTAGTCATAGGAGACCACAGCCGGGGGCAGCGGGCGTTTCGGATCGATGGCCTGTTGCCATAAAGAACGCACCTGAACCGCCTGCAAACTGCCGCTCTGGGTGAGCGCCAGTCGTGGAATAAAATGGCTTAAACCGGTCTGCTGGGTACTTTCAGTGAGGGAGCCGGTATTCACAGAAAGACGGATTTCAATGCGATCGCTCGGACGTTGCGGAGTGGATAATACCTGCCACTGAAAGCCGTTCGCCAGTGTTCCCTGTTGCCAGGCCGGGTCTGGCTGGAGCGCATCTGCCTGCACATAACTGGCTGCTGCCATCATCAGCAAACCGCCGGTTAAGAGTCGAATTTTTGTGCCCTGCATGTGAACCCCTGATCAACATTCCTGGTTAAAGAGAGTGTCTCGCGACGTGAGCACTCAAAGATGACGATGAAAACCTTCCGATTAGACAGCGTGTTCGGCTAAACGTCACGGGCGGAAGTGAAATATACCCAAAAAAAATCTTGTCGAATTATGACAGGTATGAACGGTTATTATGCGCAGGTGCCCGCATCCCCACAAGGGAATACGGGCATTTATGAGGGATTAAGAGGATAAACCGGGGGTTTTGTCCTCAGATGGGCGGTTATTCAGCGTATCGTTAAGCTTCTTGTGATCCAGCTCTTTCACCCACTTCGCCACCACGACCGTCGCCACGCCATTGCCAATCAGGTTGGTTAACGCACGGGCTTCGGACATAAAGCGGTCGATACCGAGGATCAGGGCCAGGCCCGCCACCGGCAGATGCCCCACCGCTGAAATGGTGGCCGCCAGCACGATAAATCCGCTGCCCGTGACGCCCGCCGCCCCTTTTGAAGAGAGCAGAAGCACCACCAGCAGCGTAATCTGATGGAAGATATCCATGTGGCTGTTAGTGGCCTGGGCAATAAAGACCGCCGCCATCGTCAGGTATATCGAGGTGCCGTCCAGGTTAAAGGAGTAGCCCGTAGGAATAACCAGCCCCACAACTGACTTACGGCAGCCCAGCTTTTCCATTTTATCGAGCATACGCGGCAGCGCGGACTCCGAAGAGGATGTGCCGAGGACAATCAGCAGCTCTTCACGAATATAACGGATAAATTTGAAGATGCTGAAGCCGGTCGCACGGGCGATGGAACCGAGCACCACCACCACAAACAGAATACAGGTGATGTAGAAGCAGACGATCAGCTGGCCCAGCTGTACCAGCGTGCCGACGCCGTATTTCCCGATGGTGAAGGCCATCGCGCCAAAGGCACCAATCGGGGCCAGACGCATGATCATGTTGATAATGCCGAAGATAACCTGCGAGAAGCTTTCAATGACGTTAAAAATCAGCTGGCCTTTACTGCCCAGACGGTGCAGGGCAAAGCCAAACAGCACCGCAAACAGCAGCACCTGGAGGATGTTTCCGCTGGCGAACGCGCCAATCACGCTGCTCGGGATCACGTCCAGCAGGAAGGCAACTATCCCCTGATCTTTCGCCTGTTCAGCGTAAACCGCCACCGCTTTCGCATCCAGCGTGGCCGGGTCGACGTTCATGCCCGCGCCAGGCTGTACCACGTTGACGATAATCAGGCCGATAATCAGCGCGATGGTACTGACAATTTCAAAGTACAGCAGGGCAACCGCCCCCGTACGCCCGACCGCCTTCATGCTTTCCATGCCAGCGATGCCAGTCACCACGGTACAGAAAATGACCGGTGCGATGATCATTTTAATGAGTTTAACGAACGCGTCGCCAAGCGGTTTCATTTGCGCGCCAAGCTCCGGGTAGTAGTGACCGAGCAGAATACCGATGGCGATGGCTGTCAGGACCTGGAAGTAAAGACTTTTGAAGAGTGAGGTTTTCATAGGGTGTCCCTGGGAAGAAAAACTACAGGCTTTGTAAGGTTATGGTTAACCTGCGGCTTTAAAATAACACCCACATAACAGGACAGAAATAAACGGGGTTCAAATTTGAAACAAAAATGTTAAGAAATTTGAGCTGGCTCGCACAAGCCAGCAACAAAATTACACTTTTGCGTTATTGCCAGCGTCGGCGAGATAGCGTTGCTCGAAGATATCCGACGGTACGGCACGGTCAAACAGGAAGCCCTGTCCGCTCTCCACGCCCGCCGCAGCCAGCCACTCACGCTGGGCGTCGGTTTCGATACCCTCGGCAATCACGTGCAGATTCAGGCTGTGCGCCATCTGAATAATGGCCTGTACCAGGCTGCAATCCTCCGGCAGCCCTTCCACAAAGGTTTTGTCGATTTTCAGAACGTCCACCGGCAGGGTTTTCATGTGCTGAAGCTGACGCAGGCCGGAATACCCCATACCAAAATCGTCCAGTGCAATGCGGATCCCGGCGTTACGCAGCGGTTTCAGAATGGCGACAGCATCGTCAGGATTGTCGATACAACGGCTCTCGGTGACTTCCAGGATCAGCGTGTGGGGCTGAATGCGGTAGCGGTGGATCAGCTCGAGCATCTCCGGCACCATGGTCGGGTGCATCAGCTGTAGCGCAGAGAGATTCACCGACAGCGGCAGCGTGATGCCCCGTTGTTGCCAGGCCGCAAGCTGGCGGCACGACTCTTCCAGCACCCAGTAGCCGACGGTGACCATCAGGCCGCAGGACTCGATACGTTCGATCATCCCTTCAGGCAGCTCCCACGTGCCGTCCGGCTGTTGCATACGCAGCAACGCTTCGGCGCTGGTCACTTCACCCGTGCGCAGATTCACCTGCGGCTGTAGCCAGAGCGCAAACTGGCGATTGTCCATCGCCGTCAGAATGTCGCTCTCTTCGGTCAGGCGCTGCTGGGCTTTTTCCATCTGCTCCGGGTCAAAGAACTGGATCTGGTTTTTTCCTTTCCGACGCGCGGTGAATGCTGCCGAGAAGGCCCGACGGTAAAGCTGCTCGGCGGTCAGGCCACCGTAGTACATCGCAATACCGATGCTGGCGCTCGGGCGAAGCTGGATACCCTGAATGGGTAGCCGCTCATTAATGACAGTGAGTACTTGCTGACCTAACGTAATGGCGTGCCATGGCTCTTTAACTCCGTGCGCGATCACCACCAGGTCATAGCCGCTGACCTGGGTGAGTACCATGCGCGGGGCCAGAACGGATTTCACCTTTTCCACCAGCGTCAGTAAAAGCATTTCGCGCTGGCTCTCTTTCAGCACGCCCGCCGTGTCCTGCAAGGTTTCGCAGGCAATCACCATCAGCGCAGTGGTCTGCTGGCGGGCGACGGTCTGCTCCAGCAACGCCATTAAAAACGCTTTGTTTGGCAGATCGGAAACCGGAAAACGGGTGGCGTTGTTACTGAGTTCTTCCTGCTGACGCAGGACACGCTGCTGGTTGATATTGTAACTGCGGACCAGCATGCCGATTTCATCGTCGTGATGCAGGCGCGGCAAGGGAAGCTGATGCCCCATATGCTCCTGTGGTGAGAGGTCGTTCAGCTCCCGGGCTATGCGGCGCAACGGATGCACAATTAAACGGTTGATACACCACGTCAGCGCCACGCTCAGCATTAATGTCAAAAGTAAGTAAGTGGTTACTAACGTAGCAACCCAACTCATGACAAATTTATACATGCGATACGAGTCAGCCTGTAGCACCAGGTAGGCCAGCGGCTGTGGGTTAGCCGGTCTTTCCAGAGAATAGAGCGGCAGGGAAATCTGCACCGGCAGTTCAAACAGGCGCATTACCATCATCGGGACGGGACGCTCCGGGATAAAACTCATCCGCAGCGCCTGAAACTGGTTCGGCAGCACCACATCCGCGCGGCTCACGATACCGGCGGGCTGGATGCGCTTCAGGATGGATTCCGCCTCGGGGATATCCCCTTTCAGGATCGAGGCTGACAGGGGTTCCCGCACCGAGCGGGCAATACTTTCCAGTTGCGAAGCCGTGTTATAGCGGTTCTGCTGTACGGAATGAAACAGCAAAATGACGCAGAAGATGAAGACAAACAGCATTGTGACGGCAGACACCATCGCCATCTGTTTGATCGTTAAGGAACGGCTGACACGCAAAATGACTCTCCACAAAACTCGAAGCGCAGGGCGCACCAGGGTGTAAACCTGGTGCGTCCGAGTATACCCGATAGCTGCACTTTTAAGAGAGACTTACAATTAGATTAAGTAAAAATCCGATCACCAGTCTGCATAAGGCACCAGCGGTTCCGGTGGTAAGTCCATATCACCCTGCCAGCCCGCGGCAGAATACCGAACGTAGAGCAGCGCATGGCTCGGGGTATAGTCTTTTGCTTCCTGAATATCGACGCCCAGACCGACAAACCAGTTGGACGTCACGCGGCGTTCAACAATCGCCCTTGCGGTATAACCCGTCCCTGACGAGCTACTACCGGTTTCCATCACACCTTTATCGGTGTAACGGCCTGGCTCATTGTCCGGGATCAGCCCCTGCAACGGATAACGCATCACATCTTTTGTTTTTGAATGGGACCAGGAGACGGAGCCGCCCAGCTCCCAGGACCAGTTCTCTGTGCGTTTACGCCAGTTCACCGGTAAGGCGAACGACACATACTCCTGGGGACTGTAGTAACCGCCCTGGCCCAGCGAATAACCACTTAAATCCTTATCGTAATGCCACAGCATGTTGGACACGCCAACCGTCAGGCGTTCGTTGTTCTGATTGATGAGCTTGTAGTAATAGCCGGTCATCCAGCGGACGCGCCAGTTATCTTCGACATTCTTCCCGGTGAGGCTGTCGGCACTCAGGCTTGACCAGATACCGTTAGCTTCGCCTTTGTCGTAGCTCACGCTCACGCCGCCACCGGTGGCACGCACGCCGCCCCAGGTGGTGTCGGTATTGGGATCTTTTTGCCCGGCGAAGGCCAGCACCGAGCTGGAAATCGGACGGCGATGGGCGTTCAGGGTGTAGCCAATCGGCCCTAAGTCGTTGCTGTAGCTCAGGCTGCCCACCACATCGACCACGTCAAAGCCCATCGGCGTAGTACCAATATCCCACGCCCAGGTTTTGTTCTGCCAGCCGACGGCCACGCTGGCACCGTTGGCCGACTGGTTCGTGCTGCCGTGACATGGCGTTTCGGCGCAGGTGCCCCATGTCGGATCGTAGGTTCCGTTGTCGGTGTCAAAGGAACCGGCGTTCATATTGACCAGATCGCTACGGAAGAACATACGACCGTCCGACAGCGGCGCATCAACCTGGAGCATGGTGGTGTGCGCTTTCAGGTCGGAATAGCCTCCCGTGCCGCTGGACCCCCAGTAATCATGTTGCAGCGTGACGTTCAGATCCTGCTGACGATAAAGATCGCCTGCATCGCTGCGCACGCCGCGCTTCAGCCAGTCATCTTTCTCATCGTTACGGGTGAGCCGCGTAAAACTGTCGTTATCGGTCGGACGGGTCGTCGTGATGCCCGATGCGACCATCGCATCTTTCCAGGTGTCCAGCGCCTGCTGAGGCTGACCATTTTGAGCCTGAAAACGGGCGGCATCACGCATCACCAGCGCACTTTCCATCGAAGGCGGCTGCGATTTGGCCTGCAGAAGAATGGCGTTGAAGGTCTTTTCTGCCGCAGCAGGTTCCCCCAGACCGGCCTGCGCCATAGCAAGCCTGCGCTGCATATTAATGGAGAGCGGTTCGCCGTTCTGTGCCGCGGGCAGTTTCGCCAGCGCCGTGCGCGCCGCGTCCTTGTTGCCCTGGGCAAGATAGACCTCGGTCAGGCCGAGGATCGCGTCTTCGTTCTGCGGTTCACGTTGCAGGACGGTGTTGTAGGCAGTTTTCGCGGCCTCGTGGTCGCCACGCTGTTCAGCCCAGTCCGCCAGCGTCAGGTCGATACGGGTGGACGGCGGCTGCTGGCGAAGCAATGTTTCCGCCTCCTGCTCTTTTCCACTGTCGCGCAGGCGGTTGGCGGTTTCCAGCACCTGGTTACTTTGCAGGCGGTCTGCCAGCTCCTGAATGTTGCTGTTCCACTTGTCGCGCGGCAGCGTGTTCAGATGCGCCAGCGCGGCCCGGTCCTGATCGTTACCGGACAGGTACAGCCCGCTGGCGTAAACCTGATCCGGATCGCCCGGTTTCTGGCTTGCCAGCTGACGCATCAGGTTATCCGCCTGGCTGCGCTGACCTGCGCTGGACAGATCGCGTGACAGCCGGTAGGTGATCCACACATCGCCCGGAGAAAGCGCAAGGCGTCGGCGCTGAATTTCTGCGGCCTGCGCATATTTCCCCTCGCTTTCCAGCTGTTCGGCCTGGGCTGACAGCTGCTCGTTCGTCAGGCTACGTTCAATATCATCAATGCTGCGGCGCTGGCTGGCAGAGAGCGACTGAATAAACTGCGTCGCCTTCTGTGGTGACTGCGCGCGATAAATGTTGGCGAGACCGCGCACCGCATTGCTGTTGCCGCTGTCCATCCGCAACGCCTGGCGATAAAAGCGCTCAGCCGCGTCGTTATCTTTGCGCGCCGCCGCCGCGTCACCCAACCCCAGCACCGCGTAGCTGTCTGTGTTGTCAATGTTGCGCGCCTGCTGGTAATAGCGCTCCGCCTGGGCCGTATTGTTGGCTTTCAGGGCGTTATCCCCCTGCTGGATCAGCAGCCAGTATCGGTTGACCTTCAGCAGGCTGTCCCATTTGCCCCGATTATCGCTCTGCGGATCGAGGGCGATTGCCTTCTCAAACTGCGCAACCGCGCGCGCGCGATCGCCTTTCTGGGAATAGGCCTGCCCCAGCGCGCCGACGGCTTCACTGTCGGCGTGATTGGCGCTGACCACTTTCTGCAACTCCGTCACCGCTTTACTGCCCTGCCCGGCATCCACTGCGGCTAACCCTTCGGCTTTGGCACGGAACGCCGGATCGGAAAGTTGTTTTTGCTGCGCTTCAAGCTGGGCGCGCGCCGCCGACACGTTATCGCCATCGCTGAACACGCTCAGGTATTGTTGCAGCGCGCTGACGCTGGCACTGCTGGCAGGCTGATCTTTGATCTGCTGGTACCACATGTCCGACGCCTGACTGCGGCCATTGTTCGATTTGGCCATCTCCTGTAACACCGCAAATCCTTCATCACGGCGTCCGCTCTGGAACAGAAGCTGTGCCAGCGAGGACTGTAGCGTGACGTTGCCCGGGCTGCTGGCGTTTATTTTCTTAAGCTGATTAATGGCCGAGTTGCGGCGGGCAGGCTCTTTCGCCACCACGTTCCAGTACTCCGTGGCGATGTCGCCGCTGGGCGGCTTACCGTCAAACAGTTTGTCATACGCGGCAATGGCTTCCTGCGTGTGGCCGGTGGTGGCAAGCAGGCGAGCCTGCTGAAGGGCCTGACGACCATCCGGCGTGGAGAGCAGCATGGTCGTCCGGGAGGACTGGTACGCACTGGAATCGGGCGCCATCCCTTTCAGACGATCCAGCTCTTTTTGCGCGCCCGCCGTATCGCCCTGTCGTAACAGGTAGCGGAAGCGCGCGGCAATCACGTCCGGATTATTGGGATCAATCAACTCAAGGCGGTAGAGCGACTGGCGCACCAAATCCTCACGCTGGGTGGATTCGCCCAGACGGACCTGTTCCAGCAGCTGTCTCTGCTGCGGGGAGTTGGCGGCCTGGGCCAGGGGCATTAGCGCCAGGCCAAGCGATAAAGTGAGTAGATTTAGTGAGAACGTGCGCATTCCTGGCCCCAATCCGGTAGTAATTCACCTTGCGCGGTGAAGCGAAAACGATGCTGATCCCATCCTTGTCCAAAGAGGGTCAGAACGTAGCTGTAATAAGCATTTTTATCGGGAAAACGATCGGCGACGAGCTGACGTTGCACCGCCTGCGCGTCCCGGTTTTGTAAAAACGGAAGCAGGGAGGCAGAAAACCCTACCGGCCCATCTCCGGTGCGTTTCCCGGTCGCTACGTCCACTTTCTCCGGCGGTAAGCCTTGTTTGATGGTGGTGGTCGCCATGGGCTTGAACCGCGCCAGTAGTCGGGCTTTCTGCGGATCGCTATCGTTCATCATCCCCACCCACAGATAGACGCGAATCGCATCGTAGCTGCCAGTCAGGGACGCATCCTGCGACAGCTGCCAGCCGCCCTTTTTCTGGTATTTCACCCAGTTCGGGGAAAATCCTTTAGGCGCGGTCTCGAGCAGCAGACGCAGGTTGGTTTCACGGAGCGTCGTCCACGGCGCGCCAAAACGGGTGAAATAGCTCGCAAGCTGCGGCGGCAGGTAGCTGGGGTTGAAGCGCCAGGCATTTTCTTCGGCAAAACCGACTTTACCCGGCAACAGCATCGAACCCAGCCCCGGCACCTTCACCACTTCCTCACTGGCAATGCGCGTCAACAGTGCTTTACCCGTGCGCGTATAATCAGGATTTTTCCACAGCCGCCCGGCTTCCAGCAGCGACCAGGCAATCCAGATATCGGCATCAGACGCAGAGTTAGAGTCGATAATCGCCCAGGTTTCGTCGTCCTTTTTCCCCCACAGCCAGGCAGGAAGATGTTGGGTTAAATCCCCCTCGGCAAGGTTATCGCGCGTCCATGCCAGCAACAGATCGAACGCCTTGCGATCGTTTGCTGCCAGGGCAAAGAACAGCCCATAGCTTTGCCCTTCGGAGGTGGTGATTTTGCGCGCGTCACTGGGATCAATGACGCGCCCACTGTCGCTCATGTAATCCTGTTTGAACGTCTCCCAGGCAGGCCAGCGACAGGCGGCGTGAAGATTCGCCGCCGCCAGCATCAACGCTGCAACGACACACCCGCGAAAGATTTTCATCACCGCTTACTCATGGTCCGGGTTAAGACGACGACGGCTGATGATTCGCAGCAGACGCCACAGTACCCAGGCCAGCAATACGACGCTGAGCGCAGCCAGCACGGCCAGCAGCACCGGGTGGTTAGACAGGGCGTACCACAGGCGTTCGAACCACGGCAGATGACCGACGTAGTAGACATCCCCCACGCGCAGGCTGTTCACCCCTGACTCACGAATAACCGAGACGGAACCGAACATGGCCGCGCGTTTACCGCTGTCGTTCATGGCCGTGTTGAGTAGCTCATAGCCGCGCGGGCTGTCCGCCAGCAGGGCGATAACGCTGCGCTGGTCGTTATACGGCGACTGGAAGCCGACAATCGCGGCCATCGGGCCCGTTGAGCTGACGGTCGTCCTGATATTGGCCTGACGATCGCCACTGTCCGGCATGATGCTCGGGAACTCGGTTTGACGCAGCGGCGTATTGACCCATGACTGAGCCGCCTGCACCAGCAGATCGACGCGCTTCTCGTCTTTCAGCTTGTCCGGAATGTTGCCGATGACCATGATATCGGCATCTTTGTTCTGGATTTGGCTACCGTCATCCGTCACCGTCACGTTGATAGCCGGCAAGCCGGTTTGCGCCCCGACGGTGCCCATGGTGTCCAGCAGCGTAGTAACCTGGCCTTCGTTGGCCGCTTTTGGCATCACGACAATCGATTCAGAGAGGTCTGCCATGCGGCTGAACGGGAAGCTGGCGTTAGCAAAGGCACGCAGATCCGGCATCGCAATAAAGTGGTAATACTTCGAGAAGTCGATCGTGGAGTCGTCACCAATCACCACGTGGTTTTGCACCGGCTGGAAGGTAATGCAGTTTTCCACCGATCCTCCCGGCATGGGGTTCATATACTGGAAGTTAAACCGCAGCTGGTTTACCGCACCGAGCTTCAGCGCCGGGATCGACACATCGGTTTTGCCGTCCAGCAGCCCCTGCAATACAGGCAGACGAAGCATTAACCGGTTTGTCTCCTGGCTGCTGGTCAGGCTGAACGATTGCAGGAACTGGTTGTTGAGGCTGATATCCATGCGCGAGCTGTCTTTGGTTGCTGGCGCGGTGTAGCGGTAGTTCAGGTTGATATCAATGCCGTTGGTGCGCAGCAGATAGAGATCCGGCGGCAGGTTCAGTGACAGGCTGACCGGAGACGGTTCAAGCCCGGTTGACTGCAATTGCTCTTCATAGGTTTTCAGCTCGCCGAAGGTGATCGCACGGTCGGTACGCACCCAGTTCGGCGCATCATAAGGCTTACGCGCCAGCAGCGGTTTCACCTCATCCACCACAACGCTGTTACCGCGGAACAGGATATTCCCCTGCGCAATGCCTTTCGCCGCCTGCACCAGATCTTTGTCATCACGTCCGAAGATCACCAGCAGCTTCACGTATGGATTGTCCGGATGGCTGATCATCTCGATGGTGGGTGCTTTTACCTCCGGATGGTCACGCAGGAATGCCGGACGTTTGATATTAGTGGCAAACACGATCGCGTTTTTGTCCGGCATTTTGTCGTACATGACCGGGAAACTCTGACCACGCCAGCCGGAGCGGGAACCAAACCAGGATGCCACGATGGAGGCCGCCAGCTGTTCGGTCACATCCGGCGAGCCAGCAAACACCATCGGCAGGTTCAGCGGACGGTTATCACGCGGGTCGAAGAACGGCACCGGGAAGGCGGAGAGATCGTTTTTCAACGCCAGCGGCTGATAGGTCATCTGTAGCGAAGAGTTACGACCGACATCCAGCCACAGGGTGCTGCTGGCCGGGTTTTCACAGACATCGCGGTAGTGGCCGACAAATTCCAGGCGCACGCGGTTAAAGTCGGTGATAAACAGCGGGTTAATCGGCACCTGAGCCAGAGTTTTCTTACCCAGTTGCTCTTTGGTGACGGGCAGGACGTCCATCAGCTCGTCATTCAGATAGACCTTAAGCTGGGACTGCACCGGCAGCAGTGACGGCGATGGCGTGTATTCCAGGTTGAGCATCGCTTTCGACACGACTTCATCGCTGCGCATGCCGAATTCGATACCGCCATTTGGGTTGATGCCGCGCAGGACCATGCTGCCCGGAGGAGGAGCAATCTGGGCGAACGTCAGCTTAACGTCACGCGACGGCGTATTTTCGGCAACCACCGGCGCACTGGCCCCCGGCACGCCGGGCATAACCTGCCCGACCACTGGGTTATCGGCGGGCAGTGTATTGCCCGACCACTGGGTTATCGGCGGGCAGTGTATTGCCCGTCGTCGGCTGATTCGGGACGACGTTTTCCGTCTGCCCCGGTGCCGCCGTCACAACCGGATCGGTCGCTTGCGCGACGACAGGCACCGTTGGCGCGGGCGTGGTCGCTGCGTTATCAGGCGCCGCGTTAGCCACTGTTGCAGGGAGCGCACTCATCCCCATTGCCACTGCACATAACCAGGAAAGTTTTGTTTTCATCGCGTTATCATCATTGTTGAGCCATAACCGGGTCCGCCTGCTTCGCTTCATCTCGCTCAGGTCGACGCGGAATGAACGACACGACCCAGGAAACCAGTGAAGTAAGTGACCGGAAAATTAATTTCACCGACGACGGGGCAAATTCTGCAAGGTGACGATAGCCACGGAACCCCAGCTTAAGAATATCCAGCAGGCTTTCCAGAGGCTTATCCTCAGGGAAGCTGTCCTGCCAGAGAGCCCACGTATCCGCGCGGGCAAACGTACACTGCACAAAATCGATGTGTTGCTTTTTGGTCAGCGGCATCAGTTGCAGACCGACTTCATTTCCTCTCACACGTACAACCTGCGTCGGGAAGACATACTCCTGCTGGCCGCGTTTAAGCAGTAAGTTGACCTTCTGCCCTTCCAGCACCTTCGCCTGACCGTTGATCTTGATACCCAGCCCACCATCCGAGAAGTCATGTACGGTACAGGAGAAGAGATGGCCATCGTCGCGGGCAATGGCCGCTGGCATGCTGATTTCGACGCGATGCGCGCGGCGAACCTGTTTGCTCTCCACCGATACCGCCACCGCGCCACCGAGGATAATCAGGTTATAAAACACCCACGCCATACTCACGAAGACCGTCAGGATTTCGTTTTCCGGGCCGTAGAAGTAGCGCCAGACCCCGACAATCACCCCCACAATATTGAGCAGCACCAGGAAGATATAGGGCCGGGAGATCACCCAGTCGACATACTCCTCTTCCACCAGCCCGCCCTTCGCGGTGACGTTGAACTTCCCTTTATGCGGATTAATCAGCGCCACCATGGTTGGCGGCGCGATGTACCAGGCCAGCACCGTTTCGTAGATTTCACTCCAGAAGGAGTGGCGATATTTCCCCTGAATCTTCGAGTTCGTCAGGCTGGCGTGGATCATGTGCGGCAGAACGAACAGGGCAATCATCAGCGCGGGAGCATAGATGATGTAAGCGTGAAGGAGCAGGAACGCCAGCGGCGCAGTGAGGAAGATTAGCCGTGGAATACCCGATAAGAAGTGGAACATGGCGTTGACGTAGCACAGGCGCTGCGCCAGCTTCAGCCCTTTACCCATCAGCGGGTTATCTAGCCTGAAAATTTGCACCATGCCGCGCGCCCAGCGAATACGCTGCCCGATGTGCGCCGACAGGGATTCCGTGGCCAGCCCCGCCGCCTGAGGAATACGCATGTAGGCAGAGGTATAGCCAAGACGGTGCAGACGCAGCGAGGTGTGCGCATCTTCCGTGACCGTCTCGACGGCGATCCCGCCTATTTCATCCAGCGGTTTACGGCGGATCACCGCACAGGAGCCGCAGAAGAACGTTGCGTCCCACATGTCATTTCCGTCCTGCACCAGACCATAGAACAGCGTGCCCTCGTTCGGGGTTTTACGGAAACGACCGAGGTTACGTTCAAACGGGTCCGGCGAGAAGAAGTGGTGCGGCGTCTGCATCATCGCCAGCTCTTTCTCCTTCAGGAACCAGCCCATGGTCATTTGCAGGAACGAGCGCGTTGGCACGTGGTCGCAGTCGAATATAGAAACGAACTCCCCTTTGGCATATTTCAGCGCATTGTTGATGTTACCGGCCTTCGCGTGTTCATGCGTGGTACGGGCGATATACTCGACCCCCACTTCGTCCGCGAACTGGCGGAACTCGGCGCGGCCACCGTCATCGAGGATCCAGATTTTGATTTTATCCTTCGGCCAGTCGATACCCAGCGCGGCGTAAATGGTGTTTTTCACCACCGACAGGTCTTCGTTGTAGGTCGGCACGAAGAGGTCCACCGTTGGCCACTGGGTCGTGTCTTTTGGCAGCGGCACCGGCTGTCGATTCAGCGGCCAGATAACCTGGAAATAACCCAGCACCAGCACGATCCAGGCGTAGGTCTCGGCAAACAGCAGGACTAACCCGCACACCAGGCTGACCGGATCGTCCCAGTTCAGCGTTGAGGTATATCGCCACCAGATGTAGCGGCAGGAAACGGTCAGCGACAGCACAATCAGCATCAGGGCCGAAAAACGCCCCGGTATGCGCCGCACCAGCAGCGCCACGCCCCACAGCAGGATCAGGAAGGTGAACTGCGCCAGCGGGTTGAAAGGCTGAGTAATACAGACCAGCGCCAGAATAAGCGAGAACACCACAACCACGCCGAGAATAAAACGCCGCAAGCCCGGGTGAAGGTGCCCGAGCTCTTTGTGGTTATCTAAATGACCCGTTCTGTCGCCAACCCGGTCGGGTAGCCGGTCGAGCCACTGGTGATAGTGTTCACGTAAGTTCTGCACACGATCGAAGCTGCGCCAGCGGGATGTTTTTCTCTCTCCACCCGTTGAGGTCGCCAGTAGCCAGATGGACTGAATAGCGTAGCGCGCGGGATCCAGCGGACGCGGCTTGTCCGGGTTGATATGCGGATAGAGTTCACCGTGGCGCGCACGAATAATTTGCCAGCGGGGATGTTCGAGGGGGATGAACATCCACGCCAGAATCATCCAGAAACAGCCCAGCGCAGCGCTCAGCGACGAAGCGCCGTGATGACGGTAATGGCGGTAACGTTCACTTAAGCGCGAACTGACCGGCGGAATGAGCAGCCAGTGGGTCAGGCGGCTCATACTGAACTCCCGGCAGACTCCGGCCTTTTAGCAAAGTGCAGCAGACACCAGTTTGCCAGCGTCAGGATCTCTTCCGCCGCCAGTGAATCGCTACGGTACTCCCCGAGGGGTTGTTTCGACGCGAGGCACTCCGCCATCGCTTCGTCACGATGGATCACCATCGGCAACAGGCGGCGCTGGCTCTGGAGCCAGACCTGGTAGAGATCGTCCTGGATCTGGCTGCCAATGCGCAGATCGTTGATCAGAATATGGGCATTGGCAGGCATGGCCTGCTGATGCAGACGGATATGACAGTTCGCATCTACGTTCGCGATGGAGAGTACATGGTCGCACTGGGCCAGCAGCTGGCGGGTCAGCGACGCGGCGCCGTGCGGCAGGTCCAGCAGGATCCACTGATAGTGCCCGCTCTCTTTCAGGCTCTGCAATGCGGTGGTGAAGCGAGAGAACAGGCGCTGATACGCGGCTTCATTCCCACGCTCGGTTTCGGTCAATTGACCAAAGGGAAGCAAATCGAGCTGGGAGGTATAGCGCAAACCCGCATCCCGCCAGTCTTTATCGTCCAGAAGCGCGCGTCCCCAGCCGTTTGCATGCGTAAAGTCGACATTGAAAGACATGCGTAGCAAATTATCGGAACAGGCATCAATGACCAGTACCGATTCACCTAATACCTGCAATGACCACGCCAGCGCCGCGGTAACGGAAGTTGTACCTACCCCACCACGGACGCCCTGTAATCCTAGTACAGCCATCAATGGCTTCCTTATTGTTGTTGGGCAAACTCAGCTAATAACGGCCAACGTTTAATAGCCGCCGCCAACTGTTCCCGCTGGGAAATATCGGTGTAATCTATTTCAGGCAAAGAAAAAGCCTGCGTGAGTGCCAAAAAATCGTTCTGGAATGTGTAGCCCAGACTTGAGTCGACCGGGGTTGCGGGTTCGTTATTTTGCATTCTTTTTTCATCCCTTTGAGTAAAATCATAAGATTCAGATACAGCGAGGCGTCCTGCCCACTAAATTTCATTTACATGCTAAATCTGATGTTCTTTAATTTCAATGTTAGGTTTATTTCTACGCTTTCGCTAGTAAACTGAGAGACATAGAAATTCGACGAAAAGAGGGACACCGTGGACTCCATATTTTCTATTGGCATCCAGTCATTATGGGACGAATTGCGCCACATGCCAGTCGGAGGAGTCTGGTGGGTTAATACGGATCGTAATGAAGATGCCATCAGTCTGGTAAACCAGACGATAGCGGCGCAGGGTAAGGATTCCCGCGTGGCCGTGATTACGATGGGCGAAGCGCCGAAGTCAATCATCAGGCTCGACAGTGACCGTGGCCCCCAGACAGTACGATTATTTTCCATGCCAGCGGAGGCAGACGGTCTGGACTTTTTACCCCGCGATATTCAGTGTTCTATTGTTCCTGAACACTATTTACTGATTCTAAAATGCTCTAATAACGGCCTGCAAAATATCCCGTCGGAAAAACTGCTGAAATAGCTGGGAAGAATCAACAGATGGGCAAAAAATCAAAATTGCACTTTATTGGTTGTTAACCCTGGCAGTAATAATGACAAGCTTTTTTCACTTTTAATGAGTGAATACCGTTCCCTCTATGGCCTGGCCAGTATTCGCATCCAGACTGACAGTCATCTTTACGACGTGGCTTTCTGGTGCAATGAAAAAGGGGTCAGCTCCCGACAACAACTTACCCTCAAACATGTCGGGGACGAGTGGCATCTTGCTCAACAGGAAGAGACGGTCGTTCAGCCACGCAGTGATGAAAAACGCATTCTGAGCCATATTGCGGTACTGGAAGGTGCGCCTGCGCTGTCTGAGCACTGGTCACTGTTCGATACCAACGAAGCCTTATTTGATGAAGCGCGCACCACGCAGGCGGCGACCATTATCTTCTCGTTGATTCAGAATAACCAAATCGAAACGCTGGCAAGGCACATTCACACATTACGTCGACAGCGCGGCAGCGCGTTAAAAATTGTGGTGCGTGAAAATAATACCAGCCTGCGCGCCACCGATGAGCGCTTATTACTGGGCTGCGGCGCGAATATGGTCATTCCCTGGAATGCTCCGCTGTCGCGCTGTTTGACGCTGATCGAAAGCATCCAGGGCCAGCAGTTTAATCGACATGTTCCGGAAGATATCAGCACCCTGCTTTCAATGACGCAGCCGATGAAACTGCGCGGTTACCAGAAGTGGGACACCTTCTGCGATGCGGTGGGCAACATGATGAGTAATACGCTGTTACCGGCAGACGGAAAAGGGGTGATGGTTGCCCTGCGCCCCGTGCCGGGTATTCGCGTTGAGCAGGCGCTCACTCTGTGCCGCCCTAACCGTATCGGGGACATCATGACCATTGGCGATAACCGCCTGGTGCTGTTCCTCTCCTTCTGCCGGGTGAACGATCTGGATACTGCGCTTAACCATATCTTCCCGCTTCCTACCGGAGATATTTTCTCGAACCGCATGGTCTGGTTTGAAGATAATTTGATCAGCGCTGAGCTTGTCCAGATGCGAACTCTGGCCCCTGAACAGTGGGCAAAACCGCTGCCTGTCACAAGCGGTGCCAAACCGGTTCTGAACGCAAAACACGACGGGCACATCTGGCGTCGGGTACCTGAGCCGCTACGCTTACTGGATGAGAACAAGGAGAGCGCGCCATTATGAATATCAGCGATATCATCCAACTGGTTGTTCTGTGTGCGCTGATTTTTTTGCCGCTTGGCTACTATGCACGCCATTCCCTGCGCCGTATTCGCGATACGGTCAGATTACTGTTCGTTAAACCTCGCTATATTAAACCCGCCGGAACACTGACTCGCGCTCCGAACGTCAAGGCAAACCGAAAACATGACTAATTCTACCTATACCTCTTCGGCGCCATCGCCACTCTGGCAATACTGGCGCGGCCTGTCCGGCTGGAATTTCTACTTTCTGGTGAAGTTTGGTCTGCTGTGGGCAGGCTATCTTAATTTTCACCCTCTGCTTAACCTGGTGTTTATGGCATTCCTGCTGATGCCTGTCCCGAACCGCAGGTTGCACCGTATCCGTCACTGGGTTGCTATTCCCATCGGTTTCGCCCTGTTCTGGCATGATACCTGGCTGCCTGGCCCTGAAAGCATCATGAGCCAGGGCTCTCAGGTCGCAGGTTTCAGTGCGGACTATATGCTCGATCTGGTTGAGCGCTTTATTAACTGGCAGATGATTGGCGCGGTATTTGTCCTGCTGGTCGCCTGGCTGTTCCTGTCTCAGTGGATCCGGGTGACGGTGTTTGTCGTCGCGATTATGATCTGGCTAAATGTCCTGACGCTGACGGGCCCGAGCTTCTCGCTGTGGCCAGCCGGTCAGCCGACGACAACCGTGACCACCACGGGCGGTTCCGCCGCCGCGACCGTTGCGACAGCGGGGGATACGCCTGTGGTAGGCGATATTCCCGCGCAGACTGCGCCGCCGACATCCACTAACCTGAACGCGTGGCTCTCCAGTTTTTACGCTGCGGAAGATAAGCGCCAGACGAAGTTCCCGGACACGCTGCCTGCCGATGCTCAGCCGTTTGAGCTGCTGGTCATTAACATCTGTTCTCTGTCCTGGGCTGACGTTGACGCGGCTGGTCTGATGTCGCACCCGCTGTGGTCGCATTTCGATATTCAGTTTAAAGACTTCAACTCCGCCACGTCGTACAGCGGACCGGCGGCTATCCGCCTGCTGCGCGCAAGCTGCGGACAACCTTCGCATAAGAACCTCTACCAGCCAGCGGCTAACCAGTGTTATCTGTTTGATAACCTGGCAAAACTGGGCTTTACCCAACACCTGATGATGGGCCATAACGGGCAGTTCGGTAACTTCCTGAAAGAAGTGCGTGAACAAGGTGGCATGCAGGCCCCGCTGATGGACCAGAAAGGGCTACCGGTAACGTTGCTGGGCTTCGATGGCTCTCCGGTGTATGACGATACCGCCGTGCTTCAGCGCTGGTTAGATACCGTCGGCAAAGAGGAAGGGACACGTAGTGCGACGTTCTATAACACGCTTCCGCTCCACGACGGGAACCATTATCCGGGAGTGAGCAAAACGGCCGACTATAAGGCCCGTGCGCAGAAGTTCTTTGACGAGCTGAATGCGTTCTTCAACGAGCTGGAAAAATCCGGCCGTAAAGTGATGGTGGTGGTAGTACCGGAACATGGGGGAGCGCTGAAAGGCGACAGGATGCAGGTGTCTGGCCTGCGCGATATCCCAAGCCCGTCTATCACTAACGTTCCGGCCGGGATTAAATTCTTTGGCATGAAGGCGCCGCATCAGGGCGCGCCAGTTGAGATCACCCAGCCAAGCAGCTATCTGGCTATCTCGGAACTGGTCGCTCGTGCAGTAGACGGTAAGCTGTTCGTGGAGGATAACGTGAACTGGGATCAACTCACCAGCGGGCTGCCACAGACGGCAGAGGTGTCGGAAAACGCCAACGCGGTGGTGATCCAGTATCAGAATAAGCCTTATGTCCGACTGAATGCCGGGGATTGGGTGCCTTATCCGCAGTGATGACCTGCTACACCCTCTCCCCTGCGGGGGAGAGGGTTACTCCGCACTTCGTAACGAAATTTCGCCGCCAACCCAGGGCTTAATCACGCCATCCTGTTCAAGTAGCAACGCGCCCTGCGCATCAATGCCGCGTGATGTGCCGTAAATCTCTTTATCCCCAATCAGCAGCTTCACCGGCCGGTTAATAAAGTTATCCAGTTTTTCCCAGCGGGAGAGGAATGGCGCTAATCCCTCTTGCTCAAAGAGCGTCAGCGAACTACGCAACTCATTGATCATGCGGACGGCAAGCGTATTGCGATCGATGGTGATCCCCGCTTCCTGTAGGTTGGTCCACGCCTGGTTCACAACATCGTTCTGCACGTTTCGCATCACCATGTTCAGCCCCGCCCCAATGACGATCTGTGCGGCATCGCCTGTTTTGCCCGTCAGTTCGACCAGGATCCCCGCCAGCTTTCGATCGTTAAGATACAGATCGTTAGGCCATTTTACCCGCACCTGATCGGCACCCAGATCGTGCAGCACCTCGGCCATCACAATGCCGATGACCAGGCTCAGCCCAATGGCCGCAGCTGGCCCCTGTTCAAGCCGCCAGAACATGGAAAGGTAGAGGTTGGCGCCAAAGGGTGAAAACCACTTACGTCCCCGGCGGCCACGTCCTGCCTGTTGGTACTCGGCAACGCAGGCATCACCGGATTTCAGCTCGCTCAGGCGATCCAGCAGATACTGGTTCGTCGAATCAATGACCGGCAATACCGCGACGTTACCGTGCCCAATCTGGCTGCGGATGGTCTCTTCATTCAGTAACTGGATCGGTTCCGGCAGGCTGTAGCCTTTTCCCGGCACCGTAAACACATCCACGCCCCAGTCGCGGAGCGTCTGAATATGCTTATTAATAGCCGCGCGGCTCATGCCCAGCTGTTCGCCCAGTTGCTCGCCAGAATGAAACTCGCCATCGGCAAGGATACCGATGAGCGTTAACGGAATAGTATTGTCCTTCACGCAATGGCCTCCACGGCATTCACTTCGCCCGTTCGGCCAATAAAGCGAACTTCAGGCTCCAGCCAGACGTTAAATTTTTCGCCCACGCACTGGCGAACATGGTGCGCCAGGTTGACGACATCCTCACTTGTCGCGTTGGACTGATTGATCAGTACCAGTGCCTGCTGACGATGAACGGCAGCGCCGCCAATAGTCGTACCTTTTAATTCACACTGATCGATAAGCCAGCCTGCGGCCAGCTTCACGCTGCCATCCGCCTGAGGATAATGCGGGGCCGTTGGCCAGCCGGTGAGAAGCGCTTTCGCATTTTCGCTACTGATCACCGGGTTTTTAAAGAAACTGCCCGCATTTCCGTTGACTTTCGGGTCCGGGAGCTTGGTCATTCGCATATGGCAAACGGAATCAAAAACCTCACGCGGTGTGACAGTGGCCGGATCGAGACGGGTCAGATCGCCGTAAGTCAGAACGGGTTTCCAGGCTTTCGCCAGACGCAGACCGACCGCCACAATGACGAAGCGATCCTGATAGTCATGCTTGAAAATGCTGTCGCGATAGCCAAAGCGGCACTGCTCTGCGGTCAGGCGCTTCGCCGTTCCGGTCGACAGTTCAATGCAATCGACGTATTCGCAAACATGTTTCAGTTCAATGCCATAGGCACCGATGTTTTGAATAGGAGATGATCCTGCACAGCCCGGGATCAGGGCCAGGTTTTCCAGGCCGGGCATCCCTTTTTCAAGGGTATATTGCACCAGATGATGCCAGTTTTCGCCAGCACCCACGTGTAAATGCCAGCTGTCAGCGCTCTCTTTACGCTCAATTCCCATGATGCGATTGACGATGACCGTCCCCGCAAAATCATCGAGAAACAGGACATTACTTCCTTCGCCCAGAATAAGTACGGGTTCACCGTTTTCTGTTGCGTTTTGCCATGCATTCAGCAATTGCTGAGCACTGTCGGCACGTACAATTTGATTAGCATTCCGTTGAATACCAAAGGTATTCCAGGGCTTAAGGGAGTGATTCATAGACGCTATCCTGATGCAAAAACCGGGATAGTTTACCGTATATATAGGGGGATAGGTGATTTGTTTATGGAAAGGAATAGGATACAAAAACGCAAAAAGGCCATCCTTGCGGATGGCCTCTTCACTTGTTTGATGCCTGGCAGTTCCCTACTCTCACATGGGGAGACCCCACACTACCATCGGCGCTACGGCGTTTCACTTCTGAGTTCGGCATGGGGTCAGGTGGGACCACCGCGCTACAGCCGCCAGGCAAATTCTGTTATCTGTATCAGGCTGAAAATCTGTCTCTTCGCCAAAACATCTTCGGCGTTGTAAGGTTAAGCCTCACGGTTCATTAGT
>NZ_JBMKHS010000005.1:0-212652 GCF_049238105.1 Enterobacter cloacae complex sp. IR5418 | reverse complement strand
AACACAACCCGCTACGGGGGAGACTTACCCGAAATCTGATTTATTCAACAAAGCCCCTCCTTTCCCCCCATGTACCGCCAGCGTGAATATGACTCCTCGAGGATATATGAAATTTAAAACTCTCGTTAGTGCAACGGTTGTGGCTGGTCTGGTAGTGGCCTCACTGGTCTCATTGCCTGTCCTGGCACAAAAGGAGGGGAAGGGAGCCACTGCCCATACCAAAGAAATGAATGAAGCACTTTACGGTCAACTGCCCTTCTTTGATAAAACCGATTTCCGAAATGCGCACAAAGGCTTTATTGCCCCGCTGCCATCTGAGGTGATTAAAGGCGAAAAAGGCGCCGTTATCTGGGACCCCCAGCAATACGCTTTTATCAAAGAAGGGCAAAAAGCGCCGGATACCGTCAGCCCGAGCCTGTGACGTCAGGCACAGCTGAATAATATCGGTGGTCTGTTTGAGGTCACGGACGGGGTCTACCAGATCCGCAACCTCGATCTGTCGAATATGACGATCATAGAGGGCCAAAAGGGGATCACGGTTATCGATCCGCTGGTGTCTGCGGAAACGGCCAAAGCGGGCATGGATCTTTACGTTAAGCATCGCGGCAAGCGCCCGGTTGTTGCCGTTATTTATACCCATAGCCACGTCGATCATTATGGCGGCGTGCGTGGCGTGGTGGATGACGCTGAGGTGACGTCCGGCAAAGTGAAAGTCTATGCCCCAGCAGGTTTTATGGAAGAGGCGGTATCGGAAAACATTATGGCCGGAAATACCATGAGCCGCCGTGCCAGTTATATCTACGGAAACCTGTTGCAGCCCAATGCAACAGGTCAGGTAGGGGCGGGTCTGGGGACGACCACTTCAGCCGGAACGGTCACGCTCATCGCGCCGACTCATGCCATTACCAAAGACGGGCAGAAAGAGGTCATCGACGGTCTCACCTATGATTTTATGCTGGCGCCGGGGTCGGAAGCGCCGTCGGAAATGCTCTGGTATGTGGAGGAGAAAAAGCTGATTGAAGCCGCAGAGAACGTCACTCACACCCTGCACAATACTTACTCGCTACGCGGGGCGAAAATTCACGATCCGCTCGCATGGTCAAAGTACATCAATAACGCCATCGATCGTTGGGGTGATAAAGCGGACATTATCCTCGCGCAGCACCACTGGCCCACGTGGGGTAATAAGAAAGTGGTGAAGCTGATGAAAAGCCAGCGTGATATATACCGCTATATCAACGACCAGACGCTGAGACTGGCTAATAAAGGGCTGACGAGGGATGAAATAGCCGCTAATTTCGCCCTGCCTTACGGGCTGGCAAAATCCTGGGCAGGCCGTGGCTATTACGGCTCGGTAAGCAACAATGTCAAAGCCACCTATGTCTACTATCTTGGCTGGTTCGACGGTAATCCGGCGACGCTTGATGAACTCCCTCCGGTCGAGGCGGCGAAAAAGTATGTCGAATACATGGGCGGAGCCAGCGCGATCCTTGAAAAAGCCCGGGTTGATTATGCCCGTGGGAATTACCGCTGGGTGGCGCAGGTGGTCAGTAAAGTCGTCTTTGCCGATCCGAATAATAAGGCAGCGCGCGAACTCGAAGCGGACGCGTTTGAACAGCTGGGATACCAGGCGGAGTCAGGGCCGTGGCGTAACGCCTACCTCACCGGTGCGCAGGAGTTGCGTAACGGCGTGAAGAGAATGCCGACGCCCAATACGGCCAGCCCGGATGCGGTCCGTGCCATGTCGGCTGAGATGATTTTTGACTACTTCGGCGTGCACCTTAACGGCGTCAGCGCGGCGAATACCAGAGGCGTATTTAACGTTGATTTAGGCCGCGAGGGCGGAAAGTACAAGCTGGAGCTGGAGAATGGCGTGCTAAACCATAGCGCCAACAGCCAGGCTGAAAATCCGGACGCAACCATTACGCTCAGCCGCGACACGCTGAACAACATCATCCTTAAAGAGACCACGCTGAAAAAGGCGCAACAGGCAGGTGAGGTGACGATCGTCGGCAATGCCGCGAAGGTGAACGAAATGCTGCGCTGCATGGAGAGCTTCAGCTTCTGGTTTCCTGTCGTCACCCCTTAACCATAAAAAAGGCTGCTTTCGCAGCCCTTTAGCATTCGCCTGCAACAATTTGCCGGATGGCGGCTTCGCCTTACCCGGCCTACACTCTGCGCGCCTTGATCGTTAGATAACGCCGTCGCCGCCGTCTGAGCACCATACCTGCCCGGAGGTGTATGAACACTCATCCGAGGCCAGGGTGACATACAGCGGTGCGATCTCCACGGGCTGACCCGGGCGTCCCAGCGGGGTACTCTCGCCAAAATGTTTCACTTTTTCCTGTGGCTGCCCACCGCTGGGCTGAAGCACGGTCCAGTAAGGTCCGGGCGCTACCGCGTTCACGCGTATCCCCTTCGGCCCCAGCTGTTTCGCCAGCGCTTTGGTAAACACCGCGAGACAGGCTTTGGTCTGCGCATAGTCAAGCAGTACGGCGCTTGGTTTTACCGCCTGTACGGAGGAGGTGTTAATGATGGAAGCGGGGGCTTTCATGTGGCGCAGCGCCGCCTTTGTGATCCAGAAAGGCGCATAGACGTTAGTCTTAAAGGTCGCGTCAAAATCTTCCGTAGTCAGTTCTTCCAGCGACTCACGGTACTGCTGGCGGCCAGCGTTATTCACCAGGATATCCAGCCCGCCCAGTTTCCCGACGGCCTGTTCCACCAGGTTCTGACAGAAGGTTTCGTCCCGCACATCGCCCGGAAGCGCGACGGCATTCCGACCTTCCGCTTTAATCAGGGCGATCACTTCCGCTGCGTCCTCTTCCTCTTCCGGCAAATAGTTAATGGCGACATCTGCCCCTTCGCGGGCATAGGCAATGGCGACCGCGCGCCCGATGCCGGAGTCGCCCCCGGTAATCAGCGCCTTCTTACCGGCAAGACGGCCATGCCCTTTGTAACTTTTCTCGCCGTGGTCGGGTACGGGTTCCATTTCTGACGCCAGGCCCGGTGGCGTCTGGGGCTGCTCCGGGAAAGGAGGCGTTGGGTAAGCGTTCGTACGTTGTTCATTATCACTCATAGCTAACTCCTTGTTAGGGGTGAGATTTGATGGATAGGTACAGCGTTAACGCTTCGCTGAATTATTTTTGCAAGTGGCTGACCCGCACTACAGGGGGGGATGTCTTTTTATCGAGCGAGCCGCTAATACTGATCATGTTGTCAGGTTCCACGGTTCTGTCGTCAAATACCGCTTTCGGGATAATAACGTCGATTTTCCCAGTTTTATCCTGGAATACGTATTTATCGCCGTTGCCATCAATAAGATTGCCGCGCAGTGAAATAGAGGCACCATCATGCATCTCTTTCGCCTGAGTAATGGTCATAATGCGCGCATCATCGGTACCACGATAACCGCTGTCCAGCGCATGTGGTGGTGGGGGCGCTTCACCCTTTTGTAACCCGCCGTTATTATCTGCCCATGCGGAAGGGATAATTAATATTAACAAGGCTGAAATCACTGATAATTTCATCTGTTATCCTTCATTTTGGATGTCTTGACTTATTAAGTATTGTTGCTATTCCTTTATGTGGCAAATGTGATAAGTCTTAAAAGCATTTGCACAGTAAAATCATAAATTTCGGCTATTAAGCGAAACGGTGACGACAGCCATGGAACCAAAAAATGAAAAAGTGCCTGGGATAAAAGAGAGTTATCGTTTACTGACGTTTGAGTACGCATTTCGCCAGGTGGGTTTTATTGTGCTGTTAGCTATTATCCTGGCGGCGATTGCCGGGCTGTTTTCCAGCGGCCTGGTGAGTGACGAGGAAAAAACAAACTCAGCAAACTCTCTGACATTGAACTATGAGCGGTTCGGCCGCCGCCAGACCGAATCGCGGATGGCGCTGACATTCCCGGTAACGTCTGAGGGGAAATATACCCTCAGTCTGACCAGCGAAACCAGCGACACGTATGAGCCTGGCAGCGTCTGGCCACAGCCGGACAGCATGTACAGCCGGGGGAATACCCTGTTTCTCGTCTACGATCGTTTAAAACAGACCGATAAATTTACCGTTTTGTTATTCATCACGCCGTCAAAAGCAGGGAAGTGGACAAACAGCATCCGCGTAAACAACGAGCCGGATATTCGTTTCTGGCAGTTTATTTACCCCTAGGAGTCAAATATGGACATGGTTTTTCGTGCCCTGGCAATTTACCTGTTTCTGGTCATTGTGTTTAAAGTCGCCGGGCGACGCGCCCTGCTGCAAATGACCAGCTTTGACCTTATTTTGCTCTTAATTATCAGTGAGGCGACACAGCAGGCGCTGTTAGGCGAAGATTTTTCCGTCACCGGAGCAATGATTACAATAACAACGCTGGTGGTGGTGGATATTATTTTTGGCCTGCTGAAGAAATATTTTTCCACGGTTGAGAATATTCTTGATGGTACGCCGGTGATATTGGTGGAGAACGGTGTTCCCCTTGCCGATAAGCTAAAAAAAGTCGAAGTGTCCTGTGATGATATATTGGTATCAGCCCGCCAGAACCACGGCATTACAGAATTGAAAGAGATTAAATACGCTATTCTTGAGCGTAATGGTCATATTTCTATTATTCCTGACAAAAATTAAGGGGCCACGGTATGAGCAATCTTATTCACGATAACAACAGCACCATCAGTGAACTGACGAAAAAGCTCGCCACTCAGCTCACGGACAGAGGTTTACGGTTAACCACCGCAGAGTCCTGTACCGGCGGTAATCTGGCGGTTGCGCTTTGTGCCGAAGAGAACACGGCGGAATTTTATGACGTTGGCATGGTGGTGTTCAGCGATGCGGCGAAGGAGAGGATCCTCGGCGTGCGTCACGAAACCATTGAGCGCTTCACTGCCGTCAGTGAACAAACGGTAACCGAAATGGCCGCTAAAATTTGTGAAATTGCCGAGGCGGATATCGGTGTTGCCATCAGCGGTTATGCGGGGCCGGAAGGCGGAGACGATGGCACGGCTGCCGGTACGGTCTGCTTTGGCTGGAATATACGCGGAAAGACGGTCACCCGCACCGTGCTGTTTTCCGGTGAATGTCAGGATGTGGTGGATAAAGCGGTACGTTATTCCCTGTCTGAACTGATCGAAATCCTCTCCGGCTGGGATAACGTCTGAAACAAGGAGAAAGGCTATGGCTGTCATCGTGATTACCGGCGGTACGGCGGGCGTGGGAAAAGCCACGGCGCTGCATTTTGCCAAAGCAGGCTACGATGTGGGCATCATTGCCCGCGATGAGCAGAGCCTGCGCTCCACAGAAGAGGAACTGCGCCGTTTCGGGATCAACGCCTGTGCCGTTCAGGCCGACGTGGCGGACAGCAAGGCGGTGACGGATGCTGCTAACGAGATTGAATATCGGCTGGGAGCCATCGATGTATGGGTGAATAACGCCATGGGCGGGATGCTGGCGCCGTTTCGCACCATGTCCCCTGAGGAGTTTCGCCGCGTCACCGAGGTGACCTATCTGGGCTATGTTAACGGCACCCGTGCCGCGCTGGAGTTAATGACCCCACGCGATCGCGGGACGATTATTCAGGTTGGCTCCGCGCTGGCCTACCGCTCCATTCCCTTGCAGTCAGCCTACTGCGGGGCGAAAGCTGCGATCCGCGGATTTACCGATGCCGTGCGCACCGAGCTGATGCATGAAAACAGCCGGGTGCAGATCGCAATGGTACAGATGCCGGGCCTCAACACGCCGCAGTTCGAGTGGGCGAGGAATAAATTTGCCTGGGCAATGCGCCCGGTTCCTCCTGTCTTTCAGCCGGAAGTGGCTGCCAGCGCAATTTTTAAGGTGGCGCAAAAACCGGTGCGGGAACTGTGGGTGGGAAGCAGCACTGTCCAGTCGATTGTCGGGCAGTTTCTTTTCCCCGGCTTTCTGGACCGGCTGATGGTCAAAAAAGCCTGGGAAGGGCAGATGACCGATACGCTAAATGCGGATGACCGTCAGGACTATCTGGATCAGCCGGTTAATGACCTGCATAAAATCCACGGGCACTTCACCAACGAAGCAAAAGCGCGCGCCACCAGCGTCACCTCCGGCATGCCGGGGAAAGTGTTGCTCGGCTCCCTTGCCGTCACGGGCGCGATCGTGGCCCGTCTCCTGCTCTCGCGGAGACGATAATCAGCGTAGTGCGGTACGATCGGTCCAGAACCAGCGGTAGCCATAGCCGCTGAGGTTAAGCGCGACGGTTTTGCCGCACTCCAGCACGTCGCTGTAGTGTTTATCCGCCAGGCAAGCGGTCCAGGTCGCATGTCGGATCCCTCTGGCGGTAAAATTAACGGGCTTATCGCTGAAGTTTACGAAGGTCAGAATGCTGCGCGTGTCAGTTTCGTAATAGATCCCCAGTACCGCATCGCTGTCGATATTAATAAGACGAAACGGCGCGATGCCGATTTCTGGAAACTCCGAGCGCGTGTTGGCGATGTCGATAATGCAGTGCAGAAGCGAGTTACGGTGCAGCAGCGAATCCGCCACGTTGATTGTTTGATAGCGGTACGGGCCGCGGTCAATCATCGGGGCGACAAAGGTTTCCGGGTCGGCATCTGAGAAACCACCGCCTTGCGATCCGGCCCATTGCATTGGGGTGCGTACGGCGTAACGCTCCTCCAGCGCTAAATCATCCCCCATGCCAATCTCATCCCCGTAGCGCATAACCGGCACGCCCGGCAGCGAGAACAAGACCGCATGGCAAAAGGCCAGCCGCTTTCGATCGCCATTGAGCATCGGCGCCAGACGGCGGCGGATCCCGCGCTGATAGACACTCATCTCTTCGTCAGGAGCAAAGGCATCGATGACGGTTTGTCTGTCTTTTTTACCTATCCCAGCCAGATCCAGTTCATCATGATTGCGCAGCCAGTTGGCGAAACAGCAGGAGTCCGGCGGCACAATCATCTTCTTCACCGCGTTGCGCAGCGGCCGAGCGCTCTTCTCTGCCAGGCTGACGTAAAAGTACTTGTTGAGCCAGAAATTCAGCACCAGATTGAGCCGGTTGTTTTGACCGAAATAATCTTTGTAGGCCTCGACCTCCACGTCGACTTCGCCTAGCAGGATCGCGTCCGGGTTACGCTGCTCGATAAGACGGCGCAGATGCTCCAGGATCCACAGCCCGCGTTTTTCATCCCCACGTCCGGCCTGTTTTGTCAGGTGCGATGCCGCATCCAGGCGAAAGCCCGACACCCCGAGCTTTAGCCAGAAGATGATGATGTTCTCCACCTCCTTCAGCACGGCGGGGCAGGCCAGGTTGAGATCCGGCTCGTGGTGATAAAACATATGCCGGTAGTATTGCCCCGCCTCGTCGTCCCATGTCCAGATGCTCTTCTCCACGCCGGGGAACATCGGCGGCGTATCGTCATCGTCCGTGTCGGACCACAGATAATAGTCACGGTAGGGGGATTGCGGGTTGCGGCGTGCCTGTTGAAACCAGGGATGCGCATCGGAAGTATGCTGGATCAGCAGCTCAATAATGACCTGCATCCCCAGCTCGCGCGCCAGTTCAATAAAAGCGATGATATCGTTGAGCTTGCCGAAGCGGGGATCGACCTGCAAATGGTCGCTCACGTCATACCCTTCATCGAGAAAAGGCGTGAGGTAAAACGGGGTGATCCAGATAACCGTCGCACCCATCCGGCGGATATAGCGCAGCTTCGCGGCGATTCCGGCGATGTCGCCACAGCCATCGCCGTTAAGATCGTAAAACAGGGCGGTATCAATCTGGTAAATAATGGCGCGTGTATGCCAGCCTGCCATAGCAATCCTTAATGATAACCTTCGGTATCAGACACTTTGCCCCGGAAGACGTAGTAGCTCCAGGCGGTATAAACCAGAATCACCGGGATGATCAACAGCGTGCCGATCAGCATAAACAGCTGGCTGGCAGGCGGCGCTGCGGCTTCCCACAGGGTGATATTCGGCGGAATAATGTGGGGCCACAGGCTGATGCCCAGCCCGCTAAAGCCGAGGAAGATCAGGCCCAGCGTTAACAGGAACGGGCGGGCATGGCTGTCGGGATTGCGCGTCAGCCGCCAGATCCACAGGCTGAATACGGCCACCAGAACCGGAACCGGCAGGAACCAGAAGAAGTTAGGCAGCGTAAACCAGCGCTCGGCGACAAACCGCCAGCCGAGCGGGGTCCAGATACTCACTACAGCAATGACGGCGATCAGCGCCAGCAGCACGTGGCGGGTCAGCTCACGCATCCGGTGTTGCAGCGCACCTTCGCTTTTCATGATCAGCCACGTGGTGGCCAGCAGGGTATAGGCGACAATTAAGCCCAGCCCGCAGAACAGGTTAAACGGGGTAAGCCAGTCCAGCGAGGAACCGACGAAGCGTCGCCCTTCCACGTCAAAGCCGTTGATCATCGCGCCAACCACGATCCCCTGGCTGAAGGTTGCGAGCAGAGAGCCGCCAGCAAAGGAGTAGTCCCAGAATTTGCGGTGGGAGGGGGTCGCCTTGAAGCGAAACTCAAACGCCACGCCGCGGAAAATAAGCCCGATCAGCATGGCCGTCAGCGGGATGGTCAGGGCATCGATAATAACCGCATAGGCCAGCGGGAACGCGCCGAACAACCCTGCACCGCCCAGAACCAGCCAGGTTTCATTTCCGTCCCACACCGGGGCGACGCTGTTCACCATCACGTCGCGCTCTTTGGCATCTCCCACAAAGCTGAACAGCATGCCGATACCGAGATCGAAACCGTCCATGATGATGTACATCAGCGTGGCGAAGACAATAATGGCAAACCAGATGACCGGGATATCGACGCCCATCAGATCTTCTCCTCTTCCGGAACAGACTCGGCGGCGGACAGCGGACGGGCAGGGGTGCCCGACGTAGTAGACGTTAGCGTGCCCACAGGCTGCGGCCCTTTCTTAATCAACCGGGCGAGATACACATAGCCCACGCCAAAGACCGAACAGTAGACCACGATAAACGCCAGCAGGCTGATGCTCATCTGCAACGTGCTGTGCAGAGATACCGCGTCTATCGTCCGCAGATAGCCGTAAACGACCCACGGCTGGCGGCCCACTTCGGTGGTGACCCATCCGGCGAGCAGCGCGAGCAGCCCCGCTGGTCCCATGAAGAGGGCAAACCAGTGGAAGGGCCGCGAATGATAGAGTCGGCGGCGATAGCGAAGCCAGACGCTCAGCACGCCAAGGGTAATCATCAGCAGCCCCATGCCGACCATAATGCGGAAGGACCAGAAGACGATGAGCGAGTTAGGGCGGTCCTCTTTCGGGAAATCCTTCAGCGCCGGGACCTGTTTATCCAGGCTGTGCGTCAGGATCAGGCTGCCGAGCGCGGGAATTTCAAGCCCGTATTTGGTGCGTTCCTCTTCCATATCCGGTACGCCAAACAACAGCAGCGGGGTGGCTTCGCCGGGCGGGTTTTCCCAGTGGCCTTCAATCGCGGCGATTTTGGCAGGCTGGTGCTCAAGCGTATTCAGGCCGTGCATATCCCCGACGACGGCCTGAATGGGGGCAACCAGCAGCGCCATCCACATGGCCATCGAGAACATTTTGCGGATCGCGGGCGTATCGTTACCGCGCAGCAGATGCCATGCCCCGGACGCGCCCACAAACAAGGCGCTGCACAGGAAGGCGGCGATGGACATATGGATCAGGCGGTAAGGGAAAGAGGGGTTAAAGATGATGGCAAGCCAGTCTTCGGGAATGACCTGGCCGTTCTGAATACTGAAGCCCTGCGGAGTATGCATCCAGCTGTTGGAGGCGAGGATCCAGAAGGTGGACATCAACGTGCCCAGCGCCACCATGCAGGTGGCAAAGAAGTGCAGGCCGGGGCCGACCTTGTTCCAGCCGAACAGCATCACGCCTAAGAAACCGGCTTCCAGGAAGAAGGCGGTCAGAACTTCATAAGTGAGAAGGGGGCCGGTAATGCTGCCCGCGAACTGGGAAAAGCCGCTCCAGTTAGTGCCAAACTGGTAAGCCATCACCAGCCCGGAAACCACGCCCATACCAAAGTTAACGGCGAAAATTTTCAGCCAGAAATGGTATAGCGAGCGCCAGACATCATTTTTTGTGCGAAGCCACATGCCTTCGAGCACCACCAGATAGCTCGCAAGCCCGATGGTGATCGCCGGGAAGAGAATATGAAAAGAGACGGTAAAGGCGAACTGTATCCTGGCAAGATGAAACGCATCAAGCTCGAACATGCTCCGTACCTCTGGAACTGATAGCGCACAAGGCATTGCCAGACAGCCTCAGGCTGCCTGGCAAAACCGGTTACGGTTTTTTCTTACCCGCGCCCAGCTCGGCACCGGTAAGCGGATCGGCATTGGGGTCGGATTTCGTGCGTGCGCACATCGCTTTGACCAGCGTGGCCTGCTCTGTTGTGAGCGTTACGCTTGCGCCACCGTCACCGCCATCGACCGCTGGCTGAGGAGATTCCACGTAGTCGAAGTGCTTATCGCTGTTCCAGCTGCCGCGCACTTCTCCCCCCTCAGACATATTGTAGTACTTGTTGGTGTACTCTTCGATTGGCGGCAATTTACCCGGTGGGAAATTGTTGCGGATCGACTGGAGCGCCTTCTCAAACGAGAGCTGGTGTGCTGCCTCACGCGTCATTAAAAACGCCAGCGCATCTTTAACACCCGGATCGTCCGTTACGTTAATCAGCCGTTCGTAGATGATTTTGGCGCGCGCCTCGGCCGCTATGTTAGAGCGCAGATCGGCGGTAGGCTCGCCAATGGTATCCACGTACGCCGCCGTCCACGGGACGCCTGCGGAGTTAGTAAGCGGCGTACCGCCCCCGTAAAGCAGGGAGGTGATATGACTGTCGTTGCCGTTCTCGGTCATGGACCGGTACAGCTCCGCTTCATTCTCAACGCCTTCCGCCAGTTCACCCTTGGCACCCTTGTTCAGCATACCCACCAGGGTGCCGATAATTTCCAGGTGACTTAACTCCTCGGTCGCGATATCCATCAGCATATCTTTACGACCGGGATCGTCGTCGCTCAATCCTTGCGTAAAGTAACGACATGCCGCGGCAAGTTCGCCCTGTGGCCCGCCAAACTGCTCAAGCAGAAGATTGGCCAGGCCCGGATTCGGTTCGGCAACGCGTACCGTGTATTGCAGCTGTTTTACGTGTCGAAACATACATTCTCCCTCTTTCGTTATTTTTTCGCTTCAACGCCGTCCGCGTCGGAGCGCAGCAGGAACTGTTCCGTCGTCTGTGGAATATGTTGAATCAACCAGTCAGCCATCTGGCGCTCTTCTTCCAGAATGGACTCAATGGCAGGAATGGAAGCGGTATCGCCCGCTTTTTGGGCCGCAGCCAGCAGAGAGGTGTAACAGGCAATTTCAAACTGCTCAAAAACATAGCCGCTGATGGAGCCTTTAACAATTTCATCGGAAGGGAACATGCCGCCAATGGACTGGCCGAGCGCCGCCATTTTGCTCATGGAATCTTTTATGACCGAACGGGAAATATCATTGCGGTCGAGAATTTCTTCCAGCACGGTAATTTGGTGTTTAGTCTCATTAACGTGTTGTTCAATTCGTGCACGTAAGTCGGGATAATTATCAATACGGCTGGCCATTGATTCCAGCATTGATTCGGCTTGCTTTTCCATCGCATGGGCATCGCGTAGCCAATCATGGTAGTGTTCTACATGATTCATAATTAACTCCTGTGATTTATTTTCTGGTTAATTTTTGGTGCTGATGCTCATCAAATTATTATTTATCCTTTCTGGGCTTTTTGATTAATATTGCCGACAGCCAGATCGGTTAATTTGAGATCGGTCTCTTTTTCTTCTTCCAGTGTTTCGGCAAGAAGTTTAACGGCTTTTTTATAGCCTAATTGTTCAGCCAGGGTGGCCAGGGTGCCGTAGCTGGCAATTTCGTAGTGTTCGACTTTTTGTGCAGCGGCAATTAGTGCAGCGTCACGCACTTCATTTTTTTCAGTGCTCTCAATAACTTCGTTTGCCTCTTCAATGAGGCCTTCCATCGCAACACATTTCATTCGCTTGAGCTTAATGCCGGATTCCTGCTCAATAATCTGATCGATACGTTCGATCTGTCCCTGCGTCTCTTCGAGGTGGGCCGTGAACGCGGCGCTCAGCTTCTCGCTGGAGGCGGCGCGGGCGAGTTTGCCTAGCGCACGGGTCAGCTGCTTCTCAGCGCTGTAGGTATCGGACAGAAGGTGAATAAACACATCTTCGACACTTTTCATATTCATATTTCTACGCTCCAGTAAAATAAAGTAAGGGTACTGCGAGCCGCCAGGCCCGCAGCATGCTCTTGGTATATTTATAAGAGCTTTAAATAAGATCAGGAGTTATCAGATTTACGGCCTCCGCCGTGACTGTTCTGTCCCCCTTTCTTACCCGCTTCAGATGCGCGTTGTGGGTCGTTTTTGAAATTACCACCGCTGTGCTGGCCACCTTTACGTCCAGCTTCTGATGCTTTATCACGGTCTTCAGCGAAATTACCGGAACCACCACGATGTTGCTCTGCCATATATCAACCCTCATGTTGCGTTTATGTCAGGAGATACGATAAGTAATTCGTATCATTTGTCGTTCAGGAATTAACATTAGTCGTTATGTGAGAAGAGTCAAATTTCTTGTCTCGGTTGTTTTGCGGTATTTGTGCAGGGAACGATGAAATACCGCTTCGTTATGAATTTTAAAAATGGACGCTAAATCCATCGGTTAGGAGAAAATAAAGCAGGAAGTTAAGATTGCGCTTAGCTAATAATCCTAATGTGAACGTGGCGGGAATAATTACAAGAATTGACGCAGCGCAAAAATATATCTTCGCAACGGGTGGCTCTGTATTCGGAATAATCTTATGAGCGTGACAAAATAACGCGTTGAAAAGCGTGTGAACGAACCTCGTTTTTGACGTGGTAAGGCGGATCGGGTGAGGGTATGCTTCTTTTGTCACCACAATAATTACAGAGGCAATGTCATGGATCAGGAGCTACTGGATGCGGGCTACCGGGCCTATACCGGTGAGAAAATCGATGTTTACTTCAACACCGGGATCTGCAAACACTCAGGCAATTGCGTGCGCGGCAGCGCGGCGCTGTTCGACCTGAAGCGTAAACCGTGGATCGCCCCGGATGAAGTGGATACAGAAACGGTTATACGCGTAATTGATACCTGCCCGAGCGGTGCGCTGAAGTACCGTCAAAAATAAGCGAGGAACCATGGATATTCTTGAAGGCCATAACAAGTTTTACGTCAACGACGCCGAAGGCAATCAGGTCGCGGAGATCGTCTTTGTCCCGACCGGCGAGCATCTGAGCATCATCGAGCACACCGATGTGGATCCGAGCCTGAAAGGGCAGGGTGTGGGTAAACAGCTGGTGGCGAAGGTGGTAGAGAAGATGCGCGGGGAGAACCGTAAAATTATCCCGCTGTGTCCGTTTGCGAAGCATGAGTTTGATAATACGCGGGAGTATGACGATATTCGGGCGTAAAACAGATGCCCGGCATTGCGCCGGGCAGCACACTCAACCCACAAACATCACCGACACACACAGCACACCCACAATCAGCGTCAGCAGGTTACCGATGGAACGGTACGGTTTTAACGACGGGATCAGGTACGTTGACAGCGTCGGCATGATGAACAGGATCATGGCGATAAGCGGACCGCTGATGGCGTAAATCATCGAGATGGCATTCGGGTTGATGCAGCAGACCGCAAAGGTAATCAGCGACACGCCGAGAATCGAAACCGCCCGGTTAAAGGCGCGGCTTTTCTTCACCCCCACCTGATTCAGCGACGACTTCACAATCTCCGTCGCCCCTTCAATCACGCCAAAATAGGTGCCGAGGAACGATTTCGACATCGCAATAATCGCCACGATAATGCCGGAAATCCCCAGCCATGCCGGGGACGAAGGCATCATCGACAGCGCGGACAGGATCGTCACCCCTTCCTCTTTTGCCGCCACGATATAGGACGGTGGAATCGAAAGCAGGCAGCTAAACACAAAGAACAGCACGCTGAGGCAGATGATCAGGTATGCCACTTTCATGATTTTTTTGCATTTACCCATCGCCTCTTCACCGTATTTCTCGCGACGGTCTACGGCGAAGGTCGAGATGATCGGAGTATGGCTAAAAGCGAAAACCATCACCGGGATCGAAATCCACACCTGGTGCAGCGTATGCTGGTTGAAGGCCATCTGGCTGGTCAGCAGCGACGGCTGCCAGCTATCCGTCAGATACAGCGAGACAAACAGGAAATAGGCGATCAGCGGAAAGACCAGGAATCCCATTACCTTAATGGTGATGTGCCGCCCCATCAGGAAGATCAGATTCAAAATCAACACCACGCCAAAGCTCACCAGCATCCGCATGCCGGTATCCACCGTCATCCGTTTCGCCAGTTGTTCAGTGAGTGAGTTGGTTATCGCCACCGCGTAAATCAGGACCACCACAAAGAAGGCCACGAAATAGAGCGTGGTGATCAGGTTGCCGATCTTTTTGCCGTAGTAATGGGAAACGGCTCCGGTAATGCCTTCGTTGCCTTTCGTCTTCGACGACAGAATAAATTGCGCCAGCGCTTTATGCGGCCAGTAGGTTAGGGGATACGCCACAAGGGCGGTGATCAGCAGGACAATCGCGCCAGCAGAGCCGAGCTGAATGGGCAAGAACAGGGTTCCTGCGCCCACGGCAGTACCGTAGAGGGCGAAACTCCAGAGAGTCTCTTCTTTTGACCAAATTTTCGACATTAGAGCAACGTATCAACTATAAAACGAACAAAAAGGAGTGCAATTTACCATAATTATGCGTTGAGGTCGCCGTTGCTTCGCAGGGGGTGGGCCGGAGCAGGTCTCCGGCCAGAAGGTCATTCGCTTGCCAGGGCGCGTCGTTGCTGGCGGCGCTTGATGATTTTCTCCCGCAGAGCATCGTACGCCCAGTTGTAGAGCATGGTGTACGGCAGGAAGAACAGGAAGAAACCCAACTCCAGCGTGAAGGCCTGAAGCAGCGTCACGCCCAGCACGGCGGCAACGAGGGTTACGCCAATCACAATAAAGCCGCATTCAAAACCCAGGGCATGCAGGGCGCGTACCTTCGCCGTGCGCTTCACCCGCTGGACGGGCCAGAAACGGTCGAAGCCAAAGTTATAGATAATGTTCCAGAGCATTGCCGTGGTCGCCAGAATTATGGTGAGACCTCCCATTTCCACCACCGAGCGCTGCATTAGCCACGCGGCCGTTGGGGCGAGGATCGCCGTAGCAATACCTTCAAAACAGACGGCGTGGAAGATCCGCTCCGGCAATTTACGTTGGAGTGCATCCTGATGTTGCATAGTTACCTCATGTAGACGCCAGTATGGGCGTTGATGCGGCCTATTCTTATCGCTTAAGCTGATATATAAAAGATACTGTCCATCGATAAAGTAGATACATCATGCGTTATTCCCCCGAAGCCCTCACCGCATTTGTGGAAACGGTCGCCGCAGGTTCGTTTTCTGCTGCGGCAAGACGGCTGCGTAAAAGCCAGTCCACCATCAGCACCTCCATCGCCAACCTTGAAGCTGACCTTGGGTTTGAGTTATTTGACCGTTCGGCGCGTCACCCGGTATTAACTGCCCAGGGTGAACAGGTGCTGGGCTATGTCCAGTCGATCCTCGCCGCCAGCGCACGCCTGGATGAGCTGGCCGTATCCTTAACGGCGCAAACGGAGGCGCGTTTTACCTTTGTCCTCTCCGATACGCTTAACCCGGCCGTGCTGGAAGAGATGATGAGCCAGTTCGACCAGCGATTTCCGCACACCGAATTCGAGTGTCTGATTGGGGAAGAGGAGGACGTGATCGATCTGCTGCAAAAGGAGCGGGCGCAAATTGGCCTGACGGAAGCGCGCGACAGCTACCCGACCGATATAGGCGCGACCCGTCTGCCCATGCAGACGCGGATGGCTATCTACGTGTCTGCCGGACATCCTCTGGCAGGACAACATGAGACACAGGCGGACGAGCTGCATGGCTGGCGCGAACTGCGGCTGAGTACCTATCTCGAACGGGAAGCGACCGTTGCGCGCGGGCCGGTCTGGTCTGCGCCGAATTACCTGCTGCTGTTGAGCATGGCGGTACAGGGCTTTGGCTGGTGCGCGCTCCCCTGTGCGCTGGTCGACGAATTTGCCGCGTCGAAATCGCTGGTGCAACTGAACGTGCCGGGCTGGCCGAGGTCGATTGCCATCGATCTGGTATGGAACAAACGAACCCCGCCCGGCGTCGCCGGAAGCTGGCTGCGCCAGTACTTGCAGGACGCACGTTAATCCTGTGACTAAACTCACTATTTTTAAACATTTGCGTCAATTGTTGATAACAATCCTCTACTATCGTCATGTCATTTTGCACAGAGGTCGTGATGAAAGATGTCGTTATAGTGGGTGCGTTACGTACGGCTATCGGCTGTTTTCAGGGAGCGCTTGCGCGTCATTCTGCGGTTGATCTTGGCAGCGTGGTGGTAAGAGCGCTGGTGGAACGCAGCGGGATTGCCGCACATGAAATTGATGAGGTGATCCTGGGCCAGGTACTGACCGCTGGCGCGGGACAAAACCCTGCGCGCCAGGCGGCGCTGAAGGGCGGCCTGCCTAACACCGTATCGGCGATCACCATCAACGACGTCTGTGGTTCAGGTCTGAAAGCGCTTCATCTTGCGACGCAGGCCATCCAGTGCGGTGAAGCGGACGTGGTCATTGCCGGTGGGCAGGAGAATATGAGCCGCGCCCCGCATGTCCTGACCGACAGCCGGACCGGCGCGCAGCTCGGGAACAGTCAGCTGCTTGACAGCCTGGTTCACGACGGGCTGTGGGACGCCTTCAACGACTACCATATGGGCGTAACGGCGGAGAACCTGGCGCGGGAATACGGCATCAGCCGCGAGCTTCAGGATGCGTATGCCCTTAGCTCGCAGCAAAAAGCGCGTGCGGCGATCGACTCCGGCCGTTTTCGCGACGAAATTGTCCCGGTCAGTATTCTGCGCCATAACGGAGAAGCGCTTATCGTCGATACCGACGAGCAGCCGCGTACCGATGCCAGTGCAGAAGGGCTGGCAAAACTCGATCCGGCCTTCGAAACGCTGGGCTCTGTGACGGCAGGCAACGCTTCATCGATTAACGACGGTGCGGCGGCGGTGATGATGATGAGTGAAAGCAAAGCCCAGGAGCTGGCGCTGCCGGTGCTGGCGCGGATCAAAGCGTTTGCCAGCGTGGGCGTTGATCCCGCGTTAATGGGGATCGCTCCGGTCTATGCCACGCGCCGCTGTCTGGATCGGGCGGGCTGGCAGCTGAACGACGTGGATCTGATTGAAGTCAACGAAGCTTTTGCTGCACAGGCAATCTCGGTCGGAAAAATGCTGGAATGGGATCCGCTGCGGGTCAACGTCAACGGCGGTGCAATCGCGCTGGGTCATCCCATTGGCGCCTCTGGCTGCCGCATTCTGGTGTCGTTAGTCCACGAAATGAAAAAGCGTAACGCCCGAAAAGGGATCGCAACGCTCTGCATTGGCGGAGGGCAGGGGGTGGCCCTGGCGATCGAACGGTAGTTTCCCCCTCTCTGTGCAAAGAAAACCTCCCTCGGGAGGTTTTTTTGTGTCCGCTGAATCCTTTTTTAACACTTATGCGTTCTTTCTTAAGTCCACAATAATTATTGCGCGGTCAATTATTCGCTTTGCTAAGTGCTTAATGTGATCTGACGCCTGAAATTTCCGCTTAAAACGCTTTTTTTGTTGATGAGGCTCACGTCGATCTTTGCCAAAAAAAATGAAACAAATAATTTCGATCCTTGTCACTAAAATAACGGTGCATAAAAAATAAACTCAAGTTTCATAAAAGCGAAACGTTATTTTAATTGAGGGTTTTTTCATGTTTAAGAAATCTCTGCTCCTTGCTTCCCTTATTAGTGCCTCTTTTGCGGCTAGCGCCGTCACTGTCGATCTGCGTCACGAATATATCGACAGCGGCTCGAATGCTGACCGTGTTGCCGTCTCGCACCGCTTTGATAATGGCTTTGGTTTTTCAGTCGAGGCGAAGTGGAAATCAGGCGGGGACAAGGCAGATCAGCCATTCGCGGATGTGGTAGGGAACGGTCATGAAGATCAGATCAGCTGGCGCTGGAAAGCGACAGACAATATCGCCCTGACGCCCGCGTTTACGATTGAAAGCACAGACAGTCGCACCATTTATAAACCGAATCTGCATGTGCAATATAGTTTCGATAATGGCTTCTACGTAGCCGCGCGTTACCGTTACGAATATACCCGCTACCCGTCAAGCTCAAATAAGGATGATGATAAAGTTAACCGTGGCGATGCATGGGTCGGTTGGGTATTAGGCGACTGGCGTACCGAGCTGAACTATGTTTACGCGAAAAGCTCTGAAGGCGTGGCCCGAAATAACAATAAAGATTATTCCAACGAATATAATGCCAAGCTGGCCTACAAATGGGATAAAAACTGGGCACCGTATGTTGAGGTGGGCAACGTGGGGGTTAAAGACACCGACGAACGCCAGACCCGTTTCCGTTTAGGCGTGGCGTACTCCTTCTGATAATTCATCTTCTTCGCTAAAACCGCCGGGTGGCGCTTCGCTTACCCGGCCTGCACCTCCCTTCCACGCCGTCGTTTCGTATGTCGCGCAATTACCCCAAAAAAAAGCCCTCCGAATCAGAGGGCAAGGCCAGTTACAGAAACACTAACTCAAGTCAGGCATGCAACATTTCAGGTTGCTCGGGGAGTTTCGCGATATAGAGGGCCGGTTTGCCGTCTTTATCGGAACTGTACAGCACCGCTTTTTCGTCCGGCGTGAAGGACGGATGCGGGTGGGTGACCTGGCGGCTGTTCGCCACCGTAGCCCAGGACGTGTCATGACGGGCGATGCGGAAATAGGCTTTCTTCGCCACGTCAAAGGCATACAGATAAGGATCGTTATCAATGGTGTAGCCGCCCGTGTCTTTCACATCCACAGGCGTGCCGGAACCGTCGCCGACCAGCATGGTGCCGTCAACGTTGCTCATCAGGTGCGAACAGGCGGGCATGTTCATTACCGCTTCATTCACGCCGGTGTCCGGGTTGAAGCGGGAGATGGTGCGCCCCTGCTGACCTTTCAGATACGAGACGTACACCAGCGCGGAGCCGTCCGGTACCCAAAATTCATGTGTACAGCTTTCACCTTCTGCGTGCGTTTTGACTTTCCGCACGTTGCTGCCGTCTTCATTGACCAGCCACATGCGGGCGTCAACCAGGTCGTGCGGCCCTTCATGGCAGAAGGCTACGGTATTGTCATCGAACGGGCGATAAATCGGATGTCCCAGCCAGATCTTCTCTTCATGGATGGTGGTGCTTTCACCCGTTTTCAGATCAACGCGCAGCAGGCGGCAGTGCGGCCCTTTGTGGAAGAAGTCGTGGAAAATTTTCCAGTCGTTGAGCGGCGTCCAGTCACGTCTGGCAATCTCAATGCCCACCAGTTTGGTGCAGTCGCTGTTTGCCACCCAGGTACCGTAGCCGACCCACTCTTCCGGGACGCGGTACACTTCGCGCTCTGCCAGCGTCTGTAAATCCACCTCCAGCAGGGTGCGATCGTTCTTCACATAGTAGAGGGATTTATCGTCCGGGGAGAGGAACCCGCCAAAGGTGTTATCCCCCGCGCCTTCGGTCAGCTGCACCGCTTCAGCGTTTTTCAGATCCAACAGGTAATAGTTCCAGTGCCCGTCGAACTCCCCGGCGAACAGCAGGTGGCTGCCATCGTTAAAGAAGCACTTCTGGTAAAAGTAGTTGCGATGACAGGTTACTTCCGGTGGGGTCAGGCGGGTGACTTCCACGCCTGTATCCGGATCGCGGCTGACCTCGTAGTTCAGCTTGACCCGCATACCTTTAGCCATAATGCACTCCTTTGAACGCGTAAAATGGGTTGAAAACTGGGTGTTAAATTATCAAAACGATGTTTCATTATGTGTGACTGACAGCGCAATTTCTCAGTTTCATTGCCCGGCGTGAGGGTTTAAAAGAGTTATCGTGATCGGGACACCATTTCTGAGATAAACACACAGAAAAAATGAAACGTTGTTTTAAATGTAATTGAAAACCCCTTTATCAGGGGATAATATGTGTTCATCGCGAAAACGGAACGTTGTTTCGTTAATTATCTTTGCCTTCGGGCACGATCCATTCTGGAGGTTTACGTGGACGTCAGACAAAGCATCCACAGTGCGCACGCTAAAACGCTGGATACTCAGGGGCTGCGCAGTGAGTTTTTAGTTGAGCAAGTGTTCGAAGCCGATAAATACACCATGGTCTACAGCCATATTGACCGCATTATTGTGGGCGGAATTATGCCAGTGGCGAAAACCGTCTCCGTAGGCGGTGAAGTGGGCAAGCAGCTGGGCGTGAGCTACTTCCTCGAACGCCGTGAACTGGGCGTGATTAACATCGGCGGGCCGGGCACCATTACCGTCGACGGCCAGTGCTACGAAATTGGCCACCGCGACGCGCTGTACGTGGGTAAAGGGGCGAAGGAAGTGGTCTTTGCCAGCGTTGACGGCAGCAAACCGGCGAAGTTTTACTACAACTGCGCGCCAGCACATACTACTTATCCCACCAAAAAAGTGACCCCTGCGGACGTTTCCCCGGTGACGCTGGGCGATAACCTCACCAGCAACCGTCGCACCATCAACAAATACTTCGTTCCGGATGTGCTGGAAACCTGCCAGCTCAGCATGGGGCTGACCGAGCTTGCGCCGGGTAACCTGTGGAACACCATGCCGTGCCACACCCACGAGCGCCGCATGGAGGTCTACTTCTATTTCAATATGGATGAAGATGCCTGCGTGTTCCACATGATGGGACAGCCGCAGGAGACGCGCCATATCGTCATGCATAACGAGCAGGCGGTCATTTCCCCGAGCTGGTCTATTCACTCTGGCGTGGGAACGAAAGCCTATACCTTCATCTGGGGGATGGTCGGTGAAAACCAGGTCTTCGATGACATGGACCACGTCGCTGTTAAGGATCTGCGCTAGTCGCAGGCAGTTAAGCATAAATCTGCCTGTTGGTGACAGGCGCTGAACGATTAAGGAACAAACATGATTCTGGATGCATTTTCTCTGCAAGGTAAAGTGGCTGTGGTTTCCGGTTGTGACACCGGGCTGGGGCAAGGTATGGCGTTAGGTCTGGCGGAAGCGGGCTGTGATATCGTCGGGATTAACATTGTTGAGCCAACGGAAACCATCGAGCGCGTCACCGCGCTGGGCCGTCGTTTCCTGAGCCTGACTGCTGACCTGCGCAAAATCGATGCGATCCCTGAGCTGCTGGATCGCGCGGTGGCGGAGTTCGGTCATATTGACATTCTGGTTAACAACGCAGGCCTGATCCGTCGTGAAGACGCGATTAACTTCAGCGAAACGGACTGGGACGATGTGATGAACCTGAACATCAAGAGCGTGTTCTTCATGTCTCAGGCGGCAGCCAAGCACTTCATCGCGCAGGGGAAAGGCGGCAAGATCATCAACATTGCCTCCATGCTCTCTTTCCAGGGCGGCATCCGTGTACCGTCTTACACCGCATCGAAGAGCGCCGTGATGGGCGTGACCCGTCTGCTGGCGAACGAGTGGGCGCAGCACAACATTAACGTCAACGCGATTGCGCCGGGCTACATGGCCACCAACAATACCCAGCAGCTGCGTGCGGATGAAGAGCGCAGTGCGGCTATCCGGGAGCGTATCCCTGCGGGGCGCTGGGGGCTACCGAGCGATCTGATGGGCCCGATTGTCTTCCTGGCATCCCCGGCGTCGGATTACATTAACGGCTACACCGTTGCCGTAGACGGCGGCTGGCTGGCACGTTAATTCAGCCCGAATAAAGAACCTCTGCCCTCGGGTGGAGGTTTTTTTTGCGCCAAAATTGGCTTTATCCATATCCTTAAAGATGAAAAATCCATACCAAAATGGAATGAATGATGGGTATCACATATTTATTGCTTAAAAATTAACTGATTAATAAAAAATAAGGATAATCCACCTTGATTTGAAATTGTAATGTCCATCACAGATCGGTATGTCGTAGCGAAAAAATCCATATCTTCACCAGTTCCGACCTGACACTTTCTTCCGGTATCTCGTAATTTCACTTAACGAATTTCGCTGTTGAGGCAGGAAACTATGACATCTATAAATGACTCTACCCTTATGCCCGCTGCGCTGCGCGATACCCGACGCATGAACCAGTTTGTTTCTGTCGCGGCTGCCGTGGCCGGTTTACTGTTTGGTCTGGATATCGGCGTTATCGCTGGCGCACTGCCCTTTATTACCGACCACTTTACGTTAAGCAACCGCCTGCAAGAGTGGGTGGTGAGCAGCATGATGCTTGGCGCGGCCATTGGCGCGCTCTTTAACGGCTGGCTGTCGTTCCGTCTCGGGCGCAAATACAGCCTGATGGTCGGGGCGATCCTGTTTGTTGCCGGATCCATTGGCTCGGCGTTTGCCACCAACGTTGAAGTGCTCCTGCTCTCCCGCGTGCTGCTGGGCGTGGCGGTGGGTATCGCCTCCTACACCGCGCCGCTTTACCTCTCCGAAATGGCGAGCGAAAACGTGCGCGGGAAGATGATCAGCATGTACCAGCTGATGGTGACGCTCGGTATCGTGCTGGCGTTCCTGTCGGATACGTACTTCAGCTACAGCGGCAACTGGCGGGCAATGCTTGGCGTACTGGCGCTTCCCGCGGTACTGCTGATTGTGTTAGTCATTTTCCTGCCGAACAGTCCGCGTTGGCTGGCGCAAAAAGGGCGTCACGTGGAGGCGGAAGAGGTGCTGCGCATGCTGCGCGACACGTCTGAAAAAGCGCGTGAAGAGCTGAACGAAATCCGCGAAAGCCTGAAGCTGAAGCAGGGTGGCTGGTCCCTGTTTAAGGCGAACCGCAACGTGCGCCGCGCGGTGTTCCTCGGCATGCTTTTACAGGCGATGCAGCAGTTTACGGGGATGAACATCATCATGTATTACGCCCCGCGCATCTTTAAAATGGCCGGTTTTACCACCACCGAACAGCAGATGATCGCCACGCTGGTGGTGGGGCTGACCTTTATGTTCGCCACCTTTATCGCGGTGTTTACCGTGGATAAAGCCGGACGCAAACCGGCCCTGAAAATTGGCTTTAGCGTAATGGCGCTCGGCACCTTGATCCTCGGCTACTGCCTGATGCAGTTCGATAACGGCACCGCATCCAGCGGGCTATCCTGGCTCTCCGTCGGCATGACCATGATGTGCATCGCCGGTTACGCAATGAGTGCCGCGCCGGTGGTGTGGATCCTCTGCTCTGAAATTCAGCCGCTGAAATGCCGCGACTTTGGTATTACCTGTTCCACCACCACCAACTGGGTGTCGAACATGATCATTGGCGCGACCTTCCTGACGCTGCTGGACGCAATTGGTGCGGCGGGAACCTTCTGGCTTTATACGGTGCTTAACGTGGCGTTTATCGGCGTGACTTTCTGGCTGATTCCGGAAACCAAAGGCGTGACCCTGGAGCATATTGAACGCAAGCTGATGAGTGGGGAGAAATTGCGTAATATCGGCGTGTAATGTCATTGCCCGGTGGCGCTTCGCTTACCGGGCCTACGATACCGTGTAGGCCGGGTAAGGCGTAGCCGCCACCCGGCTTTGTTTTTACCGCATCGCACGTCTCAAAATACGCTCCGCCTGACGCTGGAAGTCAGCGGCGGTCTCTTCCACGGTTTTCTGCCCGTAGTCGATATACTGCAAAGAGGTACCGAACTGCGCCACAATCTGTGGGTCGTCAAAGTATGGCGAGACGGTGAGTTTCGCTGGCAGAGACTGCGCCAGGCGCAGGCCCGCCACGGAAGGATCGTCCTCTTTAATGGTGCCGTCTTCGGTCAGATACTGCACCGCCACTTTACTCAGCGGCACGCCGCGCTCCAGGCCCAGCGTATCAACCCCTTCTTTGCTGTTGAGCAGGAAGTTAATCAGCTTCGCTGCTGCTTCCGGGTTTTTGGTCGTCTTACCAATCGACAGCATCTGCGCCGGTTTGAAGAACAGGCCCGCGTCAGTGGCGCCCGGCAGCATCGGGTAGCTGCCCAGCTCCAGTTTCGCCGGTGGCTTCAGGTTGTCGGAATACTTGTTGATGGTGGAGTTCCACATGTAGGTGCCGCCCCATTCGCCCTGGATCCACGGCTTCATCTCATACATGTTGCTCTTACCGAACGAGGCATAGTATTTGGTGTCCGGCATCACGTGGCTGTCGATCAGCTTTTTGTAGGTCTGGAAGAACTCTACCCACTGCTCTTTTGTGTAGCTGAACTTTTTGGTTTTCTCGTCCACCGCAGGAATGTTGTACTTCTGGATCATGTACGAGTTCAGCAGCGCCAGCGTATCCTGGTGCTCCAGTATGACCGGGTAGTATTGCTTGCCGAGCTTGCTCTCGAAGGTTTTACCGGCCGCCATCAGCTCGTCCCAGGTTTTCGGGTATGCAATGCCCGCTTTTTTCCAGGTCTCGTCATTGAAGTAGAACACGCGCGCCGTCACCGAGACTGGAATGCCGTTCAGCTTGCCGTTCACGGTGGTGGTTTGCAGCTCTTTCGGATCGAACTGGGACAGGTCGATCACGTCCTTCATCTTGTTCAGATCGTAGAAGCCGTCACCGGTTTTGGAGAAGATTGGCAGCCAGTTCCAGTTCGTCTGCATCACGTCCGGCTCAGTGCCGCCCGCAATCTGGGTGGTCAGACGGGAGAGGTGCCCGTCCCAGCCGGTGTATTCCGCTTTCACGTTGATGTCCGGGTTCTGCTTATGGAACTCTTCCAGCGCTTTCAGGGTGACCTGGTGACGGCCATTGCCGCCCCACCAGGACATCCGTAAATCCACATTCTGCGCCATCGATGGCAAAGCGGTAAGGCCCAGGGTCGCGGAGATTGCTGCGCTTAAAAGCACTTTTTTCATTTTTATTACTCCATCAGAGAGAGAGGTTCTGTTCAGTTTTTGCGTCAAAAATATGACACTTGTTCATCTCAAACGTGAAATACACCTTACGATGAAGGCCCTTATCAATCATTGGTTTAGCTTCATCGGACGGGATTCGGGCGGTCAGTTCGTAGTCCGCGACCTTCAGGTACACGAAGAATTCGTGGCCCATATTCTCAACGCGCACCATCTCCCCGCTACAGCCGCCGTTCGGGAACGGCTCATCAGAGAGCGACACAAATTCCGGGCGCACGCCGTAGAAGATCTCCTGACCCGCATAAGCCGCGACTTTCTCCTGCTTCTCCGCGTTCAGCGGCATGGTTTCACCGCCAATGGCGATGTGCAGCTGGCCCGCTTTTTCCACCAGTACGCTTTTACGGATGTTCATTTCCGGCGCGCCGATAAAGCCCGCCACGAACATGTTTTTCGGCTTGTGGTAGAGGTTGTCCGGCGTGTCCACCTGCATGATGTGACCGAGCTTCATCACGCAGATGCGGTCGCCCATGGTCATCGCTTCGGTCTGGTCGTGGGTCACGTAAACGGTGGTGGCCGGTTTTCCGGACTTCTTCAGCTGCTTGTGCAGGTCAGAAATACGGATACGCATTGAGGCGCGCAGTTTGGCGTCGAGGTTTGAAAGCGGCTCATCGAACAGGAAGACGTCCGGCTTTTTCACAATCGCTCGGCCTACCGCCACGCGCTGCGCCTGGCCGCCGGAAAGCTGGCGCGGCAGGCGGTCGAGCAGTTCTTCCAGCTCAAGAATTTTGGCGGCTTCATTCACCTGAGACTCAATCTGATCTTTCGGCAGCTTGCTTAACTTGAGGCCAAAAGCCAGATTCTCGCGCACCGTCATGTGCGGATAGAGGGCGTAATTCTGGAACACCATTGCAATACCGCGCTCTTTCGGCGCGAGGTTGTTCACGATCTTGTCGCCGATGCGCACCTCGCCGCCGCTGATGGTTTCCAGCCCCGCCAGCATGCGCAGGGTCGTGGATTTAGCGCAGCCGGATGGGCCGACAATCACCATGAATTCCCCTTCGGCGATTTTAAGATCGATAGCGTGTACTGCTTTAAAGCCGTTGGAGTAGACCTTTTCCAGCTTGTTGAAAATAACTTCAGCCATGGTATTTCCCTCTTAACCTTTAATTCCGCTGCTGGTGACGCCCTGTACGAAGTAGCGCTGTGCCAGGAAGAAGACAATGATGGATGGCAGAATGGAGATGCTCGCCATTGCCAGAATTTCGTTCCACGGCGCCCCTTCGGTGACGTCGATGGACATTTTCAGCGCCAGTGCGATGGGGTATTTATCCACGCTGTAGACATAAATCAGCGGCCCGATAAAGTCGTTCATGGACCACATGAACTGGAACAGGGCGACGGAGATAATGGCCGGTTTCAGGATCGGCACGACCACGTACCACAGCACTTGAATGGAGTTACAGCCGTCGATTTGCGCCGCCTCTTCCATGTCACGCGGGACGCCGCGCAGGAACTGGATCAGCATGAAAACAAAGAACCCCTGGGTGGCGAAGGCCAGCGGCAGGTACAGCGGCATATAGCTGTTGAGCATGCCCATTTCACGGAACATCAGGTACTGCGGGATCAGCAGCACGGTGCTGGGCAGCAGCATGGTGGTGATGAGCGTGGCGAACCAGAACTTCTTCCACGGGATTTCGAAGCGGGCAAAGCCGTACGCCACGATGGTGGAGGAGGTAATGGTCAGGATCACTTTCGGGATCACATACTTAAAGGTGTTCAGCATGTAGTGGCCGAAGGTGTACTCGGTGCCGGTTTTCCAGCCGTTGACGAAGCCATCCCAGGTAGCGTGGGCAGGCCACAGGCTCAGGGTGGTGAAGATCTCGTGGTTCGGTTTGAACGACGCCGAGAACATCCACACCAGCGGGTAAAGCATCAGCAGGCCGACAACCAGCAGGATCACATAGCGAACGGTGGCGTTGATTTTCTCTCTGCGCAGCGTGCGGGCCACTTCGCGCTCGGCGACGCTGCGTGCCGTGGAGAGTTGTTGGATATCAGCCATTTTTGCCTCCTTTATCGGCGGAGTAGAACACCCAATATTTCGACGACTTAAAGGCGATACCGGCGAAGACGGCCACCACCAGGAACAGGACCCACGCCAGCGCCGCGCCATAGCCCATATCGAAATACTTAAACGCGGTGTCATAGATGTAGAGCGAGAACAGGTAAGTCGAATAGGTTGGACCGCCGCCGGTAATCACGTACGGCCCGGTAAATTCCTGGAACGCCTGCGTGGTCTGCATGATGAAGTTGAAGAAGATCACCGGCGTAATCAGCGGCACGGTCACCTTCATGAACATCTGCCATTTCGATGCGCCATCGATCATCGCCGCTTCATACTGGGATTGCGGTACGTTTTGCAGCGCGGCCAGGAAGATGACCATCGCGGAACCGAACTGCCAGACGCGCAGCAGGGTAACGGACATCAGCGCCAGCGACGGTTCACCCAGCCAGTTCACCGGGTCAAAACCCAATACGCCGATAAAACTGTTCAGCAGACCATCGATGGCAAATAAGGCGCGCCACAGGACGGCAATGGCGACGGAGCTGCCGAGGATCGACGGAATATAGTAGGCAGTTCGGAAAAAGCCGATGCCGCGTAATTTAAAGTTCAGGACAAAGGCAATGCCTAATGCAAAGGCGAGCTTTAACGGGATGGTTAAAAATACATAGGCAAAGGTCACGCCCATGGATTTCCAGAAGAGCGTGTCTTCGGTAAACATGTAGCGATAGTTTTCGATGCCGTTAAACACCGGCGGACTCATCAAATCGTAATCCGTAAAGCTGAGGAAAAACGATGAGACGAAGGGGAATGCCGTAAAGAGTATCAGCCCGATAATGTAGGGTGATATCCATGCGAGCCCCAGCAGCTTGTTTTCATTCATACATACCTACCTGGCAATCAATGGTTTAATACGAAATCTGCTTTGTTACATTTTCCCAGGCCTGCAATACGCGGCATGAGAGCTGAAATTCAGGGTGCAACGTCTGGCAACGGCAAAAACCTGCGTTTGTTTTTTAACGCTTTTTTGTCTTTCTTCCTGCTATAAGTGCTTTTGATTTCAAAAGAGATGAACCGGTGTTCTTGGATACTAAAACATCGTTTTATTTTATATTATTGCGATTTATTTCTGCGTCATTCGCTTAATGGTGGAAATGTGATCAGCGTCGAAACGCTGTTTCAATATAGTGAGGGAGGTGGCATTTTTGACTTTTCACGAACGTTCGCCGCGGGCCATGAGGAAGAGATAACGAAGCAAAAGGGGAGCGGGAATAAGAATAGTCACGCAGCGTGGCTAACTACCAGATCTGATAGCAGGTCTACAGATGTACCAATTCGCCATTCAGATAATTCTTACATTCTTGTATGATTTGTTACACCGGAACCAGTCAGGCAGAAATTCACTGCATCCTTAAAAGAAGAACAGTTATGTCAGCGATGGATTTCAAAAAACATACGGATCTCAACTTTCCTCACTATGCTCCCCCGGCGGTCAGCGCTAAAGAAATAGATCTTCTGGGTCTGCTGGACGTCCTGCTGGCAGCCAAAAAACGCATTATCACCATTGTCTTTGCCTTTGCACTGGTCGGCCTGGCAATCGCCTTCCTGATACCGCAAAAATGGACCAGTAAAGCCGTCATTACGCCAGCGGAACAGACGCAGTGGAGTTCGCTGCGCCAGATGATGGTGGCGCTACAGGTGCTTGACGTCGACGTGAAAATAACACGGGCGGATGTGTTTAATCTGTTTATCAAAAAGTTTCAGTCCCAGTCCCTGCTTGAAGAGTACATGAAAAGCTCACCTTACGTGATGGCCCAGCTCGATGGCGCCGAGGTTGACCCGCTGGAGCTGCACCGCGCGGTGGTCAATATTGCCGAAAAGATGAAGGCTATTGATAACACGCAGGAAAAAAATGCTGATAAAGCGCCGTATCTCTCCTGGACATTAAGCTTCACTGCCCCAACGGCAGAGGACGCGCAGAAAGTGTTGAACGGTTACATTCAGTACATCTCCCGCATCGTTGAGCAGGAGACCATGCAGAACATTCGTGACCAGCTGATCCTGAGAACCAAAACGGTACAACAGCAGTTGGAGCTGGATCGGGTTCGTCTGACCAATATCCACAATACCAACCTGCAACGCCTGAACTACTCGCTGGAAGTGGCGAACGCGGCAGGGATCAAAAAGCCGGTGTACAGCAATGGACAGGCGGTGAAAGACGATCCGGATTACTCCGTGGCGCTCGGCGCGGACGGGATTGCGCAGAAATTGCAGATTGAAAAAAATCTGAAGGACGTTTCTGAGCTGAACGCCGAATTCCAGAACCGCGAATACTATCTGGCACAGCTGCAAAAACTCTCCTTCGAAGATGTGAGCCTGGAGCCGTTCAAATACCAGCTCTCGCCTTCCATGCCGGTGAAAAAAGATGGCCCGGGCAAAGCCCTGATCGTGCTGCTGGCGTGTATTCTGGGTGGACTGTTTGCCTGCGGCAGCGTGCTGCTGCGCGAGGCAATGAGCACCCGCAACCCGCTGCCGGAACAACTTCCTGAGCCGGTTACGGAATAACAGCAAATAAAGGCGCTCAGATGAGCGCCTTTTTTTATTTCAGGAAGTCTTCGCGTATCGGCGTAAAGGTATCCAGCAGGGTACCGGGTTTCAGGCAAACGCAGCCGTGCATCACGTGTGGCGCTTTGTAGAGGGTGTCGCCCGCCGTCACCACATGCTTCTCCTCGCCAATGGTGAACTCAAATTCCCCCGAGAGAACGTAGGTAAGCTGCTCATGCGGATGGTTATGCATCGGGCCAATCGCGCCTTGCTCAAAATTCACTTCAACCGCCATCATCCTGCCGTCGTGCGCCAGAATACGACGCGTCACGCCATTGCCCAGATCCTCAAGCGTGGTCTCTTTATGGAAAATAAACATATTTTCGCCCTGTTATGTAATGAAACATTGTTTCAATTAACTTATCTCACCCGCAGCGAAAAGGAAACGTCTGGCCAAATAACTGGAAAGGCGATCACAAGTTTGCTTCACTAGGTGAAACGCACAGGAGGAAAGATGAAAACGATCGGTCTGTTAGGGGGCATGAGCTGGGAATCAACGATCCCGTACTACCGCCTGATTAATGAAGGCGTCAAACAGCGTCTGGGCGGTCTGCATTCGGCCAGCCTGCTGCTGCACAGCGTGGATTTCCATGAGATAGAAGCCTGCCAGTCGGGCGGGGAGTGGGACAAAGCCGGGCAGATGCTGGCGGACGCCGCGCTTGGGCTGGAGCGCGCGGGCGCGCAGGGAATTTTGCTGTGTACCAACACCATGCATAAGGTGGCGTCACACATTGAAGACCGCTGTTCGCTGCCGTTTTTACATATCGCGGATGCCACCGGGCGTGCCATTCGTGCCACCGACATGACGCGCGTGGCGCTGCTGGGGACGCGCTACACCATGGAGCAGGATTTTTACCGTGGACGGCTGAGCAGTCAGTTTGGTATTGAAAGCCTGATCCCGGATGAGTCTGACCGGGCGCGCATTAATCAGATTATTTTTGATGAACTGTGCCTGGGCACCTTCAGCGAAACGTCGCGCGCCTGGTACGTCAGCGTGATTGAGAAACTGGCGCAGCAGGGGGCGGAAGGGGTCATCTTCGGCTGTACCGAAATTGGCCTGCTGGTGCCGGCAGACCAAAGCCCGATCCCGGTCTTCGATACCGCCGCCATCCATGCTGCGGATGCGGTGGAGTTTATGCTGTCATAGGGGTTTTTGCAGGTCAGGTAAGCGAAGCGCCACCTGACGCGCGTGCGCAATCAGGTGTTCGCTAAACGCATCAACCAGCGCTGAGGCAGGCCGGTGCAGGGGGCGGATCAGGCTCACGGTAAATGGAACGGAAACGCTGAAACGGCGCAGGACCACGCCGCTGCTGGCGTAGTCCATGGCCGTGAGCGGGTTCACCACCGAAATCCCCACGCCCGCACGCACCATCGCGCAGATTGATGCCGCACTGTGCGTTTCCACCACCATCCGCCGCTTCACCTGATGTTCGGCAAACAGGCCATCCAGAAGCTGTCGGTAGCTGTCGGTCTGCGACAGGCTGATATAGTTCTCACCGTGGAAATCCGCCGGGGTCAGCACCGCTTTGTGGGCAAGCGGGTGGCTGGCAGGCAGCACGCAGACCTCATCCAGCGACAGTAGCTCCGTGCGTTCCGTCCCCGCTGGCGTGACGAGGGTTTCGGTCAGACCCAGATCGTGGCGCTGAGCCGAAAGCCACTCCTCCAGCAGCGGCGACTCCTGCGGCACGATGGTCAGGCTGACCTCCGGGTAGCGGGCCAGAAACGGCTGTAGCAGCACCGGCAGGAATGACTGGGAAAAGACCGGCAGGCAGACAATGGACAGCTCGCCCTGGCGAAACTCCCTCAGGCTCTCCGCCGCGCTCACGATCCTGTCCAGCCCGTACCAGGAGCGCTGAACCTCCTCAAACAGACGTAGACCCTGCACCGTCGGATGCAGCCTGCCGCGGGTGCGTTCAAACAGCTTCAGCTCCAGCACTTTCTCAAAGCGTGCCAGCTCGCGGCTGACCGTCGGCTGCGAGGTGTGCAGCATGTGCGCGGCTTCTGTGAGATTGCCGGTGGTCATCACCGCATGAAAAATCTCGATATGGCGTAGGTTAACGGCGGGCATAGGGCACCTGGTGGCTGAGCGTTATCCATATCATTTTTGCATAGACTCACGATAAAACGATATTTTTTATTCTCTTCAGGCTATGGCGTAATGATAAAAAACAGCTTTCCGGAGATGACCATGCCACGCCCACTCAACCAGACCGAGACCGATTTGAACGCCGATAACCTGCTGCGCCTGCCTGCCGAATTTGGCTGCCCGGTGTGGGTCTACGATGCGCAGATTGTCCGCGAGAAGATCGCCGCGCTGCATCAGTTTGACGTGGTGCGTTTTGCGCAAAAGGCCTGTTCCAATATTCATATCCTGCGCCTGATGCGCGAGCAGGGCGTGAAGGTTGACTCGGTATCGCTGGGGGAAATCGAACGTGCGCTGGCGGCCGGGTTTGATCCCAAAGCCGACAGCGACGCGATTGTTTTCACCGCTGACCTGATAGACGACGCCACGCTGGCGCGTGTGCACGAGCTGCAAATCCCGGTCAATGCCGGTTCGGTGGATATGCTGGAGCAGCTTGGTCAGGTTTCCCCGGGCCATCGCGTCTGGCTGCGCATCAACCCGGGCTTTGGTCATGGTCACAGTCAAAAAACCAACACCGGCGGCGAAAACAGCAAGCACGGGATCTGGTATGCCGATATGCCTGCGGCGCTGGAGGTTTTACAACGCTACAACCTCAAGCTGGTGGGCATTCACATGCATATCGGTTCCGGCGTGGATTATGGCCATCTTGAGCAGGTCTGTGGCGCAATGGTGCGTCAGGTTATCGATTTTGGTCAGGATCTGGAGGCGATCTCCGCCGGGGGAGGGCTATCGATCCCCTACCGCGAAGGGGAAGAGGCGATCGACACGGATCACTATTATGGCCTGTGGAGCGCCGCGCGTGACAGCATCGCCGCCCATCTGGGCCATGCGGTGAAGCTGGAAATTGAGCCGGGTCGTTTCCTGGTCGCCGAAGCTGGCGTGCTGGTGGCGCAGGTGCGGAGCGTTAAGGAGATGGGAAGCCGTCACTTTGTGCTGATTGATGCTGGCTTCAACGACCTGATGCGCCCGTCCATGTATGGCAGCTACCATCACATCACCGCGCTTGCCGCCGATGGCCGCGACCTGCTCAACGCCCCACGTATCGAGACCGTCGTTGCCGGGCCGCTGTGTGAATCCGGGGACGTCTTTACTCAACAGGAAGGCGGGAAAGTCGAAACCCGTTCGCTGCCAGAGGTAAAACCGGGAGATTATCTGGTGCTGCATGATACCGGTGCGTACGGGGCGTCGATGTCTTCGAACTACAATAGCCGCCCGCTGCTGCCGGAAGTGCTGTTTGATAACGGCGTGGCGCGGCTGATTCGCCGTCGCCAGACCATTCAGGAGCTGCTGGCGTTAGAGCTGGTCTGATTAAACCACGGGCCTGTTGTCACCGAATCGCGTAACACCAGCGTGCCGGTGAACGGCGGGATCGCCTCAACCGGCTGGTTTTTTGCCAGCCGGATCGCCTGGTCGATCGCCGTGACGATCATGCTGTCGATCGGCAGATACACCGACGACAGGGCAGGCTCCAGCCACTTTGCGCTGGGGGCATCGTCAAAACCAAACAGCGAAATATCCTGCGGGATCTTCAGCCCGGCCTGGTGTAATGCTTTGGAGGCGCCCAGGGCCATATCATCGTTACAGGCAAACAGGGCGCTGAACGGCGTCTTTTCCGCAATCAGCTCCTTGCACAGCTCGTAACCCCGCGTCATGCCCGCATCGCCGTACTTAATCCGCCGCTCATCGAGACGAATACCGTGCTTCTCCAGCGCCTTACGGTAGCCCATCAGCCGCGCTTTGCCCGTCGGCGTGTGGATCGGGACGGTGATACAGGCGATCTCCCGGTGGCCCTGGCTTATCAGGTAATCCACCGCTTTGAAGGCCGCGTCCTGCTGTTCAAAGAAGACGCAGCGATCCGCCGCCTGACTCACTTCACGGTTAATGATCACCAGCGGCGTCTGCACGCTGTTAATAAGCTTCAGGATCGTCTTTTCGCTCATGTAACGCGTGTACAGCACGATGGCGTCACACTTGCGGTCGGCAAGCATCTGCACCGCCTGTTCTTCCTGCTCAGGGGCATCGTGACCGTCGGTAACAATCAGTTGTTTACCGTGCGTTTCGGTCTGCCGCGACGCCTGCTGAAGCAAACGGCCAAAGTAAAAACCGTCGAACGTCGAGACGACCAGACCAATGCTGTTGCTGGTCTGGTTAGCCAGCGAACGCGCGAGAAAATTCGGACGATAGCCCAGCTCCTCCATCGCACGAAATACCTGCTGACGCGTGCTCTCTTTAACCTGACCTGTGCCGTTCAGCACGCGCGAAACGGTGGCCTTCGACACGCCCGCACGCAGTGAGACATCCAGCATTGTTGCCATTCGAAATTCCTGTTTCCACGTAATGGTTCGCAGTTTAACACAGACCATCCGGCGCATAAGCGACGTGGGAAGGGCAAAACCCCATAACGATCACGCTTTTCGGTAACGATCCTCGTCCGCGGGATAAATGGCTGTTATTGGCATGCCAAAATAGTGATAAATCACAATCTGGAATACCTCTTACCTCGCTGAGAGCTTAATCACAGAATAAAGCGCCTGCGGACGCTATTTTTGGCATACCAATAGTATCCGGCTGTCCATCTTATTCAATAAAAGCCCTTTTACTGAGGTATTACCCTATGGCATTTCAGGAAAAACTGATCGACGCTCTGGGCAGTTTTGCCACCACCTTCAACAGCTATCGCTATATCCAGGCGATCAAGTCTGCGTTTATTACCTTAATGCCGGTCATCATTGTGGGGGCGTTCTCGGTACTGATCTCCAATATGGTGCTGGATCCGAAGAACGGTCTGGCGAGCTTTCAGTCCCTGTCGTTTCTCGCGGCGTTAAAGCCGATCACCAGCGCGCTCAACTATGCCACGCTGAACTTTCTCAACATCGGCGCGGTGTTTTTGATCGGTATTGAGCTGGGGCGTATAAACGGTATCAAGTCCCTTTTCCCCGGCCTGCTGGCGGTGATCTGCTTTATCTGCGTGACGCCGACCACGGTGGAAATGCTGGTGGACGGCGAGATGCACGTAGTGAAAGACGTGCTGCTGCGCCAGTTCTCGGATACCCGCAGCCTGTTCCTCGGTATGTTTATCGCTATCCTGTCGGTGGAGATCTACTGCTGGCTGGAAAACCGTAAAGGACTGAAAATCAGGATGCCGGACACGGTGCCGCCGAACGTCGCCGCGTCGTTCTCTGCACTGATCCCGGCCATTATCACCACTACCGCCATCGCCACCTTTGGCTTCGTGTTTCATCAGGTGACCGGTATGTATCTTTACGACGCGGTTTACCAGGTGGTGCAACAGCCGCTGGAGCGCGTGGTGCAAAGCCTGCCGGGGATCCTGCTGTTGATGTTTGTCGCCCAGCTGTTCTGGGTGATTGGTATTCACGGCAACCAGATGATCAAGCCGATCCGCGAGCCGCTGCTGCTGGGGGCGATCACCGTTAACATGAGCGCGTTCGAGCAGGGCAAAGAGGTGCCAAACATCATCACCATGCCGTTCTGGGACGTCTATATGAGCATCGGCGGCTCCGGCCTGACCATCGGCCTGCTGATAGCCGTCATGATTGCCACCAAACGTAAAGAGATGAAGGAGATCGCCAAACTCTCCATTGGCCCTGGCATTTTTAACATCAACGAGCCGGTGATCTTCGGCATGCCAATCATGCTCAACCCGATCCTGGCTATCCCGTTCATCATCACGCCGCTGGTGACAGGCTCCATTGGCTACTTTGCCACCGTGACCGGATTTGCCGGTAAAGCCGTGGTGATGGTGCCCTGGACCACCCCGCCGCTGATTAACGCCTGGCTGTCAACCGCGGGCTCCATGGGGGCGGTGATCACCCAGTTTATCTGCATCGTGACCGCGGTGATTATCTATCTGCCGTTTGTGAAGATCGCTTCACGCCGCGCAGAGCAGGCCGCACTGCAACAAGCCACCGATAATGCATGAGGATACGATGAGCACAAAACAGATAGCCATACCGCAAGATTTTATGCTGGGCGCGGCGGCATCGGCCTGGCAGACCGAGGGCTGGAGCGGCAAAAAGCCGGGGCAGGATTCGTGGATCGATCTCTGGTACAAGAACGATCGTCACGTCTGGCACAACGGCTATGGTCCGGCGGTGGCAACCGACTTTATCAACCGCTTCCGCGAAGACGTGGCGCTGATGAAGCAGGCGGGACTGACGCACTATCGCACCTCGATCAACTGGTCGCGCTTTTTGACCGACTACGAAAACGCCACCGTAGATGAAGAGTATGCCGCGTATTACGACGCGCTGTTCGATGAAATGCACCGTCAGGGCATTGAGCCGATGATCTGCCTGGAACACTACGAATTGCCGGGTGTGCTGCTGGAGACCTACGGCGGCTGGGCGTCGAAGCACGTCGTCGAGCTGTTCGTTCGCTATGCGGAAAAGGTGTTTGAGCGTTTTCATGGCAAAGTCATCCGCTGGTTTACCTTCAACGAGCCGATTGTGGTCCAGACGCGCGTCTACCTTGACGCACTGCGCTGGCCCTATGAGCAGAACACCAGCACATGGATGCAGTGGAACCACCATAAGGTGCTGGCGACGGCGAAAGTGGTGAAGCTGTTTCGTGAGAAAGGGTATAACGGCTCGGTGGGCTGTATCCTGAACCCGGAAGTGACCTATCCGCGCTCGCGCGCGCCGCATGACGTGCGGGCGGCAGAGATGTACGATCTGTTCTACAACCGTGTCTTTCTCGACCCGCTGGTGCACGGGCGCTATCCACAGGCGCTTTTTACCCTGCTGGCGCAGCATCAGGTGCAGTGGGACTACACGGCTGACGAGCTGGCGCTGATTGCCGACAACACCGTCGACGAACTGGGCATTAACCTCTATTACCCGCATCGCGTCAAAGCCCCGTCCCGCGCCTGGCACCCGGAGACGCCGTTCCATCCGGCATACTACTACGAGCCGTTTGAGCTGCCAGGACGGCGGATGAACACCTCCCGCGGCTGGGAGATCTTTCCGCGCATTATTTATGACATGGCGATGCGGATAAAAAACGATTATCGCAACATTGACTGGTTCGTGGCGGAAAGCGGGATGGGCGTGGAGAACGAAGCGCAGTTTCGCAATCGCGACGGCATTATCGATGACACGTACCGCATCGCGTTTATCAGCGAACATCTCTACTACACGCTGCTGTCGCGGGAGGCGGGGGCGAACTGTCACGGCTATATGCTGTGGGCCTTCACCGACAACGTCTCGCCGATGAACGCGTTTAAAAACCGCTATGGGCTGATTGAGATCGACCTTGAAAATCATCGCGCACGGCGGGCAAAGAAATCAGCGTCCTGGTTCCGCCAGTTGCGCGATGAGCGTGTGCTGACGCTCAGGGTAGACGATGAATGGAAGTAAGCCTTCTGGTAAAATAGCGCACAAACTGGCCGGGAGGACGTCCGGCCCGCGCATTAACTGAAAAACACAGGTGAAAACGTGGATAAGGCTGTCATCCTGCCGGAAAAAAAACAGTACCAGGAGATTGGCGAGGATTTACGGGCGCAGATTATCCAGGGACATTATCCCGTGGGATCGCGTCTGCCGCCGGAGCGCAACATCGCCGAGACGTATGGCGTGAGCCGCACTATTGTGCGAGAGGCGCTGCTGATGCTTGAGCTACAGGGGACGGTGGATATTCGTCAGGGATCGGGCGTGTACGTGATGCGCATTCCGGAGGAGCATGAAAACGAGGAGGAGCGTTTTCTGAACAGTGACGTGGGTCCGTTTGAAATTCTCCAGGCGCGTCAGCTGCTTGAAAGCAACATTGCTGCCTTTGCCGCAAAAATGGCGACGCGGGCGGATATCGATAACCTGCGCCGCATCATCGAGCAGGAGCAACGGGCGATTGCCGCCGACGACCGCAGCCAGGACAACAACAAAATGTTCCACCTGGTGCTGGCGGGGGCCACACAAAACCAGATGCTGCTGGCGACCGTTGAGAGCGTCTGGCATCACATGGACAGCAGCCCGCTGTGGCAGCAGTTCAACGGCCACATCGCCAGCCGCGCCTGGCGTCTGAAGTGGCTCGGCGACAGGCAAACCATTCTCGCTGCGCTCCGCCGCCGCGACGTAATGGGAGCATGGCAGGCGATGTTCCAGCATCTTGAAAACGTCAAAAAGAGCCTGCTTGAACTGTCAGACGAAGACGCACCGGATTTTGACGGCTATCTCTTCGAATCGGTTCCCCTTTTCCAGGGGAAGCTGGTGTGAATATTCTGCCGCTTCACGCTGCGCCGCAGTTTACAGAGCAGGTAATCGACTGGATCTGGGAAGCTTTTGGTGAAGGATTGCCGCGCGCCTTTTTCCAGAGCATCGTCGGGCACAGCCTGACGCCAGGCGCGTTACCGCTCACCTTTATTGCCGTTGAGAATGACCAGCTGCTGGGCACCGTTGGGCTGTGGCGCTGCGATTTGATTTCCCGGCAGGATCTCCACCCGTGGCTGGCTGCGCTGTATGTCGATGAAGCGGCCCGGGGAAACGGGCTGGCGGGAAAACTTCAGGAGCATGTGAAGGGCTATGCGCGACGCGCCGGGTATCACGAGCTTCATCTCTGGTCTGCCTGCCGCGACTTCTACGAACGTTACGGCTGGCACTACATCGGCGATGCGCTGGAATACCCGGATAAAACCGTCCATCTCTATCGCTGCTCGCTTGCGGCTTCCGCGAGCGAGACCACCGAGTGACGGCGCACTAAGGTTGGGCTGAACAGGTGAGTAATTTCCGGTGGCGGACGACGCTCGGCCAGCGCTAACGCCAGTTCTGCCGCCTGCGTGGCCATGGTTACAATCGGGTAGCGCACGGTGGTCAGGCGAGGGCGCACGTAGCGCGACACCAGCACATCATCAAAACCAATCAGCGAAATTTCGGCCGGAACGTCAATCCCGTTGTCATTTAACACGCCCATTGCGCCTGCGGCCATGGAGTCGTTATAGCTGGCCACGGCGGTGAAATTTCGCCCGCGGCCCAGCAGCTCCGTCATCACCTGCTCGCCGCCACTTTCATCCGGTTCACCGTACGCCACAAGACGATCGTTGCACGGCAGACCGGCTTCGCGCAGCGCGTCGTAATAGCCCTGAAGGCGATCTTCCGCATCGGAAATTGGGTGGTTGGAGCACAGATAACCAATTCGGGTATGGCCCTGCTGGATGAGATGACGGGTTGCGAGCCATGCGCCGTAACGGTCGTCGAGCGCCACACAGCGGGTTTCGAAACCGGGAATAATACGGTTGATAATCACCATCCCCGGCATCTGTTTCATCAGATGGATCAGCTCGGCATCGGGGATCATTTTGGCATGGACCACCAGCGCCGCACAGCGATGACGAATCAGTTGCTCAATGGCCTGGCGCTCTTTCTGTTCATTGTGGTAGCCATTACCAATCAGCAGGAAATTACCGGTGTGATAAGAGACTTGCTCTACGGCTTTGACCATCGCACCAAAAAACGGATCGGACACATCCCCGACCACCAGCCCGATGGTTTCTGTCGACTGTTGGGCAAGGGCACGCGCGTTGGCGTTTGGGTGATAATTCAGGTTTTCCATGGCGTCCTGCACGGCCTGGCGCGATGCATCACTGGCTTTAGGGGAGTTGTTGATCACGCGGGAGACGGTCGCGACGGAAACACCCGCCAGACGAGCCACATCCTTAATTGTCGCCATTCAATACCTTCTTATAGGGGTAAGCGTTTACACACTAGCTAGTGTTGCGGAAAAGCGGCGCGCATTCAAGGGGAGCGGGTGAGCGTCCACTGCAAACGTGATGCAGAACATCCCTCGCGGTGTAAGCGTTACACGGCCAGTCATGTCTGAATAATGTCATTCCGAACCTTTAGTTACACTTTGCCTCAGGCTGTTGCGATTGTCCGTTAGCAACGATGCACCGTGAATTGCTAGAGTCGAGATCCCAGAGGTATTGATAGGTGGAATCAACTTCGGTTGATTAACACGATTTACACCAACCTGCGTTTTACGCAGGTTTTTTTTTGCCTGTAAGTTCAACCTGTAACAGCAACAGAGAATATTCACACCTGGTTGCATTTCGGCTCATTCCCTTGCGTTTTCCCGCTGGCGAAGCCCGTCGCCGGAGGCCACAATCAAGATCCCAGAGGTATTGATTGGTGAGAATTTCTGGTACGTTTTCGTACTCTTCTCTTGCACCAACCTGCGCGGATGCGCAGGTTTTTTTTTGCCTCTGTTTTTGCTATCGCCCCCTCACGACTTCTCGTGTAATCTGCCACCATTTATACCTTTCACACTGGCTGGCAAAGGGAGTTGAAATGCTTTTTGGGTTCTTCCGCACACTGTTCCGTCTCCTGTTTCGCATCCGCGTAACTGGCGATACGCAGGCACTTTATGGCGAGCGTGTTCTAATCACACCGAATCACGTCTCTTTTATTGATGGCGTATTGCTGGCGCTGTTCTTGCCCGTGCGGCCCGTCTTCGCGGTGTACAGCTCCATCAGTGAAAAATGGTACATGCGCTGGCTCAGGCCGCTGATTGATTTTGTGCCGCTCGACCCAACCAAACCGATGATGATTAAACATCTGGTGCGTCTGATTGGGCAGGGGCGTCCGGTGGTTATCTTCCCGGAAGGGCGGATTTCGGTGACGGGCTCCCTGATGAAAATTTATGACGGAGCCGGTTTTGTCGCGGCGAAGTCTCAGGCCACCGTCGTGCCGCTACGCATTGATGGGGCCGAGCTGACCTTTTTCAGCCGCCTGAAAGGGCTGGTGAAGCAGCGTCTGTTCCCGAAAATCACGCTGCATATTTTACCGCCGACGTCACTGCCGATGCCCGAGGCGCCGCGCGCGCGTGACCGCCGTAAAATCGCCGGAGAAATGCTGCACCAGATTATGATGGAAGCGCGTATGGCCGTTCGTCCGCGCGAAACGCTGTATGAATCGTTGCTGTCGGCGCAGTATCGCTACGGCGCGAAGAAAAACTGCATTGAAGACATCAACTTCACGCCGGATACCTACCGTAAGCTGTTGACCAAAACGCTGTTTGTCGGGCGTATCCTCGAGAAGTACAGCAAACAGGGTGAAAAGATCGGCCTGATGCTGCCGAACGCGGGGATCAGCGCGGCGGTGATCTTTGGTGCCGTCTCCCGGGGCCGCATTCCGGCGATGATGAACTACACGGCGGGCGTGAAAGGGCTCTCCAGCGCGATTACCGCAGCACAAATCAACACCGTCTTTACCTCCCGCCAGTTCCTGGAAAAAGGCAAGCTGTGGCACCTGCCGGAACAGCTGACTCAGGTGCGCTGGGTGTTCCTGGAAGATCTGAAAGCAGACGTCACGGCCGCCGACAAGCTGTGGATTTTCGCGCACCTGCTGATGCCACGTCTGGCGCAGGTCAGGCAGCAGCCGGAAGACGATGCCATTATCCTCTTTACCTCCGGCTCTGAAGGTCATCCGAAAGGTGTGGTTCACAGTCATAAAAGCATTCTGGCGAACGTCGAACAGATTAAAACTATCGCTGATTTTACCGCCAACGATCGCTTTATGTCGGCGCTGCCGCTGTTCCACTCATTTGGTCTGACCGTGGGGCTCTTTACGCCGCTGCTGACCGGTGCCGAAGTGTTCCTCTATCCAAGCCCGCTGCACTACCGCATTGTGCCGGAGCTGGTCTATGACCGTAACTGTACCGTGCTGTTCGGGACATCCACCTTCCTCGGTAACTACGCGCGCTTCGCCAACCCGTATGATTTCTTCCGCGTGCGCTACGTGGTGGCGGGGGCGGAAAAACTCCAGGACAGCACGCGCCAGATCTGGCAGGACAAGTTTGGCCTGCGCATTCTGGAAGGCTATGGCGTGACGGAGTGCGCCCCGGTGGTCTCCATCAACGTACCGATGGCGGCAAAACCGGGCACGGTTGGCCGCATTCTGCCTGGGCTGGATGCGCGTCTGCTGGCGGTGCCGGGCATTGAAGATGGCGGACGCCTTCAGCTGAAAGGGCCGAACGTCATGAACGGCTATCTGCGTGTGGAAAATCCGGGCGTGCTTGAGGCGCCGACGGCTGAAAACGTCAACGGCGAGGTTGAAACGGGCTGGTACGACACGGGCGATATCGTGCGCTTCGACGATCAGGGCTTCGTGCAGATCCAGGGACGTGCAAAACGCTTCGCCAAAATCGCCGGGGAAATGGTCTCACTTGAAATGGTCGAGACGCTGGCAACCGCCGTCTCAGCGGAGAAAATGCATGCGACCGTGGTGAAAAGTGATGCCAGTAAAGGCGAGGCGCTGGTGCTGTTTACCACCGACGGTGAACTGAAGCGTGACGCGCTGCTCAGGTATGCGCGCGAACACGGTATCCCCGAGCTGGCGGTGCCCCGCGATATTCGCTACCTCAAACAGTTACCGGTGCTGGGCAGCGGTAAACCCGATTTCGTGACCCTAAAGGGCATGGTTGAAGAGGCGGAACAGCAAAATGCGTGAGTCAGTGCACACTAACACTTCAATCTGGTCGAAAGGCATGATGGCGGTGATTGCCGCCCAGTTTCTTTCCGCGTTCGGCGATAACGCGTTGCTGTTTGCCACGCTGGCGTTGCTGAAAGCGGAGTTTTATCCCGACTGGAGCCAGCCGATCCTACAGATGGTGTTTGTGGGTGCTTACATTGTATTTGCACCGTTTGTCGGGCAGGTGGCGGACAGCTTCCCGAAAGGTCGGGTCATGATGTTTGCCAACAGCCTTAAGCTTCTGGGCGCGGCAAGCATTTGCTTTGGTATCAACCCGTTTGTCGGCTACACGCTGGTAGGCATTGGCGCGGCAGCCTACTCCCCGGCGAAATACGGCATTCTGGGGGAACTGACCACCGGTGATAAGCTGGTGAAGGCCAACGGCCTGATGGAGTCCTCCACCATTGCGGCTATTCTGCTGGGTTCGGTGGCGGGAGGCGTACTGGCAGACTGGCATGTGCTCGCCGCGCTTGGCATCTGCGCCCTGATGTACGGCGGCGCGGTGATCGCCAACCTGTTTATCCCCAAACTGGCCGTGGCGCGTCCGGGGCAATCCTGGCGCTTCGGGCCCATGACCGGCAGCTTCTTCAACGCCTGCCGCGTACTGTGGCGTAACGGTGAAACGCGCTTCTCACTGATGGGCACCAGCATGTTCTGGGGGGCCGGTGTTACGCTGCGTTTCCTGCTGGTGCTGTGGGTGCCGGTGGCGCTGGGTATAACTGACAACGCCACGCCGACTTACCTGAATGCCATGGTCGCCGTCGGGATTGTTGTCGGGGCCGGGGCTGCGGCAAAACTGGTGACGCTGGAAACCGTCGCGCGCTGCATGCCTGCGGGGATCCTGATCGGCGTCGGTGTTCTGTTCTTCTCCCTGCAACATGCCCTATTGCCAGCCTATGCCCTGCTGTTACTGATTGGCATATTAGGCGGTTTCTTTGTGGTGCCGCTAAACGCGCTGTTACAGGAGCGCGGCAAGCAGACCGTTGGGGCGGGCAACGCCATTGCAGTGCAAAACCTTGGTGAAAACATGGCGATGTTACTGATGCTGGGGATTTACTCGCTGGCGGTAAAAGCAGGTGCGCCGGTTGTGGCAATCGGTGTGGGATTCGGCGCGCTGTTCGCGCTGGCGATTAGCGGGCTGTGGGTCTGGCAGCGTCGGCGGTGAATTGTGCGGCCTGATGCACTCACCCCGGCCCTCTCCCACGGGGAGAGGGTGAAAACCCTAAAAACGGCAACGTGCGTTGCCGTTTTGCTTTTATTACGGTGCCGGGTAGGTATAAACCTGATGCACCGCTTCAATCTCCGCTAACACCTCTTCACTCAGGTTCAGATGGAAACTCTCAATATTCGTTTTCAACTGATCCATCGTCGTTGCGCCGAGCAGGGTACTCGCCACAAATGGCTGACGACGTACAAAGGCCAGCGCCATCTGCGCCGGATCCAGCCCGTGACGCTTCGCGATATCCACATAGGCCGCAACGGCTTTTTGCGTCTGCTCACCGCTATAGCGGGTGAAGCGGCTGAAAAGCGTGTTACGCGCGCCAGCCGGTTTCGCGCCGTTCAGGTATTTGCCCGTCAGGGTACCGAAGCCCAGACATGAGTAGGCGAGCAGTTCCACCTCTTCGTACTGCGTTACTTCCGCCAGACCCACTTCATAACTGCGGTTTAGCAGGCTGTACGGGTTCTGAATGGTCACGATGCGCGGCAGGTCGTGTTTATCGGCCAGATGCAGATAGCGCATCACGCCAAACGCCGTCTCGTTGGACACGCCAATGTAGCGGATCTTACCCGCGCGCTGGCACTCCGTAAGCGCTTCCAGCGTTTCCAGCAGGCTAACGGCCGGGGCACTCTCGTTCCAGGTGTAGCCAAGTTTACCGAAGCAGTTCGTCTGACGCTGCGGCCAGTGCACCTGATAAAGATCGAGATAGTCGGTTTGCAGGCGCTTGAGGCTGGCATCCAGCGCGGCACGGATATTCTTGCGATCGAGGATCTGGTTAGGGCGGAGCCCGGCATCGTTATTACGGGAGGGGCCGCTAACCTTAGAGGCGATGACCAGCTTTTCGCGATTGCCGCGTTTCGCCAGCCAGTTGCCGACATACGTTTCGGTAAGCCCCTGTGTTTCCGGGCGTGGAGGAACAGGGTACATCTCTGCCACGTCAATCAGGTTAATGCCCTGGCTGACGGCGTAATCGAGTTGTGCATGGGCATCGGCTTCGCTGTTTTGTTCACCAAATGTCATGGTGCCCAACCCCAGTTGGCTGATCTCCAGAGCGCTGTGGGGGATACGGTGATAATGCATAGCCGCTTTCCTTTTTTAGACATACAGACCGCGTCAGGAACCTCCCGACAAAGGAATATAAACATGGCAGAGGGAAGACAAAAGGGGAAGGAAAAAATCAAAAAGGCCAGCAAGCTACTGACCTTTATCTGTTTAACGCTCGATGATCTGGGAGACTTCGTCGCGATTAATCTGCATTTGATTGCCTTCGCGATCGCGGTAGCTCACCAGACCGGTATCGTCGTCGACTTCGGGTTTGCCATCGGTCAGGATCATACGACCATCTTTCGTTGACATGACATAATCGCTGCTACAACCCGATACCGCAAACGCTAAACCGACTGCTGAGATAATTACTGCCCATTTTTTCATCGTTCTCATCCTCACCTGGCTCGTATCAAATCATAGTGTAGTAATAACCTGATATTACGACAGGTGAAAGGGGGGAAATCTTAAAAAGGAGGAGATTCTGTTAGCCGGAGCGCAAAATTAGTAAAAAACTATGTTTTCAACAGGAAGTGGCGTGCCAGCAGCGCCCCGGTGAAATTCTTTTTGAGATAGAAACCGCGCGGCAACGTCAGGATCGGTTCCCCCTGGGCACCTACCGCTTCAGTGAGCGCTTTACTGTTGGCGGCTTTGGGACGAAGTTGCAGTACTTCGCCATGCCGGGCGGTGATCCGCTCAACCTGTCCCAGCACAATCATATCCATCAACTCTTCCCAGTCCTGGGAAAGCTGTCTCTCCTCTTCTTCATTCGGGCTCCAGAGCAGCGGCGCCCCAACGCGACGCGCGGCCAGCGGGATCTGCCTGTCGCCCTCAACGAGTACCCACAACACCCGCTTCAGCTTATGCCTGACGTGACTTGTTTCCCATGTCACTCCGCTGTTTCCCGTTAGCGGCGCAACGCAGACAAAGGTCGTTTCCAGCGGCCGCCCCTGGCTATCGATGGGGATCGTCTTTAGCTCAACGCCCAGCGCCGCAAAATCTTGCTCGGGTTTACTGCCCGCGCTTGCGCCCAGCCAGCGCTCCAGCAACACGCCAATCCAGCCCTTATCACGCTTCAGATCGTTGGGTATCGTCAATCCCGCCATTACGGCCAGCTCACCCAGTGAATAGCCTGCCAGACGTTGTGCCTGCTGGAGCAATTGCACTTCACTGACGGGAGGGGAGAGCAGGGGGGCGAGAGAATGCATGCTAACAACCTTCTGGTTAAAAAATGAGCTGATATTTTATCCCTTGTGGATAGAGTTTAACTTTTTCTGAGTACATATTCCATGTGGATGATTTATATCATCTTTTTCAGGATTTATTCCGTCATGGCGCCGCTAAAAAACAGGTTGTGCAATTCTGGTCACTGACAATAAACAGGATCTTACACCATGTTATCCACAGAAAAATGGGATAACTGGGAATAACCGCCACTACTGTTTCAATTTACAGCCTTGACGTGCGATGAAAATCGAATTTTCACACAAATTGTGCCTAACTTATTGGCACAATCTGTGGATAAAACCGACGCTGTTCGATCTTTCATCAGCAGGAGGATCTTTGATGTGACGATCGTCACGTTAATCGCCTTTAGTACCCTGGATTTCAGTTTAACCGATTGAATATAGAGGAATTATTTTAAGCTGGATAAACTGGCGACTCGTCGGGCTACAAGGTTGTTCATCGGTAATTCCGTACTTCTTCACAACTCTATCCACAGAAAAAGTGAATAAAAATGGTCTCGATTGCCTGCATCTGTTCATAACTCCTGGCAAAATTGTGAGTTATTCAAATGTTATTAGGTTGCAGGCCTGTAAGAGAGTGGTTTACCGCCTCCCTGTAGTGTGAAACAATCATTCATATATCAGATTTAGTTTGGGGTAGTCCGGTGATTGATGACGATGGCTACCGCCCAAACGTAGGAATAGTAATTTGTAATCGTCAGGGCCAGGTGATGTGGGCCCGGCGATATGGTCAGCACTCCTGGCAGTTCCCGCAAGGCGGGATCAATCCTGGAGAGTCCCCAGAACAAGCGATGTACCGGGAGCTGTTTGAAGAGGTTGGTTTAAGCCGAAAAGATGTTCGCATCCTGGCTTCGACCCGCAACTGGTTGCGTTACAAGTTACCGAAACGTTTGGTGCGTTGGGACACAAAGCCGGTTTGTATCGGCCAGAAACAAAAGTGGTTTCTTTTGCAGTTGGTAGGCAACGATTCAGATATCAATATGCAAACCAGCAGTACGCCAGAGTTTGATGGCTGGCGCTGGGTAAGTTACTGGTATCCGGTTCGTCAGGTCGTGTCATTTAAGCGCGATGTATACCGTAGGGTGATGAAAGAGTTCGCAAGTGTCGTTATGCAGCTTCAGGAGACCCCTCCGAAGCCACAGAGCGCACCTGCCTGGCGACGTAAAAGAGGTTAAGCTACGCAAATCATGCTCACCCGCTTGCGAGAAATAGTTGAAAAGGTTGCCAGTGCGCCTCGCCTCAACGAGGCGCTGAATATTCTGGTGACGGACATCTGTCTTGCGATGGAAACCGAGGTCTGTTCGGTCTATCTGGCCGACCATGACCGACGTTGCTACTACCTGATGGCAACCCGCGGTTTAAAAAAACCACGGGGACGCACCGTCACGCTCGCGTTTGATGAAGGTATTGTTGGCCTGGTCGGGCGACTGGCGGAGCCCATCAACCTTGCCGATGCGCAAAAACACCCCAGCTTCAAATATATCCCTTCCGTTAAAGAGGAGCGTTTCCGCGCTTTCCTTGGCGTGCCAATTATTCAGCGCCGTCAACTGCTCGGCGTGCTTGTTGTCCAGCAGCGAGAGTTGCGCCAGTACGACGAAAGTGAGGAGTCTTTCCTCGTCACGCTGGCAACGCAGATGGCTGCGATCCTCTCTCAGTCCCAGCTGGCAGCCCTTTTTGGTCAGTATCGTCATACGCGTATCCGCGCGCTTCCGGCTTCGCCGGGCGTCGCTATCGCCGAAGGCTGGATGGATGCCACGCTGCCGCTGATGGAGCAGGTCTACGAAGCCTCTACGCTCGATGAAGCGCTTGAGCGCGAGCGGCTTACCGCTGCGCTGGAAGAGGCGGCGAATGAGTTTCGTCGCTACAGCAAACGCTTTGCCGCTGGCGCGCAAAAAGAGACGGCGGCTATTTTCGATCTCTACTCACACCTGCTTTCCGATGCGCGTTTGCGCCGGGAGCTGTTTGCCGAGGTCGATAAAGGTTCGGTGGCAGAGTGGGCGGTTAAAAAGGTCATAGAAAAATTTGCCGAGCAGTTTGCGGTGCTGACTGACGGTTATCTGAAAGAGCGCGCCGGTGATTTACGCGCGCTTGGGCAACGTCTGCTGTTCCACCTCGATGATACTATTCAGGGGGCGAATGCGTGGCCGAACCGGTTTGTGCTGGTCGCCGACGAACTCTCGGCAACAACGCTGGCGGAGTTACCGCAGGACAGGCTGGCGGGCGTGGTGGTGCGCGATGGCGCTGCGAACTCCCATGCCGCCATTATGGTGCGCGCGCTCGGTATTCCGACCGTGATGGGGGCGGATATTCAGCCTTCCGTACTGCATCGCCGCACGCTGGTGGTGGATGGATATCGCGGTGAGTTGCTGGTGGATCCTGAGCCGGTTCTCCTCCAGGAGTACCAGCGTCTTATCAGTGAAGAAAATGAATTAAGCAAGCTGGCGGAAGACGACGTCAACCTGCCCGCGCATCTGAAAAGCGGTGAGCGGGTGAAGGTGATGCTCAACGCTGGCTTAAGCCCCGAGCACGAAGAGAAACTCGGCAGCCGCATTGATGGCATTGGTCTCTACCGCACCGAAATACCGTTCATGCTGCAAAGCGGCTTCCCTTCAGAAGAGGAGCAGGTTGCGCAGTATCAGGGCATGTTGCAGATGTTTAACGATAAACCCGTCACATTGCGCACCCTGGACGTCGGCGCAGATAAACAACTGCCTTATATGCCCATCAGTGAAGAGAACCCCTGCCTCGGCTGGCGTGGGATCCGCATTACCCTCGATCAGCCTGAAATCTTCCTTATCCAGGTTCGTGCGATGCTGCGCGCCAACGCTGCCACGGGGAATCTCAGTATTCTGCTGCCAATGGTCACCAGTATTGACGAGATCGACGAAGCGCGGCGGTTGATAGAACGTGCAGGGCGCGAAGTGGAAGAGATGATCGGCTATGCGATCCCTAAACCCCGTATCGGCGTGATGCTTGAAGTGCCTTCGATGGTCTTTATGCTGCCGCAGCTGGCGACCCGCGTTGATTTTATCTCCGTTGGCACCAACGACTTAACGCAATACATTCTGGCGGTCGATCGCAACAATACGCGCGTTGCCAGCATCTATGACAGCCTGCATCCGGCGATGCTTCGTGCCCTCGCGATGATCGCCCGCGAAGCCGAGCAGCATAATATCGACCTGCGCCTGTGCGGTGAAATGGCTGGCGATCCGATGTGCGTGGCGATCCTGATTGGCCTCGGTTTCCGTCACCTGTCAATGAACGGACGTACCGTCGCGCGGGTGAAATACCTGTTACGTCACATCGAACAAGATGAGGCGCGTGAACTGGCCGCGCGTAGCCTGGAAGCACAGCTGGCAGCCGAAGTGCGCCATCAGGTGGCTGCGTTTATGGAACGACGCGGTATGGGCGGTTTGATCCGCGGTGGTCGCTAAAGCCTTTCCCCCCTCTCCCCTTTGGGGAGAGGGCCAGGGTGAGGGGGGACCTGCACGCATAAAACCCTATACACATCTTTTACATCTCAGGCGCATCCTCCGCGCCTGCCTTATGCTATGATTCGCAACTTTGGAGCACCTGCCAACGGCGGGAATGCAATTCACCCGCTGTCCACTTTCAGCGGAATAACAACATCTTGTGGTGACAGATGAACAGTGGTTATCTGCATTTTCCGGAATTCGATCCGGTAATTTTCTCTATAGGACCCGTCGCGCTTCACTGGTACGGTCTGATGTACCTGGTGGGCTTCGTCTTTGCCATGTGGCTTGCTGGCCGTCGCGCCAGTCGTCCGGGCAGCGGCTGGACGAAGAACGAAGTGGAAAACCTGCTGTATGCTGGCTTCCTCGGCGTCTTCCTGGGCGGCCGTATCGGTTATGTCCTGTTCTATAACTTCCCGGTATTCCTGAACGACCCTTTCTATCTGTTCCGCGTCTGGGACGGCGGCATGTCCTTCCACGGCGGGCTGATTGGTGTGATCCTGGTTATGGTGATCTTCGCCAGACGCACCAAACGGAACTTCTTCCAGGTGGCTGACTTTATTGCGCCGTTAATTCCGTTTGGGCTGGGCGCAGGGCGTCTGGGCAACTTCATCAACGGTGAACTGTGGGGGCGTGTCGATCCGAGCGTGCCGTTTACCATGCTGTTCCCGGGCTCTCGCGCAGAGGATATCGCGCTGCTGCCTTCGCATCCTGAGTGGCAGTCTATTTTCGATACTTACGGCGTTCTGCCGCGCCATATGTCTCAGCTTTATGAGCTGGCGCTGGAAGGCGTGGTGCTGTTTATCATCCTGAATCTGTATATCCGCAAACCGCGCCCAATGGGGGCCGTCTCTGGTCTGTTCCTGATTGGCTACGGCGCGTTTCGTATCATCGTCGAGTTCTTCCGCCAGCCGGATGCGCAGTTTACCGGCGAATGGGTACAGTACATCAGCATGGGGCAAATCCTCTCCATCCCGATGATTGTCGCGGGTGCCATTATGATGATTTGGGCGTATCGTCGTCGTCCACAGCAACAACTTTCCTGAGGAATCATGAAACAGTATCTTGAATTGATGAAAAAAGTGCTCGACGAGGGCACGCCGAAAAACGACCGCACCGGTACCGGGACGCTCTCCATTTTTGGCCACCAGATGCGCTTCAATCTGCAAGAAGGCTTTCCTCTGGTGACAACGAAGCGCTGCCATCTGCGCTCGATCATTCATGAACTGCTCTGGTTCCTGCAAGGCGATACCAACGTTGCTTATCTGCATGAAAACAATGTCTCCATCTGGGACGAGTGGGCAGATGAAAACGGCGACCTTGGGCCGGTTTACGGCAAGCAATGGCGCGCGTGGCCTACCCCGGACGGTCGCCATATCGACCAGATCACAACCGTCATGAATCAGCTGAAAAATGATCCGGACTCGCGCCGTATCATTGTTTCTGCCTGGAACGTGGGTGAACTGGATAAAATGGCGCTGGCGCCTTGCCATGCCTTCTTCCAGTTTTACGTGGCGGATGGCAAGCTCTCCTGCCAGCTCTATCAACGTTCCTGCGATGTGTTCCTCGGCCTGCCGTTTAACATCGCCAGCTACGCGCTGTTAGTGCACATGATGGCGCAGCAGTGCGATCTCGAAGTAGGCGATTTTGTCTGGACGGGCGGTGATACCCACCTTTACAGCAACCATATGGAACAGACGCACCTCCAGCTGACGCGCGAACCGCGTGCATTGCCGAAGCTGGTGATCAAACGTAAACCGGACTCGATCTTCGATTACCGTTTTGATGATTTCGAGATTGAGGGCTACGACCCGCATCCCGGCATTAAAGCTCCTGTCGCCATCTGATACGGCAAATCCTGACACAACCGGTGCTCTTTAGCGCCGGTTTTTTTTCACGCCCGTTTTGTTTTTCGAGCCTGTTTCCAGAGATGATGCAACGCGTTGCAAGGGGTGAAAATCTCTGGAAACAGGCTCGTAATGTTCTGGTTTGACGCTCGCACCGTTTCTGCTATTCCGCCACACTCCTGCCATGAAAAACGAACATGGCTTCACGCTTATCGAAACCCTTATCGCCATCTCGCTGGTCGTGATCCTTAGCGCCACAGGGCTCTATGGCTGGGACAGCTGGCAACAGCGGCAGCGGCTTTGGCAAACCGCCTGCCAGGTGCGGGATTACCTGGTGTTTTTGCGCAATGACGCTAACCGTCACAACAGCGAGCACAAGATTGCGCTGCAAAGCGACGGTGAAAAGGACTGTCTGGTGAGTTCTGCGGCTTCCGGTTGTGACAGCGGTGGCCCGTTCGTGATGAAGCCGCTGTGGCCCGGCGTCACGATAAGCGACATTACACCGGCGTTGGGATTTTACGGCTTAAGGGATACCGCGTGGGCCGGACATATCCGCGTGCAGAGCCGCGCTGGTGCGTGGTGGGTTATTGTCTCAAATGGCGGACGTATCAGGCTCTGTAATGCTGCGGGAGAGGGTGTATGCCAGTAAATCGAAAAGGGTTCTCCCTCCTGGAAGTGCTGATTGCGATGACAATAAGCAGCATTCTGTTACTCAGCACGTCACGTTTTTTACCGGGGCTACAGCGGGGTGTTTTACTGCAATCCGGGCAACAGACGCTGGAGGATGAGGTCTGGCAACGTCTGTTCGCGATCGGTAAACAGCTTCAGAGAGCAGGATACTGTGCAGGGCATTGCCAGGGGCAGGGGATACTCATCGGCAGGCAAGGACGATGTGTAATTGTGCAATGGGATGCAAACAGCAACGGCCAGTGGGATAGCTCCGCGTCAGAAAATGACAGCACGGGATGCCGGCTTGAGTCAGGGGCGCTCGAAACGCTGCGGGGCGCCACCTCCTGTGAAGGTAAGGGGTGGGATAAGCTCACTGACCCCGATCGGATCCTGATAGAGCAGTTTATGGTCACTAAAACCGATCATGCTGGCTTCGCCCCGGTAGTCAGTATTGAGCTACGTGCCCGCCTCAAAGGTGAACTGACCGCACCTTTTTCGGCCCGCCACACCGTAACAGGGTTTAATCTGTGAATCGTCAACGGGGTATGTCATCGCTGGCGCTGGTTCTGCTGTTACTGGTGCTCGGCACGCTGATCCTCACCGGATTAAATCAGCAGCTGCAAACCTTTAGTACGCTGGTGAGTGGGGAGAGTCAGTCTGTTCGACAGCAGGCTGCCGTGCAATCTGCACTGGAGTGGGGACGCGTTCAGGGCTGGGCTTTACAGCCAGAGGTTCAGTGCAAACAGACACAACGTTTGCGGGTCTGTGTGAGGCTGTCTGGAGAGCGTGTTTTGCTTATTGCCGGAAATGACGATCTGTTGCTATGGCGAGGTGGGGACATCGCGGAAGGGCAGATACGCTTTTCAGCCCACGGCTGGAGTGATTTCTGTCCCCTTAAGGAAAGTGCGCTATGTCAGTTACCCTGAGCAGGCAAAAAGGATTTAGCATGGTTGAGGTTTTGCTGGCAATGATGTTGCTGGTTATGGTTGTGACGGCGTTATCCGGCTATCATCGCGCGCTGGCATCACGGTTTGCGGCGCTTAGCCAGTATCGTCAGCTATGGCATCATGCGTGGAATCAGTCGCAGATCTCAACAGTGACGCTCCCGCCGGGCTGGCAGGTCAGTCGGGGGCAGACAACATAGTCCGGATGTGTCAGCATCACGGTCACACTTATTTCTCCTATGGGGCGGCAGGGTGCGTTGACGCGTCTGCATTGCCCGGTTAGCCGGTAGTCGGGAGCGTTTATGCTAAGGGTTTACCACTCAAATCGTCTGGATGTGCTGGAAGCACTGATGGAGTATATCGTTGAGCAAGAGCGTCTTGACGATCCGTTTGAGCCAGAAATGGTGCTGGTGCAAAGCACCGGTATGGCGCAGTGGCTGCAAATGTCCCTTTCGCAGAAATTTGGCATTGCGGCGAACATTGATTTTCCGCTGCCCGCGAGCTTTATCTGGGAGATGTTTGTTCGCGTTCTGCCGGATATCCCTGAGCAGAGCGCTTTCAACAAACAAAGCATGGCCTGGAAACTGATGACGCTGCTGCCGGACATGCTGGCGCATGATGAGTTCGCCATGCTGCGCCACTACCTGAATGACGACACCGACAAGCGTAAACTCTTTCAGCTGGCCTCACGCACCGCCGACCTCTACGACCAGTATCTGGTTTATCGTGCAGAATGGCTGATTCGCTGGGAAGCGGGAGAATTAGTCGAAGGGTTGCCGGAAGCGCAAATCTGGCAGGCGCCGCTCTGGAAAGCGCTGGTCGAGCATACCGGGAAACTCGGTCAGCCGAAGTGGCATCGTGCTAACTTGTACGATCGCTTTATCTCGATACTTGAAAACAGCGCAGAACGGCCAGCCCGTTTGCCGTCACGCGTGTTCATTTGCGGGATCTCCGCGCTGCCGCCTGTCTACCTGAATGCGCTAAAAGCGCTCGGTAAGCACACTGATATCCATATCCTTTTTACCAACCCGTGTCGGCACTATTGGGGAGATATTCAGGATCCGCGCTGGCTTTCACGTCTGGTCACCCGCCAGAGAAAACGCCTCTTTGAGGAACGCGCCGTGCCGCTGTTTAAAGACAGTGAAAACGCGGCGCAGCTTTTTGATGAAGAGGGGATTCAGAACCTGCCGAACCCGCTGCTTGCCTCGTGGGGCAAGCTGGGACGCGACTATATTTATCTGCTTTCAGATATCACCTCCTCGGGAGAAGGGGATGTGGATGCGTTTGCAGATATTACGCCGGACAGCCTGCTACACAATATTCAGCTCGATATTCTGGATTTAGAAAACCGTGCCGTTGCCGGGATCACCGCCGAGGAGTTTGCGCGAAGCGATAAGAAGCGAAAACTGGATCCTGACGATCGCAGTATCGCGATCCACGTCTGCCACAGCCCACAGCGTGAAGTTGAAATTCTTCATGACCGTCTGCTGGCCATGTTGCAGGATGACCCAACCCTGACACCGCGCGATATCGTGGTGATGGTGGCGGATATCGACAGCTATAGCCCGTTCATTCAGGCGGTATTTGGCAGCGCAACGGGCGACCGCTATCTTCCCTACGCGATCTCTGACCGCCGCGCTCGTCAGTCACACCCGGCGCTACAGGCCTTTATTAGCCTGCTTTCGCTGCCCGATAGCCGGTTTATCTCTGAGGATGTGCTGGCATTGCTGGATGTGCCTGTTCTGGCCGCACGTTTCAACATTAATGAAGAGGGGCTGCGCTACCTGCGCCAGTGGGTCAACGAATCCGGTGTCCGCTGGGGTATTGACGATGATAACGTCCAGGAGTTCGAGCTACCTGCGACCGGGCAGCATACCTGGCAGTTTGGCCTGACGCGTATGCTGCTGGGGTATGCGATGGAAAGCATCCACGGCGAATGGAATGACGTGCTGCCCTATGATGAGTCCAGTGGGTTAATCGCGGAACTGGTGGGGCACCTGGCCTCGCTGTTGATGCAGCTTAACCGCTGGCGCCGTGCGTTGATGCAGCCTCGCCCGCTCGAAGAGTGGCTGCCAGTTTGCCGCGAAATGCTGAATGATTTCTTCCTGCCGGACAGTGAAACGGAAGCCGCCATGGCGCTTATTGAGAAGCAGTGGCAGGCCATCGTTGATGAGGGGGTTAATTCGCACTATCACGAGGCGGTTCCCCTTTCACTTCTGCGTGATGAGCTGACGCAACGTCTCGATCAGGAGCGCATCAGCCAGCGCTTCCTGGCAGGGCCAGTGAATATTTGTACCCTGATGCCCATGCGTTCAATCCCGTTCAAAGTGGTCTGTCTGCTTGGCATGAACGACGGTATTTACCCGCGTGCGCTGCCGCCGCTGGGCTTTGATCTCATGAGCGCACAACCGAAGCGTGGCGACCGCAGCCGCCGCGATGATGATCGATATCTTTTCCTTGAGGCGCTGATTTCTGCGCAAAGCAGGCTGTATATCAGCTATATCGGTCGTTCAATTCAGGATAACAGCGAGCGTTTCCCGTCTGTGCTGGTGCAGGAGCTGGTGGACTACATCGGACAGAGCCACTATCTGCCGGGCGATGAAGCCTGTAACTGCGACGAAAGCGAACGTCGGGTCAAAGCGCATATCACCTGTCACCACAGCCGTATGCCGTTTGATCCTGTCAACTACGTTCCTGATGAATTGCAAAGCTACGCCCGCGAGTGGCTTCCCGCCGCGAAGAAAGCGGGGACGCCGCAAACCGATTTCATTCAGGCGCTCGAACCGCGCGCCACGGACACCCTTACGTTTGAGCAGCTACAGCGCTTTTGGGCGCACCCGGTTCGGGCTTTTTTCCAGCAACGCTTACAGGTGAATTTCCGCTCGGAAGAGAGCGAAATCCCCGATGCGGAACCGTTTATTCTTGATGGGCTGGAGCGTTTTAAGCTTAATTCCCAGCTTCTGAATGCGCTGGTTGACGAAGAAGATGCCAGCAAACTGTTCAGACGTTACAGGGCGTCGGGATTACTTCCGTATGGTGCATTCGGCGAAATCGTCTGGGATGCCCAGTGCGAAGAGATGCGAGCGCTTGCTGACCGCGTTATCGCGTGTCGGCAGCCAGCGAGCAGCATTGAAATTGATCTCGATTGTAACGGTGTGCACCTCAGCGGCTGGCTCACGCACGTGCAGTCCGACGGGCTGTTGCGCTGGCGTCCATCCATGCTCAGCGTTGCACATGGCCTGCAACTCTGGCTCGAACATCTTGTCTACAGTGCGAGTGGTTACGAAGGTGAAAGCCGGTTGTTTGTACGCAAGGACGGCGAGTGGCGCTTCCCGCCGATGGAGCCTGAGCAGGCGTTGACGTATCTGTCGCTTTATATTGAAGGTTACCGTCAGGGCATGAACAAACCTCTGCTTGTGCTGCCTGAAAGTGGGGGGGCATGGATAAAAGCCTGTTATGACGCGAAGAATGATGCCATGTTAACGGATGAGGCTTCGCTTCAGAAAGCGCGCAGCAAGTTTTTGCAGGCCTACGAAGGGAACATGATGGTACGTGGAGAAGGCGACGATGTCTGGTATCAACGTTTATGGCGAACGCTGGAGCCAGAATACTTCGACACTATCACGGAAGAGGCGCAACGCTACCTGTTACCGTTGTTCAAATTTAATCAGTCCTGAGTGCTGTATAAAAATTGCGCAGCATGAGGTGTTCATTTATGATGCACCTCTTATCACGGACTGATGTACCCAAAGAAAGAGATGCTGGCGTGTCCAGCACGCACGTTGTTAATGATGTAGCCGTGATAAAGAGGTCGTAATGCCAGGCAGCACCTTGTTCAAAGCGTTTGTTTTGTTTATCGCCCTTTGGGCACCCGTCACTCAGGCTGATGCCGGTTGGCAACCTGTCCAGGAAACAATCCGTAAGAGCGAAAAGGACACCCGTCAGTATCAGGCAATTCGTCTTGATAACGGGATGACCGTGCTGCTGGTTTCCGATCCTCAGGCGGTGAAATCGCTTTCCGCACTGGTTGTGCCGGTCGGTTCGCTGGAAGATCCTGACGCCCATCCGGGGCTGGCGCACTACCTCGAACACATGACGCTGATGGGTTCTAAAAAATACCCGCAGCCGGACAGCCTGTCTGAATTCCTCAAAATGCATGGCGGCAGCCACAACGCCAGTACCGCGCCGTATCGCACCGCGTTTTACCTGGAAGTGGAAAATGATGCGCTTGACGGGGCGGTAGACCGTCTGGCGGATGCTATCGCCGCACCGCTGCTGGATAAAAAATACGCTGACCGGGAACGCAACGCCGTGAACGCCGAACTGACGATGGCGCGCACGCGAGACGGGATGCGCATGGCGCAGGTAAGTGCTGAAACCATCAACCCGGCGCACCCGGGTTCGCGCTTCTCTGGCGGCAACCTTGAAACGCTGAGCGACAAGCCGGGTAGCCCGGTGCTCGATGCGCTGCATGCGTTTCGCGAAAAATACTATTCCGCCAATCTGATGAAAGCGGTTATCTACAGCAATAAACCGTTGCCGACGCTGGCAAACCTGGCCGCGCAAACCTTTGGCAGGGTGCCAAATAAACATATCGAACTGCCGCAGATTAACGTGCCGGTTGTTACGGACGCGCAAAAAGGCATTGTTATTCACTACGTTCCGGCACTGCCGCGCAAGGTATTACGCGTTGAATTCCGTATTGATAACAACACGGCGCAGTTCCGCAGTAAAACCGACGAGCTGGTGACCTATCTTATTGGCAACCGAAGCCCGGGTACGCTCTCCGACTGGCTGCAAAAGCAGGGGCTGGTGGAAGGTATTCGCGCTGACTCCGATCCGGTCGTAAACGGTAACAGCGGCGTGCTGGCCATTTCCGCGACGCTGACCGATAAAGGGCAGGCTCACCGTGACGACGTTGTTGCGGCCATTTTCAGCTATCTCTCTTTACTGCGCGAGAAAGGCGTCGATAAACGCTACTTTGACGAGCTGGCGCACGTGCTGGATCTCGATTTCCGCTACCCCTCTATCACGCGTGACATGGACTACGTTGAGTGGCTGGCAGATACCATGATCCGCGTGCCGGTGGAACATACGCTGGATGCGGTAAATATTGCCGATCAGTATGACGCCGGGGCCGTTAAAGCGCGTCTGGCGATGATGACCCCGCAGAATGCCCGGGTCTGGTACATCAGTCCGAACGAACCGCATAACAAAACGGCCTACTTCGTTGATGCCCCGTATCAGGTTGAAAAAATCAGCGAACAAACCTTCGCGGACTGGCAGAAAAAGGCGGGGGAGATTGCGCTGACGTTACCGCAGCTTAACCCCTACATCCCGGACGATTTCTCGCTGATCAAACCTGCAAAGGCGTATCCGCATCCGGAACTGATTGTCGATGAGCCAACGCTGCGCGTGGTCTACACCCCAAGCCGCTATTTCACCGACGAGCCAAAAGCCGATGTCAGCGTGGTGCTGCGCAACCCTAAAGCAATGGACAGCGCCAGAAACCAGGTGCTGTTTGCGCTGAACGATTATCTGGCCGGGATTGCCCTCGATCAGCTCAGCAACCAGGCTGCCGTTGGCGGCATCAGCTTCTCCACCAACGCCAATAACGGCCTGATGGTGAATGCCAACGGCTATACCCAGCGTTTGCCGCAGCTTTTCCAGGCGCTGCTGGAAGGTTATTTCAGCTATACGCCTACGGAAGAACAGCTCGAGCAGGCTAAGTCCTGGTATGCCCAGATGATGGATTCTGCCGAAAAGGGTAAAGCCTACGATCAGGCGATTATGCCAGCGCAAATGCTGTCGCAAATTCCGTACTTCCAGCGCGAAGATCGCCGTGCGTTACTGCCCTCTATCACCTTAAAAGAGGTGCTGGCTTACCGTGATGCGCTGAAAACCAATACCCGTCCGGAGTTCCTGGTCGTGGGGAATATGAGCGAAGATCAGGCTAAAACGCTGGCGCAAAACGTCCGTGCGCAGCTGGGTTCAAAAGGGGATGAGTGGTGCCGTAACCAGGATGTGCTGGTAGAGAAAAAGCAGAACGTGATCTTCGAAAAAGCGGGGAGCAGCACGGACTCCGCGCTGGCCGCGGTGTTTGTCCCTGTCGGTTACGACGAATTTACCAGCTCTGCCCGGAGTGCCGTGCTCGGTCAAATTATTCAGCCGTGGTTCTACAACCAGTTGCGCACCGAAGAGCAGCTGGGCTACGCGGTGTTCGCCTTCTCCATGAACGTGGGCCGTCAGTGGGGGCTGGGCTTCCTTCTGCAAAGCAGCGACAAGCAACCCGCTTACCTGTGGCAACGTTATCAGGCGTTCTTCCCGCAGGCGGAAGCAAAACTGCGCGCCATGAAGCCGGAAGAATTTGCCCAGATCCAGCAGGCGGTTATCGCTCAGGTGATGCAGCCGCCGCAAACGCTGGGCGAAGAAGCCTCGCAACTGAGCAAAGATTTTGATCGCGGTAATATGAAATTTGATTCGCGTGATAAAATAGTGGCCGAAATAAAACAGCTGACGCCACAAAAGGTTGCCGATTTCTTCCATCAGGCGGTGGTAAAACCGCAAGGTATGGCCATCCTGTCACAGGTTTCTGGCAGCCAGAACGGGAAAACGGACTACGTAAAATCGAAAGAGTGGACCGTCTGGAAGAGCGTCAGCGCACTGCAACAAACTTTGCCCTGGAGTAAGAAAGAATGACCCATACCGCTGAGCCGCTTGATCCCCTCAGATTACCTCTACAGGGTGAGCGACTGATTGAAGCCTCAGCGGGAACGGGAAAAACCTATACCATCGCCGCGCTCTATCTGCGCCTGCTGTTAGGACTGGGCGGCAACGCCGCTTTTTCGCGCCCGTTAAGCGTGGAGGAGCTGCTGGTGGTAACCTTCACCGAAGCGGCCACTGCCGAGCTGCGTGGCCGTATTCGCAGCAACATTCATGAACTGCGCATCGCCTGTCTGCGCCAGACGACGGATAACCCCCTCTACGCGAGCCTGCTGGACGAGATTGCGGATAAGCAACAGGCTGCGCAATGGCTGCTGCTGGCCGAACGGCAAATGGACGAGGCATCCGTCTTCACCATTCACGGTTTTTGTCAGCGCATGCTGAGCCTGAATGCGTTTGAATCCGGCATGCTCTTTGAGCAACAGCTTATTGAAGATGAATCCGAGCTTCGCTATCAGGCCTGCGCGGATTTCTGGCGTCGTCACTGTTATCCCTTGCAGCGCGACATTGCCGAAGCGGTTCACGCCCTGTGGAAAGGTCCGGAAGAGCTGCTTCGCGCCATCGACCGTTACCTGCAAGGCGAAGCGCCGGTCATTAAATCTCCGCCACCTGCCGATGAAACGCTGGCCTCGCGCCATGAAAAGATCGTCGCCAAAATTGCCGCGCTGAAGCAGAAGTGGAATGAATCGGTTGGAGAAATCGATGCGATCATCGAAAACTCAGGCATCGACAGACGCAAGTTCAACCGTGGGAACCAGGGGAAATGGATTGAAAAGATCAGCGCCTGGGCCGAGGAGGAGACGCGGGGCTACCAGCTCCCGGACGCGCTGGAGAAATTTTCGCAGCGCTTTTTGGCCGAGCGAACCAAAGCCGACGGCATTGTGCCTGAGCATCCCCTGTTTGTGGCGATTGAAGCGCTGCTTGCGGAGCCATTATCGCTCAATGATCTGATGATCACCCGCGCCATGACCGAGATCCGCCAGGCCGTCGCGCGCGAAAAACGTCGCCGGGGTGAGTTGGGGTTTGATGACATGTTGAGTCGCCTGGACGAGGCCCTGTCCAGTGAGAATGGTGAAGCGCTCGCCAGCGCGATCCGTACCCGTTTTCCGGTGGCGATGATAGACGAATTTCAGGACACCGATCCCCAGCAGTACCGCATTTTTCGCCGTATCTGGCGACAGCAGCCCGATACAGCCCTGCTGTTGATAGGCGACCCAAAACAGGCGATTTACGCCTTCCGTGGGGCAGATATCTTCACCTACATGAAAGCTCGTAGTGAGGTTGTCGCGCATTACACGTTAGACACGAACTGGCGCTCCGCTCCGGGGATGGTTGAAAGCGTCAATGCGCTGTTCAGCCGTATGGAGACGGCGTTCATGTTCAATGAAATCCCTTTCCTGCCGGTGAAATCCGCCCCAAAAAACGCGACCCTGCGCTTTGAAGTCAGTGGAAAGGTGCAACCCGCCATGACCTTCTGGCTGCTTGAAGGGGAAGGCTATGGCGTTGCTGACTATCAGGCGGCGATGGCCCAGCACTGCGCCGCGCAGATCCGTGACTGGCTGAGCGCAGGCGCGCGCGGTGAGGCGCTGCTGTGGAAGGGGGAACAGGCAAATCCTGTTAAGGCCTCTGATATTACCGTGCTGGTGCGCAGTCGTCAGGAAGCGGCGCTAATCCGCGATGCGCTAACGTTGCTGGATATTCCGTCAGTGTATCTCTCTAACCGCGACAGCGTGTTCGACACGCTGGAAGCCCAGGAAATGCTCTGGCTGCTTCAGGCGGTGCTGGCGCCGGAGCGCGAAAATACGCTTCGAAGCGCACTGGCCAGCTCTATGCTGGGGTTGAACGCGCGGGATATTGACGCGCTCAACCATGATGAAGAGGCCTGGGATGCGGTGGTGGAAGAGTTTGTCCATTACCGTGAACGCTGGCAAAAACGGGGCGTTATGGCGATGCTTCGCGAATTGATGACGTGGCGTCAGATTGCTGAAAATATGCTGGCGTCATCCGGCGGTGAAAGGCGTCTGACCGATATTTTACACATCAGCGAACTGTTGCAGGAAGCCGGTACTCAGCTTGAAAGTGAACATGCCCTCGTGCGTTGGCTGGCGCAGCAAATCGCAGATCCAAACAGTAACGCCTCAAGCCAGCAGATGCGTCTGGAGAGCGATAAGCATCTGGTGCAAATTGTCACCATTCATAAATCGAAAGGCCTCGAATATCCGCTGGTCTGGCTGCCCTTTATCGCGAACTACCGCGTTCAGGATCAGGCCTTTTACCATGACCGGGAAACTTTCGATGCGGTGCTTGATCTCAGCAAAGCGGAAACCAGCGTTGAACTGGCAGAAGCGGAGCGTCTGGCGGAGGATTTGCGCCTGCTTTACGTGGCGCTAACCCGTTCTGTCTGGCATTGCAGCCTGGGCGTCGCGCCGGTATTCCGCCGTCGCGGGGAGAAAACAGGGGAGAGCGATTTCCATTTAAGCGCGTTAGGGCGGCTTATCCAGCGTGGTGAGCCGAAAGATGCGGCGGGGTTGCGCCTCTGTATTGAGTCGCTTTGCGGTGATGATATCGCCCTGCATATCCCCTCTCTGCCAGATAACAGCCGCTGGCAAATGGCAGAAGAGCCAGCGACCGATCTTAATGCGCGCCAGATCACCCGGGTGCTTGCCGACGACTGGCGCGTCACCAGCTATTCTGGTCTGCAACAGCACGGGCAAAGTATTGCGCAGGATCTCATGCCAAAGCTGGATATTGATGCCGCAGGCGTGGGCGATGTTCTGGCTGAACCGACGTTAACCCCCCATCAGTTTCCGCGCGGCGCGTCACCGGGAACGTTTTTACATAGCCTGTTTGAAGAACTGGATTTCACCCAGCCCGTCAGCGAGGAGTGGGTGTCGAAAATGTTGCAGAGCGGGGGCTACGACGCGCACTGGCAGCCCGTGCTTACAGGCTGGATCAACGCCATTTTGCAGGCGCCGCTGTCGGAGCAGGGCTTTTCACTTAGCCAGTTAACGGCCAAAAATAAGCAGGTTGAGATGGAGTTTTATCTTCCTGTCGCTGGCCCCCTTAAGGCCGAGGCGCTCGATGCGTTGATCCGTCAGTACGATCCGCTGTCAGCCGGTTGCCCGCCGCTGAACTTCCGTCAGGTGCAGGGCATGCTGAAAGGGTTTATCGACCTGGTCTTCCGTCACGACGGGCGTTATTACCTGCTGGATTACAAATCAAACTGGTTAGGCGAGAACAGCGAAGCCTATACCCAGCAGGCGATGGCGGCAGCCATGCAGATGCATCGCTACGATCTCCAGTATCAGCTCTATACCCTGGCGCTGCATCGCTATCTGCGCCACCGTATTGCGGACTACCGCTACGACGACCATTTTGGTGGCGTCATCTACCTGTTCCTGCGCGGGGTCGACGCTGCCGATCCGCGCTCTGGTATCTTCAGCACCCGTCCGGATGCGGAATTGATTGATAAAATGGATAACCTGTTTGCAGCAAACACGGAGGAGATGGCATGACGATGCAGGAATTATTGCTGGATGCGGTAGAGCAACACGTGCTGCGCCAGCTGGACGTGCAGTTTGCCATGATGATTGCCGCTGACCAGCCCGCCGTGATGCTTGCCGCAGCCCTTTTAAGTAAAGACGCCGGGGAGGGACATGTCTGTCTGCCGCTCTCGCGTCTGGTGGTTGATGAGAAAACGCCGCCTGTTATCCAGTCCTGCTTTGCGCTGCTGGGTGATACGGTGGACTGGCAGAACGTTTTGCGAGAATCGTCAGCCGTCGGGCCGGGAGAAAACCAGGCTCCGCTGATCCTGACGGGGGAGCGCTTATACCTGAACCGCCTGTGGCGAAACGAACTGACGGTAGCGCGTTTCTTTAGTGAGACCAATGCGCCGCTTCCCTGCGACGAGGTGCAGCTTCGCCAGACGCTGGACAGGCTGTTTGGCTCCGGTGAGGCCACAGACTGGCAGAAAGTGGCGGCGGCTGTCGCCCTGACGCGGCGGATCTCGGTGATCTCCGGCGGCCCGGGGACCGGGAAAACAACCACCGTCGCAAAACTGCTGGCAGCCCTGATACAGCTTTCAGGCGAGCAGCGATGCCGTATTCGTCTGGCGGCGCCTACCGGGAAGGCCGCGGCGCGTCTGACCGAATCACTGGGCGGCGCGATGCAACAGCTGCCGCTCACGCAGGAGCAGCTGGCGCTTTTCCCGGGTGAAGCGAGCACCCTGCACCGTCTGCTCGGTGCTCAGCCGGGTAGCCAGCGGCTGCGCTACCATGCGGGTAATCCGCTGCATCTGGACGTGCTGGTGGTGGATGAAGCCTCCATGATCGACCTGACCATGATGTCGCGCCTGATCGATGCTCTGCCGCCCCATGCGCGCGTGGTTTTCCTGGGCGATCGCGATCAGCTCGCCTCCGTTGAGGCCGGGGCGGTGCTGGGGGATATCTGTACCTACGCCAGTTACGGTTATACCGCCGCGCGGGCGCAGGAGCTTGCCCGTCTGACCGGTTGCTCGCTTGAACCCGATCACACGCCGGTTGCGGGCGCATTGCGTGACAGCCTGTGCCTGCTGCAAAAAAGCTACCGTTTCGGTAGCGATTCCGGCATCGGCCAGCTGGCTGCGGCGGTCAACCGTGGCGACAGGCATGCCACGCGCACGGTGTTTGACGGTTCCTTCACTGACATTGAAAAGAAATCGCTGCAAAGCGGGGAAGAGTATCAGGCAATGCTTGAGGAGGCTCTCCAGGGATACCAGCGTTTTCTGAGCTGCGTGCAACAGCGCAGTCAGCCCGAGCAGGTCATCGCCGCATTTGGCGAATACCAGCTTCTGTGCGCATTGCGGGAAGGGCCGTTTGGCGTCACGGGCCTGAACGACAGGCTGGAGCAGTTGCTGGTGCAGAAACGCAAAATTAACCGTCCACCGCATTCGCGATGGTATGAAGGCCGACCCGTAATGATCTCCCGCAACGACAGTGCGCTGGGGCTGTTCAACGGGGATATCGGCATTGCGCTCGATCGCGGTAACGGCCTGCGCGTCTGGTTCCAGCTGCCGGACGGCAGCGTGAAGTCCGTTCAACCCAGCCGCCTGCCAGAGCATGAAACGGCATGGGCGATGACGGTACATAAATCTCAGGGTTCCGAGTTCAACCATGCGGCGCTGATCCTGCCGACACAGCTGTCGCCGGTAGTGACCCGTGAACTGGTCTACACCGCCATTACCCGCGCACGCCAGCGTCTGTCGCTGTATGCGGATGAGCGCGTGCTGGGACAGGCGATTGCCACCCGTACCGAGCGCAGAAGCGGATTAAGCGCAATATTTGAATCTGTCTGAGTGAACGCCCTCTCCGACAGGAGAGGGTGACTGTTATCCCAGGTCCGCCATTAACACCTTCGAGCGGCGCTGATAGTTGTACATCTCTTTCTTACTTTCCGGCAGGGAATCAATATCTACCGGTGTGAAGCCGCGCTCCTGGAACCAGTGAATGCTGCGCGTGGTGAGCACGAACAACTTGCTTAGCCCCATCTGGCGCGCCTGTGCCGCCACGCGTTCAAGCAGCAGTTCGCCCCGCGAGGAGCTGCGGTAATCAGGGTGTACGGCGACGCACGCCATTTCGCCAATCTGCTCTTCCGGGAACGGATAAAGCGCCGCACAGGCAATGGTCAGGTTATCGCGCTGAATGATGGTGAATTTGTCGATCTCCATCTCCAGCTGCTCGCGGGAGCGGCGAACCAGGATCCCCTGTTGCTCCAGCGGACGGATCAGCTCCAGAATGCCGCCGATATCGTTGATAGTGGCACGGCGGATCTGCTCGGCGCTCTCCATCACGATCTGCGTACCAATACCATCCCGGGAGAACAGCTCCTGCAACAGCGCGCCGTCTTCCTGATAGCTGATCAGGTGGCTGCGGCGCACCCCGCTGCGGCAGGCTTTAACGGCACCGCGCAAAAAACGCACGGTACCGGAATAGTGATCACCTTGTGCTTCCAGCGCTTCGACGCGCGCCTGGGCTTCATTCGGAAAAAGTTCTGGCACAATCACGCCCTCATCATTCACGACGCCCTGCGAGGAGCAAAACCCGATCATTTTTTCCGCTTTCAGCTTGATGGCCAGCTGGGTGGCAATCTCTTCCGAGGTCAGATTAAAACTTTCACCCGTTACGGAGACGGCAACGGGTCCCATCAGGACGATCGCGCCATTGTCTAACTGGCGGTGAATGGCTTCTTCATCAATACGCCGTATGCGGCCGCTGTGGCAGTAATCTACCCCATCGTCCACGCCGAGCGGCTGAGCGATGATGAAGTTGCCGCTCACCACGTTGATGTGCGCACCCTGCAACGGCGTGTTATTCAGGCTCATCGACAGGCGGGCGGTGATATCCAGCTGCAACAGACCCGCCGCCTGCTTGACCAGTTCGAGGGTTTTCGCATCCGTCACGCGGGTATGTTTGTGGTAGATCGGCTCATGGTGATGAGCGGCCAGGTTGGCTTCGATTTGCGGACGTGCGCCATATACCACCACCAGACGGATACCGAGGCTGTGCAGCAGGCCGATGTCATTGACGATGCTGGAAAAGTTTTCATGCTCAATGGCTTCGCCGCCAAGCATGATGACAAACGTTTTTCCCCGATGGGTGTTGATATAGGGAACAGAATGGCGGAATCCCTGGACCAGTTCGGTTCTGCGTTCCTTAACCATGACACAACCCTTAGTGAATGTTTATTCGTAATTTATGTATTTTTATTCGATTGTGACCGCGTGTGCAAGCCTAAATTTTCTGCGACCTACAGAAAATAATAAGTAATCCGTGCGTTAACGTATGATTGTTTACCCTTTTATGGATGACAGTTTATGCGTCATTCGTTAAAGTTTTCGGTCAATTTGGGCGTTTTGTTCATCAATCAGATTTCTTGCTCGGGAGAAGCATGTCGGGATCCAATTCAGCAATAAGCCGCCGCCGCCTGTTAAAAGGGGCCGGGGCGATGTGGTTGCTTAGCGTCAGCCAGGTGGGTCTTGCCGCCACAAGCCAAGTAGTCGCGGTGCGCGTCTGGCCGTCGTCGACCTATACGCGCGTGACGGTCGAGTCCAACCGCGTGCTGAAATACAAGCAATTTGCCCTCAGCAATCCTGAACGTGTGGTGGTTGATCTCGAAGGTGTGAACCTCAACTCCGTGCTTAAGGGCATGGCGGCTCAGATCCGGGGCGACGATCCGTTTATCAAATCGGCGCGCGTCGGGCAGTTCGATCCGCAAACCGTGCGGATGGTGTTTGAGCTGAAGCAGAACGTGAAACCGCAGCTCTTTGCCCTTGCGCCTGTTGCCGCCTTTAAGGAGCGCCTGGTGATGGATCTCTATCCGGCGAATGCAACGGATATTCAGGATCCGCTCCTGGCATTACTTGAGGATTACAACAAAGGCGATCTCGACAGTCAGGTTCCGCCAGCGCAAAGCGGTCCAAAGCCGGGCAAAGCGGGGCGCGATCGCCCGATTGTGATCATGCTCGATCCTGGTCATGGCGGAGAAGATTCCGGCGCCGTCGGGAAATATCGCACCCGCGAAAAAGATGTGGTGCTGCAAATTGCCCGTCGTCTGAAAGCGTTGATCGACAAAGAAGGCAATATGCGCGCCTACATGACGCGCAACGAAGATGTTTTTATCCCGCTTAAAGTTCGTGTCGCGAAAGCGCAGAAGCAGCGCGCGGATCTGTTTGTCTCTATCCACGCAGATGCCTTCACCAGTCGCCAGCCGAGCGGATCATCGGTGTTTGCCCTGTCAACGAAGGGGGCGACCAGTACCGCAGCGAGATATCTGGCGGACACGCAGAACGCCTCGGATTTAATCGGTGGCGTGAGCAAAAGCGGCGACCGTTACGTCGACCACACAATGTTTGATATGGTGCAGTCGCTGACCATTACCGACAGCCTGAAATTTGGTAAAGCGGTGCTGGGCAAACTGGGCCGGGTCAACAAGCTGCACAAAAACAGCGTCGAGCAGGCCGGATTTGCGGTACTGAAAGCGCCGGATATTCCATCCATTCTGGTCGAAACCGCGTTTATCAGTAACGTGGAAGAGGAACGCAAGCTCAAGACCGCTAAATTCCAGCAGGAAGTGGCGGAGTCCATTCTGGCGGGGATCCGGGCCTATTTCTCAGACGGGGAAACGCTGGCGCGGCGGGGGTAGGGCAGTAAGCCGGGTATCTTGCCCGGCCTTTTCACAAACGCCAGATACAAAAAAACACCCTTCAGGGTGTTTATTGTTTAAGAAGTGTTGGTTGCGGGGGCCGGATTTGAACCGACGACCTTCGGGTTATGAGCCCGACGAGCTACCAGGCTGCTCCACCCCGCGTCCGTCTTTCTACACTTGTAGAAACTTACTTCTTCAAATTTGATTGGTTGCGGGGGCCGGATTTGAACCGACGACCTTCGGGTTATGAGCCCGACGAGCTACCAGGCTGCTCCACCCCGCGTCCGTCTTTCTACACTTGTAGAAACTTACGTCTTCAAATTTGCTTGGTTGCGGGGGCCGGATTTGAACCGACGACCTTCGGGTTATGAGCCCGACGAGCTACCAGGCTGCTCCACCCCGCGTCCGTCTTTTTGCTTCGTATTTCAAACCACATCTGCGTTGACTTTCCTCGTTCACCTCAGTCACTTACTGGAGTAAGTTCCTAAGGATTCACTGCGTCGTCGCCTTGCTGTGATTCGAACCACTTCGCAAAAACTTCTACTGTCGTAGAAGATACTTCATCAAATTTTAATTGGTTGCGGGGGCCGGATTTGAACCGACGACCTTCGGGTTATGAGCCCGACGAGCTACCAGGCTGCTCCACCCCGCGTCCGTGGAAGCGCACTATACTCGGATAGGTTTGTGATGCAACCCCTTTTTCGCATAATTCATTATTTTGTATGCAAAATGAACGGGAATAGCCTCCTCAGGCTATTTTTTGTGCAGAATTTGCCAAAGGGAAGGCGATTGCATTTCATTAACACGGTGGGTTTGTTATCTTCATCACGCGGAATTGGGCAACTAAAAGACGAGATATAATGAAAGGACGTTGGGCGAAGTATCTGATGACAGGCGCAATGGTAGCAATTCTTGCGGCCTGCTCTTCCAAACCGACCGATCGCGGTCAACAGTATAAAGACGGGAAGTTATCCCAGCCTTTCTCTTTAGTTAACCAGCCAGATGCCGTGGGTGCTCCGATCAATGCCGGGGATTTCTCCGAGCAGGTCTACCAGATCCGCAATGCTTCTCCGCGTTTATACAGTTCGCAGAACAATGTCTATAGCGCCGTACAGGACTGGCTGCGCGCAGGCGGTGATACCCGCAATATGCGCCAGTTTGGTATCGATGCCTGGCAGATGGAAGGGGCGGATAACTACGGTAACGTCCAGTTTACCGGTTACTACACCCCGGTAGTCCAGGCACGACACACGCGCCAGGGCGAGTTCCAGTATCCCATTTACCGTATGCCGCCGAAACGCGGTCGTCTGCCGTCCCGCGCAGAGATCTACGCCGGTGCGCTTAGCGAAAATTATGTTCTGGCCTACAGCAACTCGCTGATGGATAACTTCATTATGGACGTGCAGGGCAGCGGCTATATTGATTTTGGCGACGGCTCGCCGCTGAACTTCTTTAGCTATGCCGGGAAAAATGGCCATGCCTATCGCAGCATCGGTAAGGTGCTCATCGACCGTGGTGAAGTGAAACGAGAAGACATGTCGATGCAGGCGATCCGCGAGTGGGGCGAAAAACACAGCGAAGCGGAAGTGCGTGAGCTGCTTGAGCAGAACCCATCGTTTGTCTTCTTTAAACCACAGAACTTTGCGCCAGTGAAAGGGGCGAGCGCCGTACCGCTGATTGGCCGCGCTTCTGTTGCATCGGATCGTTCGATTATCCCGGCGGGTACTACGCTGCTGGCGGAAGTTCCTCTCCTCGACAACAACGGCAAATTCAACGGCAAGTATGAATTGCGCCTGATGGTGGCGCTGGATGTGGGCGGGGCGATCAAAGGCCAGCACTTCGACATTTATCAGGGCATCGGCCCGGATGCCGGTCACCGTGCAGGCTGGTATAACCACTACGGACGCGTTTGGGTACTGAAGGCGGCACCGGGTACCGGAAACGTATTCAGCGGCTGATTGTGGTATTCTGAGGGCAAGACGGATTACGGTTCAGGGTGAGGAATACCTCACCCTTTTTACATCTGAGGTTTTATGTCTGTGGTAATCAGCGATGCCTGGCGCCAGCGTTTCGGCGGCACGGCACGGTTATATGGTGAAAAAGCCCTGCAACTGTTCGCGGATGCGCATGTCTGCGTGGTGGGCATTGGCGGTGTGGGTTCGTGGGCGGCAGAGGCGCTGGCGAGAACCGGTATTGGCGCAATTACGTTGATTGATATGGATGACGTCTGCGTTACTAACACTAACCGTCAGATCCATGCCCTGCGTGATAACGTCGGTCTGGCAAAATCTGAAGTGATGGCAGAGCGTATTCGTCTCATCAACCCGGAGTGCCGGGTGACGGTGATCGACGACTTTGTGACGGCAGATAACGTCGCGGAGTACATGAGCAAAGGCTACAGCTATGTGATTGACGCCATCGACAGCGTGCGGCCTAAAGCGGCGCTAATCGCTTACTGTCGTCGTTACAAGGTGCCGCTGGTGACAACGGGCGGCGCGGGCGGACAAATTGATCCGACGCAGATCCAGGTAGCGGATCTGGCCAAAACCATTCAGGATCCGCTGGCCGCTAAGCTGCGCGAGCGCTTAAAAAGCGACTTCAACGTGGTGAAGAACAGTAAAGGCAAGCTGGGCGTGGACTGTGTGTTCTCGACAGAAGCGCTGGTTTATCCGCAGGCGGATGGTTCGGTCTGTGCAATGAAAAGCACGGCGGAAGGGCCAAAGCGGATGGATTGTGCCTCTGGGTTTGGGGCGGCCACCATGGTGACCGCCTCCTTCGGCTTTGTGGCGGTCTCTCACGCCCTGAAGAAGATGATGGCGAAGGCGGAACGTCAGGCCTGAGCCTGACGTGCGGCATCCAGCACCGCGTCGTTGAGCGCGATCAAGCCCTGACCGCGCGAGGCGCTAAGCTGCGCGCGAAGTCCCAGTTCATCGAACAGCGCCAGCGGAGAATGCGCCAGCAGCTCTGCGGCGCTTTTCCCTTCGACTGCGGTCAACAGCACCGCCAGCAGACCGCGAACAATGCGTCCCTCGCTGTCGCCAAAGAAATGCAGTTTCTCACCGGATACGCTAACCCCAAGCCAGACGCGGTTCTCGCAGCCTGCGATCTCTTTCGCCTGTGATTTCAGTTCGTCTGACAGCGTGGGCAACTGTTTGCCCAGCAGGATCAGCTGACGGTATTTATCTTCCCACTGCGTGAGCGGGACAAAGGTCTGTTTTAACGTCTCTTCAGTAATAACGGTGCCGAACGGGTGCCCGGCCAGAGCTGAACTTGTCATTAATCCACCAGTAATTCCAGGGCGCGGTCGACGGCGGAAACCAGCGCGTCGACGTCACTTTTTGTATTGTACGGGGCAAACGAGGCGCGCAGCGTACCGCTCACGCCGATAGCCGCCAGCAGCGGCTGGGCGCAGTGCTGTCCGGCACGCAGGGCAATGCCGTATCCGGCCAGCAGCGTCACCATGTCGCTATGGTGTACGCCCGTGAAATCAAAGGCGAGCAGGCTGGAGTCCTGAACGCGAAACGAGCGGAAACCCGGACGCTTTTTCAGTTCTTCTTCCGCCAGCGTCGCCAGCCCCCGGCTCCAGCTTTCAGCCTGAGCCACGTCCGTTTCAGCCAGCCATTCGAGCGCCGCGCTCAGGCCGATAACCCCGGCCACGTTCGGTGTACCGGCTTCCAGGCGGTAAGGAACATCCTGCGTTTTAAAGCCGTCGAAGGTCACCTCGGTAATCATCTTGCCGCCGCCGAGCCACGGCGTCATCCGGGCCAGCAGTTCAGGTTTGCCGTACAGCGCGCCGATACCGGTTGGCCCGTACAATTTGTGCCCTGAGAAGGCGTAGAAGTCGATATCCAGCGCCTGAACGTCAGCCGGAAAATGCACCACCCCCTGCGCACCGTCGACCATCACCACCACGCCGCTGGCATGGGCAATTTTAATGGCGCGTGCCAGATCCGGGCAGCCGCCGGTGACGTTGGACATCTGCCCCAGCGCCAGAATTCGGCTGCGGGACGTTATCAGTTCAGGCAGACGCGCCACGTCAGGCAGGAAGTCAGCACCCAACGGGAGCTTCACAACGCGTGCTCCGGTTTGTTCGGCTACCATCAGCCAGGGCACCAGGTTGGCGTGGTGTTCCGCCTCGCTGACGATGATCTCATCTCCGGGCTGCAATAACGGACGCGCGTAGCATTGCGCCACCATGTTAATGGCCTCGGTGGTGCCCCGTGTCCAGACGATGTTCTTACCGCTGTCAGCGTTGATCAGGCGCGCCACCTGATCCCGTGCGGCTTCGTATTGTGCCGTTAAGCGCTGCGCGTCGGCATACTGGCTGCGGTGCACGTTCCCGGCGCTCAGGCTGTAAAACTGACGAGTTGCCTCAATCACCGCCTGCGGCTTAAGGGCCGTGGCGGCGCTATCAAGGTAAATGCCGGCATCGGCCAGCGCCGGAAACTGTGCGCGAAACTGCGCAGGGCTGAAAGCGTTCATGGAATTCCTCATATCGATTCTACGATCGTCGCGCAAATTCATCGACAGGGCAAGGAAGTTGATATCTATCAGATTTGTCTGCTTATCCTGGCGAGTCTGAAAAAGCAGGTTATGCTAAATAGTGTTAGGCGGATGTTTTAGCCTGTTATAAATCGAGGTTTGAATAGCATTAATTGCTAAAGGAGAATAATCATGAAAAAGACAGCTGCAATCATTTCTGCCTGTGCGTTGACCTTTGCCCTGAGCGCCTGTTCTGGTAATAACTACGTAATGCATACCAACGATGGTCGATCTATCGTCTCTGAAGGGAAACCGACAACCGATAATGATACCGGGATGATTTCATACAAAGATGCTAACGGGAACAAACAGCAGATCAATCGCACTGACGTGAAAGAGATGAAAGAAATCGAGCATTAACAGGTAGACAAGCGAAAAAAAAGCACCGCAAGTTGGCGGTGCTACATTAATCACTATGGACAGACAGGGTAAATGTACAGGAAGTGAAAAATTGGTAGCGTTGCTACCGTGGTCTGAATCGCAGACCAATTGCAAACACAACAACACAACATCACAACCGTAAGCCAAAAGCCCTTCAGAACACGCATTCCAAAAAAAGCTTTTCGTTCCGGCTCAGGAAGTGCCGCCACTATAGGTATTTGCTGGTAGTTCCTCAACGGACAAATTATAATGGCTCAGATAAAAAAAACTAATAGGTTAAACGTTGTTTCCTATATGTTAAATCTCGTTAACATCTAAGCCAGATAACCATGTCCAAGCGATTGCCACCCCTAAATGCATTACGTGTTTTTGATGCAGCAGCACGCCACCTCAGCTTCACCCGCGCAGCCGATGAGCTTTTTGTGACACAGGCCGCAGTAAGTCATCAAATCAAGTCTCTGGAGGATTTTCTGGGGCTTAAGCTGTTTCGTCGACGCAACCGTTCGCTGCTGCTGACTGAAGAGGGGCAGAGCTATTTTCAGGATATTAAAGAGATTTTTTCCCAGCTGACGGAAGCCACTCGCAAACTTCAGGCCCGGAGTGCAAAAGGTGCCCTGACTGTCAGTTTATTGCCCAGTTTTGCCATTCAGTGGCTGGTGCCGAGACTCTCAAGCTTTAACTCAACTTATCCGGGAATCGATGTCCGAATCCAGGCGGTGGACCGTCAGGAAGACAAGCTGGCGGATGATGTGGACGTGGCGATTTTTTACGGTCGTGGTAACTGGCCAGGCTTGCGTGTTGAGAAATTATACGCAGAATATCTGTTGCCGGTCTGTTCACCGCTGCTGCTGACGGGGGATAAAGCGCTCAAAACGCCCGCCGATCTGGCGCAACATACGCTTTTACACGATGCCTCGCGTCGCGACTGGCAAACTTATACCCGCCAGCTAGGTCTTAATCATATAAACGTGCAGCAGGGGCCCATTTTTAGCCACAGCGCGATGGTGCTACAGGCCGCCATTCACGGGCAGGGCGTGGCGTTGGCAAACAACGTGATGGCGCAGTCCGAAATTGAGGCAGGCCGTCTGGTTTGCCCATTTAACGATGTACTGGTCAGCAAGAATGCATTTTATCTGGTTTGTCATGACAGTCAGGCAGAACTGGGTAAAATAGCCGCTTTCCGGCAGTGGATACTGGCAAAAGCGGCAAGCGAGCAAGAAAAATTCCGCTTCAGGTATGAACAATAACGTTTGTGTGCCGGGCACGCATCAATTCAGGACTTAAACATGACCAGCCGATTCATGCTGATTTTCGCCGCGGTGAGTGGCTTTATTTTTGTAGCTCTGGGCGCGTTTGGCGCGCATGTCTTAAGCAAGTCTTTGGGCGTTGTGGAGATGGGCTGGATCCAGACCGGCCTTGAATATCAGGCGTTCCACACGCTGGCTATTTTTGGGCTGGCGGTAGCGATGCAGCGCCGCATCAGCATCTGGTTTTACTGGAGCAGCGTCTTTCTGGCGCTGGGTACCGTACTGTTCAGCGGCAGCCTCTACTGTCTGGCGCTGTCGCATTTACGCCTGTGGGCGTTTGTTACACCCGTCGGCGGCGTCAGCTTCCTGGCGGGTTGGGTTTTAATGTTTATCGGAGCTATCCGTCTGAAACGCAAGGGCGTTGTTCATGAATAAGGTTGTTTTATATTGTCGCCCGGGGTTTGAGAAAGAGTGCGCCGCGGAAATTACCGATAAGGCGGCGAAGCGTGAAGTCTTCGGATTTGCTCGCGTCAAAGAGAACGCGGGCTATGTGGTATTTGAATGCTATCAGCCTGATGATGCCGACAAGCTGGCGCGCGAGTTGCCTTTCAGCTCATTGATTTTCGCTCGCCAGATGTTTGTCGCGGGCGAACTGCTGAAAGATCTCCCGCCGGAAGATCGCATCACGCCGATTGTGGGCATGCTACAAGGCGTGGTGGAGAAGGGCGGCGATTTGCGCGTGGAAGTGGCCGACACCAACGAAAGCAAAGAGCTGATGAAGTTCTGCCGTAAGTTCACCGTGCCGCTGCGCGCGGCGCTACGTGATGCGGGAGTACTGACAAACTACGAAACGCCAAAGCGCCCGGTCGTGCATATCTTCTTTATTGCGCCAGGATGCTGCTACGCAGGCTACTCGTATACCACCAATAACTCGCCGTTCTTTATGGGGATCCCGCGTCTGCGCTTCCCGGCAGATGCGCCGAGCCGTTCAACCCTCAAGCTGGAAGAGGCGTTCCACGTCTTTATCCCGGCGGACGAGTGGGACGAACGTCTGGCAAACGGCATGTATGCCGTCGACCTTGGCGCGTGCCCGGGCGGCTGGACCTATCAGCTGGTGAAACGCAACATGTGGGTTTCGTCCGTGGATAACGGCCCGATGGCGCAAAGCCTGATGGACACCGGACAGGTTACCTGGCTGCGTGAGGACGGCTTCCGCTATCGCCCGAACCGCAACAACATCTCCTGGATGGTGTGCGACATGGTAGAGAAACCGGCGAAGGTCGCGGCGCTGATGGCCTCCTGGCTGGTGAACGGCTGGTGCCGTGAGACGATTTTCAACCTCAAGCTGCCGATGAAAAAGCGCTACGAAGAGGTGTCGCAGAACCTGGCTTATATTCAGCAGCAGCTGGACGAACACGGGATTAACGCGGAAATCCAGGCGCGTCAGCTGTATCACGACCGTGAAGAAGTGACGGTGCATATCCGTCGCTGGTGGGCGGCTGTGGGTGGACGTCGCGACGAGCGATAGTCCCCTCACCCTAACCCTCTCCCCAAAGGGGAGAGGGGACTGCTCCGTGCGGTCTTTTCCCCCTCGCCCCTTTGGGGTGAGGGGGATCTTAACGCTCTAACCTTAACTGCTGCAAATTCCCGTCCAGCTGTAAATCCGTCTGTAGCGTCGCCACCTCGCGGCAGATAAACGCCATCTCTTTATGCGCCTCCAGCTTCTTGCGCCATTTTTCCGGCACTTCATCAAGCCTGGCGTAAATGCCTTCCAGATCCTGAAACTCCGTCAGCAACTGTGCGGCACTTTTGGGGCCAATACCGGCGACTCCCGGTACTTTAGAGCTGCTGATCCCCGCCAGCCCCCAGTAATCGGGCAGTTGCTCAGGCGATACGCCAAACTCGCTGGCAATAAATGGCGCGTCCAGCCAGCGTTTTTGAAAGTAGTCGCGGATGCGGATCGTTGGAGAGAGCAGCTGGCAGTAGCCTTTGTCGGTTGAAACGATAGTCGCCTGATGCCCGGCGCCCGCGACTTTCACCGCCAGCGTTGCGGCTAAATCGTCAGCTTCATTACCGTGCGCGCCCCAGCACGGAACGCCGCGCTGCTCAAAGGCCGCGCGGATAACGGGCATTTCGGCGTGCAGATCGTCCGGCATCGGCGCGCGTCCGGCTTTGTAGTCCGGCAGGCGCTGGTGCCGCCAGCCGGTATTGCGTGCTTCATCGTCGAATACGGCAACAGCGTGGGTGGGTTCGCTATGGCGAATGAGCTGTTCCAGCGCGTGTAAACAGGTGTCCTTGCAGGGGGTGCCCTGTACCGCATGAATACGGCGAATCAGGTTAAGTGCATCGACGATAAGCAAATGAACGGCCACAGATAATCTCCCTTCTGTTTAATGGGGGAAGGGTAACACTGAGCGCAGCATGAAACTATCGATGGTGGGGAAAACAGGAAGAAGCCTCGCAAAACGAGGCTTCCTGAAAGGCTCAATCGCAGGTGACGATCTTCATCGCCAGGCCACCGCGGGAGGTTTCGCGGTATTTGGCGTTCATGTCTTTACCGGTTTCGTACATGGTTTCGATAACCTTGTCGAGGCAGACGCGCGGTTCACTGGTACGACGCAGCGCCATACGTGCCGCGTTCACCGCTTTTACAGAGGCGATGGCGTTACGCTCGATGCACGGCACCTGGACCTGTCCGCCGACCGGATCGCAGGTCAGCCCCAGGTTATGTTCCATGCCGATTTCCGCCGCAATACAGACCTGAGCAGGGCTTGCGCCCAGCAGTTCGGCGAGACCCGCCGCCGCCATTGAACAGGCTACGCCCACTTCACCCTGGCAGCCCACTTCCGCGCCGGAAATCGAGGCGTTCATCTTGTACAGTGAGCCAATCGCACTGGCGACCAGCAGATAGCGTGCCAGTGAGTTTGCGTTCACTTCACGGATAAACTTGTCGTAATACGCCAGGACCGCCGGAACAATCCCGCACGCCCCGTTGGTTGGCGCGGTGACGACACGGCCACCCGCGGCGTTCTCTTCGTTCACCGCCAGCGCGAACATGTTGATCCAGTCGACAACCGCCATCGGGTCGGTGGTCGTTTTATCGGTACTCACCAACATACGGCGCAGCGCCGCTGCACGACGCGGTACGCGCAGTTTACCCGGCAGTACCCCTTCGGTGGTGATCCCGCGCTCAATGCCGCTGCGCATCACCTCCCAGACGTTAGCAAAGTGCTGTTCCAGCTCCTCTTTGCTGTGCAGGGCCAGCTCGTTTTTCATCATCAGGCCGGAGAGAGAAAGGCCTGTCTCCTGGCAGTGACGCTGTAAGTCGGCCGCGTTTTTGTACGGGTACGGCACATCAACGGTGGAATTGCTGCTTTGACCAAAATGGTCCTCGTCGACGATAAACCCGCCGCCGATGGAGTAATACGTCTGGCTGTAAACCGCTTTATCGCCAGCCAGCGCGGTAATGCGCATGCCATTCTCGTGCAGCGACAGGTTATCCGCATGGAAATTCATGCAGTGGTCAACCGGGAATTCAACCTCATGCTCGCCGTTCGCCAGCAGCAAACGACCGTGGGTGTTTACGTCCTGGATAAAGGCAGGAATTGCATCAATATCAACGGCATCTGGCAGATTACCCGCCAGCCCCATGATAATGGCAATATCGGTATGGTGGCCTTTACCGGTCAGGGAAAGGGAACCGTATACATCGACAACCACGCGGGTGATGTCGTGCAAAATGCCGCGTGCAATCAAGTCATCCGTGAATTGTTTACCGGCTTTCATTGGTCCGACGGTGTGAGAGCTGGAAGGACCAATACCGATTTTGAAGATATCGAATACGCTAATCATGATGCGTCCATTGCTTCAGTCAGAGGGGAGAAGTGCGCCGTCCGCAGACGGCGCAGGAGGTATTAGCTGAACAGCGAGTAGAAAATAGCGGAGATGGCAATCAGACCCATCACAACAACAAACACGTTGCTGACATGGCCACTGTATTTACGCATCGCAGGCACTTTCTGAATCGCGTACATCGGCATCAGGAACAGGATCATCGCGATAATCGGGCCGCCCAGGGTTTCAATCATACCCAGAATGCTTGGGTTCAGAGTCGCTACCGCCCAGGTGGTCACCAGCATGAACAGCGCAGTGATTTTGTTCAGACGATTGATTTCAATGCTCTTGCCTTTACCGCGCAGAGATTTAATCACCATACCGTTGAAGCCTTCACGTGCGCCCAGGTAGTGGCCCAGGAAGGATTTGGTGATGGCGATAATCGCGATGATCGGTGCCATCCACGCAATCAGCGGTGCGTTAAAGTGGTTGGCCAGGTAAGACAGAATCGAGATGTTCTGCTCTTTCGCCGCCGCCAGATCCGCCGGGGAGAGGCTCAGCACGCAGCTGAACACGAAGAACATTACGGTCAGGACCATCATGATATGCGCGCGAGCCAGGATGCTGGAGCACTTCTTCTCTGCGCCATTGCCGTACTCTTCACGCTTCGCCACCGCGAAGGAAGAGATAATTGGCGAGTGGTTGAAGGAGAACACCATTACCGGGATCGCCAGCCACAGGGTCAGCAGCAGGCCGTTGCCGGTCGCGGATGCGCTGCTCAGAGACAGGGTTTCCAGCGCTGCGCCGTTCCACTGTGGGATCAGGTACAGAGCCAGCACCATCAGAGCCGCCACAAACGGGAACACCAGCACGCTCATCGCTTTCACAATCATCTGCTCGCCGAAGCGCACGATGGTCATCATACCGACGATCAGGATCAGAGACAGAATCGCACGCGGCGGCGGGGTCATCTGAAGCTGGTGCATCATGAAGCTTTCAACGGTGTTGGTGATAGCGACGCTGTACACCAGCAGAATCGGGTAAATCGCGAAGAAGTAGAGCAGGGTAATCAGCTTACCTGCGCCGACGCCGAAGTGTTCTTCAACGACTTCAGTGATGTCTTCGCCCGGGTTTTTACCGGACAGCACGAAGCGGGTCAGACCGCGGTGTGCAAAGAAAGTCATCGGGAAGGCGATGATGGCCATGATGATCAGCGGGATCAGACCGCCGACACCTGCGTTGATAGGAAGGAACAGTACACCAGCGCCGATTGCTGTGCCGTACAGGCCAAGCATCCACATGGTATCCGTTTTGCGCCAACCGCTTCGGGATTCAATCGAAGCAACGGTGCTGGTTTGAGTGGTTTCCATCTGTATCTCCTGGAGGAAGCAAATTGTCAGGTTTTTAGTCAAATCCGATGAAAAAGTGCCTGACGGTAATATGAAATTCGTTCAGTGACGGTTTTTTAATAATTTTTGCCCGTAACTATTGGCGGGCGGAAAGATACATTCTAGTTATGAATCTATCAGTGATCGCGATCCCAAATGCAATAATCCACTTATGATGTGGGTATCTTTAGACCATTTATCTGTTAAAAAAACATCAAAGAGAATTTACGGGCGCGAAGGCTACCATTAACGACATGTTTTAGAAAAGGTGGCCCCGCGAGATAGGTGTCTTTCGCTGTAAAGAAATGGGATTTTAGGATTTTCTGGCGGGTAATTTCGATTAAGGCTGATTATTTATGGTTTCAAAAACGAGGTAATCGTTTGCGCTGGCGTCAGATTTGTTAATACCATTGAAGAACGCTATGAATTGCATCACGAATAAAAAAGCCGGATGACGATCCGGCCTGGGAGGAGGGAAAGGACGCGTTACTTGATGATTTCGTAACACGGAATATAGGCAGAGCCAGGAAGCTTCATGCGGTGCTGGGCGACAAAGCCCTGCAACATGTCATCCATGCGGCGCATCATCTCCGGGTCACCGTGGATCTTATACGGCCCGAACTCCTCAATTGCACGGATCCCTACCTCTTTCACGTTCCCCGCCACGATGCCAGAGAAGGCGCGACGCAGGTCGGCTGCCAGTACTTCTACCGGCTGATCCGGATAGAGTTTGAGGTTCGCCATGTTCTCATGCGACGGTTCGAAGGGGATCTGGAGGTCCGGTGCAATACGGATGGACCAGTTAAAGCTGTAGGCATCCCCGGTATCACGACGGTTCTCTTTCACCAGCGGCATCGCTTTTTTCATCTGACGGGCCACTTCTGCGGCATCGTCAATGATAATGCGGTAGTGACGGCGCGCATTTTCGCCCAGCGTATGCACGATAAACTCGTCCAGCACGCGGAAGTAGTCGGCGCTCTCTTTCGGGCCGGTCAGGATCAACGGCAGAACCTGATCTTTGTTGGCCGGGTTCATCAGGATCCCCAGCAGATAAAGCAGCTCTTCGGCCGTCCCCACGCCGCCCGGGAAGATGATGATGCCGTGCGCGATACGGACAAACGCCTCAAGACGTTTTTCGATATCCGGCATAATAATCAGTTCGTTAACCAGCGGGTTAGGCGGCTCAGCGGCGATGATCGACGGCTCGGTCATGCCAATAAAACGGCCTTCTTTATAGCGTTGCTGCGCGTGTCCTACTGCCGCGCCTTTCATTGGCGCTTCCATCGCGCCAGGACCGCAACCGGTACAGATATTCAGTTCACGCAGGCCAAGCTGCGTTCCCACGCGGCGGGCATACAGGTATTCGGTTTCATTAATGGAGTGACCACCCCAGCAGACGACCATGTTCGGCGCTTCGCCCACGTGCAGGGCACGGGCGTTACGCAGAATGGAGAAGACCAGGTTGGTGATATGAACGGAACTTTCCAGGTCCAGATGCTGGAAACGACCGGCGTTGCTGATCTGCCCGTTAACGAACAGGATGTCGCGCAGCACGGCAAACAGGTTGGCCTGTAGTGAGCGGATAATACGCCCGTCGACAAACGCCTCTTCCGGCGGGTTGATCACTTCCAGCTTCACCCCGCGCTCGCGGCGCAGCACGTTGATATCAAAACTTTCGAAGCGGGACAGCAGCTCTTTACTGTTGTCGGTCAGGCTTCCGGAGTTCAGTACGGCAAGTGAACAGTTACGAAACAGTTGATAAAGGTCGCTACTGGCAGTGCGTTTAAGCATGTCCACTTCCAGCTGCGACAACATATCCATAGAGCCAAGCGGGCTAATATGTGTAATCAAGTGAGCTCCTTACGGGACGATTATCGTCTTTCCCTGTTGATTACAATAGCCCTGGCTTATGACGTTTCACAACACTTCGGGCGGAATACCGCCCGCATATTGTGAAAATATTTATCTTACTGGCGCACCAGCCGTCCGGTGGCAGGCACAAAATCGGTATTGGTGCGCCACGGGTTAATGTCCAGGCCGCCGCGACGGGTATAGCGGGCGTAAACGCTCAGCTTTTCAGGCTGGCAGAAACGCTGGATGTCATTGAAGATGCGTTCCACGCACTGCTCGTGGAATTCGTTATGATGACGGAAAGACACCAGGTAACGCAGCAGCTTTTCACGGTCAATTTTTGGGCCGCGATACTGAATTTGCACCGAGCCCCAGTCCGGCTGATGAGTGATAAGGCAGTTGGATTTCAGCAGATGGCTGACCAGCGTCTCGTCGACCACTTTTCCGCCCGCCGCGTTTTCCAGGTAGTCAGTGCTAAATTCATAGCTCTCCACCTCAATGTCCTGATCGTCGATGCAGGTGCCGTGGAAATGGGCGATGGGCTGTCCTTCCAGCTCATGCAGACGGTATAACGAGACGGTCACGTTTCCCTGCGCGCACGCGCTTAAATCACGCTCAAGCGTCTGTTGTACCTCGTCCCAGCTGTTAAATTTGGTCTGGTTAAAGCTGTTGAGATAGAGCTTAAAGCTCTTGGATTCGACCAGATTTACGCTGGCGTAATCCAGCTCGACGTGGCCCACGGCCACCTGCGGCAGACCGCGCGCATTCAGCCAGGAGAGTTCGTACAGCGTCCAGATGTCGCCGCCGAAAAACGGCAGCGCGTCAGCGTGCAGGCCGAGCGGATCGCGGTTCAGACTGCGCGGCACGCCCTGCAACAGGCTTGCATCGTAGGTGTCGCGGTAATCGGTCGATTTACCCAGCGTTAAGCCCGTTAACGCCTGATGATTTTCGTAAGACATGTTTCATAGCCACTTTACAGGTACACTTATGGGCTGAGTTTATCCTGTCTTACAAGAAGAGAGAAATCGGTGGATATCGAAACTGCAAATGCCCTGACGTCCTTCACGACCCGCTACTGCGATGCCTGGCATGAAAAGCGGGGGACGTGGCCACAAAGTACTGATTTATATGGCGTGCCGTCACCGTGCATTATCGCTTCGCAGGATGATTACGTAATCTGGCAACCGAAACCGTTCGCGGGCGAGCAGAATGTAAATGCGGTTGAACGCGCAATGGACATTGTGGTACAACCTGCGCTTCATGCATTTTATACCACGCAGTTTGCCGGGGATATGACGGCATGTTTTGCACGACAGCCGCTGACGCTGCTGCAAACCTGGAGCGAAGACGATCTTCAACGCGTTCAGGAAAACCTCATTGGTCACCTGGTCACGCAAAAACGCCTTAAGCTCTCTCCGACTCTCTTTATTGCGACGCTCGACAGTGAACTGGACGTCATTTCTGTCTGCAACCTGTCTGGTGAGGTCATTAAAGAAACGCTCGGCACCCGCAATCGCGACGTTCTCGCGCCTTCACTTGCGGATTTCCTTACCCAACTTGAGCCGCTTCTGTAATCCATTATGCTACAGAGCGTGTGAGAGATCTCTTACACGCTCTGTGAGACATCACTGAAACAATTAGCATTGTCTTGGGAATTTCAGATTAATATTAACTTCTCTTTCAATGGGTTAGTGTTTTTCTGAAAGAAGATCTCCCGTTTCGCCTGGCTTACATTGCTCACAGGGTGGGTTGTAAGACGAGGCAGAATAGCGGATTCTATCTGTGTCGACAGGATGCCGACACGAGAAACGAACATCAGGATGATGACGTTTCTTACCAGGAACACGTCAGGACGACGCCGCAGGAAGGCTTCAGGATGAAGCAAAGGGGATCACGCAGGATGCGTAAGGGACACCTCCAGGAAGGAGAACGAGAGCCGGTCAGGATGGTCGGTGGGTCAGGATGGCCAGGACGTTTCAGGATGAAACCTACACATCAGGATGATGTGAGCAGGACGCAAAAGGTAAAGGGATGACCGGGCCTTCGGGCATCAGGAAAAGTTGTCACGGATGAGCAGGGAGCACGTATTGTAGCTGGAATGCTGCGAAACGAACCGGGAGCACTGTTTTTACAGTGCTCCCTTTTTTTATTTCTGTCTTCCGCAATGCTATGCTTCGCGCCATTCCGTTTTTCAGTTGAGGTATATATGTCGCATCACGATAGCGTTCGTGCGCAGTTGCACGCCATCGAAGCCCTTATGCGCCAGCATCAGCTGTGGCAGGATAACGCGCCGCAGCCAGAAGCGTTCGCCAGCACCCAACCGTTTTGTCTGGATACGCTGGCCCCGTTCGAGTGGCTCCAGTGGGTCTTAATTCCGCGTATGCACGCGCTGCTGGAAGGTGGCCACGCGTTGCCCGCGTCTTTTGCCGTCTCTCCCTATTACGAAATGGCGCTGGAAGCGACCCACCCGGCGCGCGCGATGATGCTGGTGGAGCTGGAAAAGCTGGATGCGCTTTTCGCCGGTGACGATGCATGACGCTTGAGATCCTTTATCAGGATGAGTGGTTAGTGGCGGTGAATAAACCGTCCGGCTGGCTGGTGCACCGAAGCTGGCTCGATCGCGATGAGAAAGTGGTGGTCATGCAGACCGTGCGCGATCAAATCGGTCAGCACGTCTTTACCGCCCACCGTCTGGATCGGCCCACCTCCGGCGTTCTGCTGATGGGGCTTTCCAGTGAGGCCGGGCGCCTGCTGGCGCAGCAGTTTGAACAGCACCAGATCCAGAAACGCTATCACGCCATTGTGCGTGGATGGCTGACAGACGCCGCCACGCTTGATTATCCCCTGGTGGAGGAGCTGGATAAAATTGCCGATAAATTTGCCCGTGAAGATAAAGGCCCGCAGCCTGCGGTAACCGACTATCGCGGTATGGCGACCACAGAACTGCCGGTGGCGACCAGCAAATTCCCGACCACGCGATACAGTCTGGTTGAGCTTTTGCCCAAAACCGGACGCAAGCACCAGCTTCGCCGTCACCTTGCGCACCTGCGCCACCCGATTATCGGCGACAGTAAGCATGGCGATTTGCGCCAGAACCGCAGCGCGGCAGCGCATTTTGGCTGCAACCGGCTGATGCTGCACGCCAGCGAGCTGACCCTGACGCACCCGTTTACCGGCGAACCGCTGATGATCCGCGCGGGGCTGGATGAGGTCTGGATGCAGGCGCTGTCACAGTTTGGCTGGCTGGGACAACTCCCCGAAAATGAAAGGGTTGAGTTTGCCGCAGGCAACGTTCAGGATGAACAGCAAACGCAATAATGACGGGAGCAAAGCATGGCTGAAGTAGGCATTTTTGTCGGCACGATGTACGGCAACTCGCTGCTGGTGGCGGAGGAGGCGGAAGCAATCCTCGTAAATCAGGGCCATAAAGCAACGGTGTATGAAGACCCGGAGCTGGCAGACTGGGAAAAATATAAAGATAAATACATTCTGGTGGTGACCTCCACCACCGGGCAGGGCGATCTTCCGGACAGCATTACCCCGCTTTTCCAGGGCATTAAAGACCAGCTTGGCTATCAGCCAGATGTGCACTACGGCATCATTGCCCTCGGTGATAGCTCTTACGCTAACTTCTGCGGCGGCGGTAAGCAGTTCGACGCGCTGTTGCAGGAGCAGAGCGCCCAGCGCGTCGGGGAGATGTTGCTGATTGATGCGGGCGAGCACCCGGAGCCAGAAAGCGAGTCGAACCCGTGGGTGGAGAACTGGGCCACACTTCTCAAATAACATTCTGCCCGGCGGCGCTTCGCTTGCGCGGGCCTGCGGGTCTTTCAGGCCGGGTAAGGCGAAGCCGCCACCCGGCATCGAAACCGCACTAAATCCTCAATTCCGTGAAGTATCTTCCACCACTTTGGGCTTATGCCCCAAACCACGTTCCCCACACCCTTCAATGTTGTGTTCCTGCACGGTGAGAGAACCTGTCACTCCTTCATATACTTTTCCCGTCACTATAAAACGGCTTCTGGCCGTACCAAAACCAAACACAAATCTCTCATTCTGATTACCCTACAGGTGCTGTACAGAATGAACCAGGCGAAAGCTATGTTTCAGGAGTGCCACAATGAGTACATTAAGCCACGCGGCGAGCAGCGCTGAGAAGCGCACCAACGCTCGCTACTGGATAGTGGTGATGCTGTTTATCGTCACCTCTTTCAACTACGGCGACCGCGCCACGTTGTCCATTGCCGGCTCTGAGATGGCAAAGGACATCGGACTTGACCCGGTGGGTATGGGTTATGTTTTCTCCGCATTTTCATGGGCCTACGTAATCGGCCAAATCCCTGGCGGCTGGCTGCTGGACCGCTTTGGTTCAAAACGGGTCTATTTCTGGTCCATTTTTATCTGGTCGATGTTTACCCTCTTACAGGGCTTCGTGGATATCTTCAGCGGCTTCGGCATCATCATTGCGCTCTTTACCCTCCGCTTCCTGGTGGGCTTAGCGGAAGCGCCATCCTTCCCTGGCAACAGCCGCATTGTGGCCGCCTGGTTCCCGGCGCAGGAGAGGGGAACGGCGGTCGCGATCTTTAACTCGGCGCAATACTTTGCGACAGTGATTTTCGCACCCATCATGGGCTGGCTGACGCACGAAGTGGGCTGGTCACACGTCTTCTTCTTCATGGGCGGGCTGGGGATCGTCATCAGCTTCATCTGGCTGAAAGTGATCCACGAACCAAATCAGCATCCGGGCGTGAACAAGAAAGAGCTGGACTACATTGCTGAAGGTGGGGCGCTGATCAACATGGATCAGAAAACCCAGAAAGTAAAAGTCCCGTTCAGCCAGAAATGGGCGCAGATCAAACAGCTCGTTGGCACACGGATGATGATCGGTATCTATCTCGGCCAGTACTGCATCAACGCCTTAACCTACTTCTTCATCACCTGGTTCCCGGTTTACCTGGTGCAGGCGCGTGGGATGTCGATTCTGAAGGCGGGGTTTGTCGCCTCCGTGCCGGCCATCTGCGGCTTCGTGGGCGGGGTGCTTGGCGGGGTCATCTCCGACTGGCTGATGCGTCGTACCGGTTCGCTGAATATCGCGCGTAAAACGCCAATCGTGCTCGGCATGCTGCTCTCCATGACCATGGTGTTCTGTAACTACGTCAACGCGGAGTGGATGATTATCGGTTTCATGGCGATGGCCTTCTTCGGTAAAGGCATTGGCGCGCTGGGCTGGGCAGTCATGGCGGATACCGCGCCGAAAGAGATCAGCGGTCTGAGCGGCGGTCTGTTCAACATGTTTGGCAACATTTCCGGCATTGTCACGCCAATCGCTATCGGTTACATCGTCGGCACCACCGGCTCCTTCAATGGTGCGCTGATTTATGTAGGCGTCCATGCGCTGGTGGCGGTACTCAGTTACCTGGTGCTGGTGGGTGACATCAAACGTATCGAACTGAAACCTGTTGTGGAGCGCGGATGATGACGACGCAATCAAGCCCGATCGTGACGGAGATGAAGGTCATCCCGGTTGCGGGGCAGGATAGCATGCTGCTCAACATTGGTGGCGCGCATAATGCCTGGTTTACCCGCAACATCGTGGTACTGACCGACAGCGCAGGGAATACCGGCGTCGGGGAAGCGCCTGGCGGAGAGGTGATTTACCAGACGCTGGTCGACGCCATCCCGCAGGTGGTTGGGCAGGAAGTGGCCCGCCTGAACAAAGTGGTTCAGCGAGTACATAAGGGCAACCAGTCGGCGGATTTTGATACCTTCGGAAAAGGCGCCTGGACCTTTGAACTGCGCGTTAACGCGGTGGCGGCGCTGGAGGCGGCTCTCCTCGATTTACTCGGCAAGGCGCTGAACGTGCCGGTCTGCGAACTGCTGGGGCCGGGCAAACAGCGTGATGCGGTAACGGTGCTGGGCTATCTGTTCTATGTTGGCGACCGGACTAAAACCGATCTGCCGTATCTGGAACGCTCACCGGGCAGCCATGAGTGGTATCACCTGCGTCATCAGGAGGCGCTCTCTGGCGAGGCGGTGGTGCGTCTGGCAGAGGCGGCGCAGGATCGCTACGGCTTTAAAGACTTCAAGCTGAAAGGCGGCGTTCTGCCAGGCGAGCAGGAGATTGACAGCGTGCGCGCGTTGAAAAAACGCTTCCCGGAGGCGCGCATCACCGTCGATCCGAACGGCGCATGGCTGCTGGATGAAGCTATCACGCTGTGCAAAGGGCTGGGCGATGTGCTGACCTACGCGGAAGATCCGTGCGGCGCAGAGCAGGGCTTCTCGGGCCGGGAGGTGATGGCGGAGTTCCGCCGCGCCACCGGACTGCCGGTCGCAACCAACATGATCGCCACCAACTGGCGTGAAATGGGCCATGCGGTAATGCTGAATGCGGTGGACATTCCGCTGGCGGACCCGCACTTCTGGACCCTTTCCGGCGCGGTGCGCGTGGCGCAGCTGTGCGATGACTGGGGGCTTACCTGGGGCTGCCACTCCAATAACCATTTTGACATTTCGCTGGCGATGTTTACCCACGTTGGCGCAGCGGCGCCGGGCAACCCGACCGCCATCGATACGCACTGGATCTGGCAGGAAGGCGAAGCGCGCCTGACCAAAAATCCACTTGAAATCAAAAACGGCAAAATTGCCGTACCGGATACGCCGGGGCTGGGCGTGGAGCTTGACTGGGATCAGATCCACAAGGCGCATGAAGCGTATAAAAAACTGCCAGGCGGCGCGCGCAACGACGCAGGCCCGATGCAGTACCTTATCCCCGGCTGGACATTTGACCGTAAGCGCCCTGTATTTGGACGTCACTGATAAAAGGATCGAACGATGAGCACATTTTCTACCCCTGTAGTCACCTCCATGCAGATCATTCCTGTCGCGGGGCATGACAGCATGCTGATGAACCTGAGCGGCGCCCATGCGCCGTTCTTCACCCGTAATATCGTGGTGATCAAGGACAACTCAGGGCATACCGGTGTCGGTGAAATCCCGGGTGGGGAGAAGATCCGTAAAACGCTGGAGGACGCCATTCCGCTGGTGGTGGGTAAAACGCTGGGCGAGTACAAAAATGTGCTGACAAGCGTGCGTACTACCTTTGCCGATCGTGATGCGGGCGGTCGTGGCCTGCAAACGTTTGATCTGCGCACCACTATCCACGTGGTCACGGGCATTGAAGCCGCGATGCTGGATCTGTTAGGCCAGCATCTGGGCGTCAATGTCGCCTCCCTACTGGGAGACGGCCAACAGCGCAGCGAAGTGGAAATGCTCGGCTACCTGTTCTTTATCGGCAACCGCAAACTCACCCCGCTGCCGTACCAGAGCCAGCCAGACGAAAAATGCGACTGGTATCGTGTGCGTCACGATGAAGCGATGACCCCGGACGCGGTGGTGCGCCTGGCGGAAGCCGCGTATGAAAAATATGGCTTTAATGACTTCAAGCTGAAAGGCGGTGTGCTGGCGGGTGAAGAAGAGGCAGAGGCGATCGCCGCGCTGGCGAAGCGCTTCCCGCAGGCGCGCGTCACGCTGGATCCGAACGGTGCCTGGTCGCTTGATGAGGCGATCAAAATCGGTAAGCAGCTTAAAGGCGTGCTGGCCTACGCGGAAGATCCGTGCGGTGCAGAGCAGGGCTTCTCCGGCCGGGAAGTGATGGCGGAGTTCCGTCGCGCCACCGGTCTGCCGACCGCCACGAATATGATCGCGACCGACTGGCGTCAGATGGGGCATACGCTCTCGCTGCAATCGGTGGATATCCCGCTGGCAGACCCGCACTTCTGGACGATGCAGGGCTCGGTTCGCGTGGCGCAGATGTGTCATGAGTTTGGCCTGACCTGGGGCTCGCACTCCAATAACCACTTCGATATCTCGCTGGCGATGTTCACCCATGTGGCGGCTGCTGCGCCGGGCAACATTACCGCCATCGACACCCACTGGATCTGGCAGGAGGGCAACCAGCGCCTGACCAAACAGCCGTTTGAAATCAAAGGCGGCATGGTGCAGGTGCCTGCCACGCCGGGTCTGGGCGTTGAGCTGGATATGGATCAGGTCATGAAAGCGCACGAGCTGTATCAGAAACACGGTCTGGGCGCGCGTGATGACGCCCTGGCGATGCAATACCTGATCCCAGAGTGGACATTCGACAATAAACGTCCGTGCATGGTACGATAAGCGCATTGGGACCGCTCCCACGAGTGGTCCCTTACGTGGTGTATGCTTAACGTAACTAACATGCGTAAGGATGGCTTATGAAAATTGTTATCGCTCCGGACTCGTATAAGGAAAGCTTGAGCGCGCTGGAGGTAGCGACAGCGATAGAGGTCGGTTTTCGCGACATTTTCCCGTCAGCGGACTATGTCAAATTACCGGTTGCCGATGGTGGCGAAGGGACGGTGGAAGCAATGGTAGCCGCCACGCATGGGCGTCTTGTCCATGTTCCCGTTACCGGGCCTTTGGGTGAACGGGTGGAAGGGTTTTTCGGGTTATCCGGAGACGGGAAAAGCGCCTTTATCGAGATGGCGGCAGCGAGCGGCCTGGAGCTTGTTGCTCCCGCAAAGCGTAATCCGTTAATCACCACCTCGTGGGGGACCGGAGAACTCATCCGTCATGCGCTGGATGCAGGCGTTAAGCATATCATTATTGGTATTGGAGGCAGCGCGACCAATGACGGTGGCGCAGGCATGGTGCAGGCGCTGGGCGTAAAACTGCTGGATGCGAAAGCGCAGCCCGTTGGGCCGGGCGGCGGCGAACTGGCAGGCCTTGCGCATATCGATCTTAGCGGGCTGGATAAGCGACTGGCAGACTGTCGAATTGAAGTGGCCTGCGATGTGACCAATCCCCTGATCGGTGAGACTGGCGCTTCTGCGGTATTCGGTCCGCAGAAAGGGGCGACGCCGGAGATGGTCAGAACGCTGGACGACGCGCTTGCGCATTATGCAAAAATTATCGCCCGGGATCTGGATATTAACGTCTTAAACCTGGCGGGCGGCGGTGCGGCTGGCGGCATGGGTGCGGCGCTGTATGCATTTTGCGGCGCACAGCTCCGTCAGGGAATTGAAATTGTCACCGATGCCCTGCATCTCGATGAACAGGTCGCAGACGCCGATCTGGTGATCACGGGCGAAGGGCGTATCGACAGCCAGACGATCCACGGCAAGGTGCCCGTTGGCGTAGCGAGAGTCGCGAAACGCTATAACAAACCGGTTATCGGCATTGCCGGCAGCCTGACGGCGGATGTTGGCGTGGTGCATGAGCACGGACTGGATGCCGTATTCAGTGTGATTTACACCATCTGCTCGCTGGAAGATGCGCTGGAAAATGCGCAACAGAATGTGCAGATGGCCGCAAGGAATATTGCGGCGGTGATAAAGATGGGGCAGGGGATGTCCCGTTAACGTTCATGCTCCTGTAGGCCCGGTAAGCGAAGCGCCACCGGGCTTTGTCTTAGCTCCCCAGCACCTTCATTGCTTCCCGCGTCACGTTGTCCATCTCGTCCAGTAGCTCCAGGAACTCCGGTTCGAGATCGGATTCTGGCGTACCCGCACGAAGCTGCTGTTCAAGCAGCTGGCAGAGGTTTTTCAGCCGCGGTACGCCGCTGTAGCCGCAGCTGCCGTGCAATTTATGAATGGCTTCCAGCAGTCCTTCAGGGTTTTCACCCACCAGTTGTTCTTCAACCTTGTTACGAATCTCAGGCAGGAAGTCCACCAGCATTTGCAGCATATCGCGGGCCAGATCGGGTTTGCCCGCCGCCTGCCGCAGCGCCAGTTGCCAGTCAAACGTGGCATTCTGGTTAACGCTAATTTCCGGTGCTTCAGCTGTAATGGTGTATGTCCCGCCAATGTGACCCGGCTTGTAGCGCAGCAGCAGGCTGTGCAGCTTCTCTTCGTCGATCGGTTTCGCCAGATAATCGTTCATGCCCGCACCCAGCAGTTTCTCTTTTTGTCCCGCCATCGCGTGCGCCGTCACGGCAATCACCGGCGTCTGCTGCTGGTGCGGAAGCTGACGAATCAATTCACAGGCGCGGATGCCATCCATCCCCGGCATCTGAATATCCATCAGGATCAGGTCGAACTGCATCTGTTTGGCTTGCTCGACGGCTTCGGCACCGCTGGTACACAGCTCCACGTGTTGAACCTGATCCTCAAGCAGCACGCCAATCAGCTTCAGGTTCGCCGGGTTATCGTCCACGGCCATCACCGTCATCGGCAGCTTATGTTCGTCGTTCTCCAGCGGCAGGGACTGATGCGTCAGACGGCAATATTCGGTCAACGCAGGTAACAGCCGTGTGGCGGTGAGCGGTTTCAGCAGACATGCCGCCGCCCCGTCGTTTTTCAGCTCTTCGGCGTTGATTTGGGCGTGGCACGGCAGCGCCAGCAGCAGGTAGTCCGTCATTGAGGCCGCTTTCGCCAGGCGTTCCTGCTGCATGGTCAGTTCTCCGGTAAACGTCACCGGAATACCCAACAACAGGATATCGTAATGGTCGTTCGCCAGCGCGGAGAAGGTCGGGCTGTAGACGACCTCCAGCGGCGTGCTGCTTAATACATCCAGCGTACACTGTGCCGCCGCAGCGTTCGGTTCCACATAGGCCAGACGCATCCCTTTCAGGCAGCCGGTGACCGGACCGTCGGTCTGCACGTTCGGGTTAAGATCAAGATTGATATGGAACCAGAAGGTTGAGCCTCGGTTAGGCTGGCTGTGGAAGGAGATATCGCCGCCCATCTCTTTCACCAGCTTTTGGGTGATCACCAGCCCCAGGCCCGTTCCGCCGTGACGACGGGAAATGCTCGCATCGGCCTGGCGGAAAGCCTGGAACAGACGCGTCTGATCGCGCTCCGGAATACCAATGCCGGTATCCCGGATCTGCACTTCAATCTGGACTTTGTTATTACTGAGCGACCTTTTTTCGACCAGAATGTCAATGTTGCCGCTTTCGGTGAACTTAATGGCGTTACCCACCAGATTGGTAATGACCTGTTGCAGGCGTAGCGGGTCGCCAATGACGTTATCCGGCACATCATTTTTAATATTAAGCGTCAGTTCCAGACCCTTGTCATGCGATGAGTGGGCAAGAAGCGTGACCACGTCATCCAGCGTGCTGCGCAGTGGGAAGGGGATACTCTCCAGAATCAGCTTGCCCGCCTCCAGCTTCGAGAAGTCCAGTACGTCGTTAATAATGGTCAACAGGTTGTTGGCCGATCGTTCAATGGTATGCAGGTGGTCACGCTGGGTCGGGTTCAGCTCGCTTTTAAGCGTCAGGCGGGTAAAGCCAATCACGCCGTTCAGCGGCGTTCGCAGCTCGTGCGACATGTTCGCCAGGAACTCAGACTTAATACGTGCCGCCTCCTGCGCACGTTTTTTCGCCAGATCCAGCTCCACGTTCTGGATCTCCATCTGTTCCAGCGTTTCGCGCAGGTCAGAGGTGGCCTGGTCAACGTTGTGCTGCATCTCTTCGTGATAAGCCGCCAGCGACATCGCCATTGAGTTGATGCCGTTTTTCAGCATATCCAGCTCGCCGAGCATAAAGCCTTCTACGCGGCTGTCGAGCTGACCCCGGCGGATCCGGTCAACGGTATTCACCATGTTGCGGATAGGCCCCGTGACGTCGCGCATCAGTCGCCAGCCGAAGATCAGCGCGATGCCGATACAGAACAGCATCATCACGCCGGAGATGAAAATTTCTTTGTACTGCTGGAGCCGCACCGACTTGAGATCCAGCTCCAGCGCCACATATCCCAGCATATTATTGCTGGACTTCGCATCGGACTGGGCGGATTCATCGGGTGAATAGCTTTCGGAGATAATCGGCGTGCGCAGGATCATGATATCGCCGCGCCGCAGCACCGTCAGATGGCGCGGGAAGGGGGTTCCTTCCGGAATTTTCAGCGACGTGGGATCCAGATGGAAATTCGAGGTAACGAACAGGCGGTTATGCTCATCGTAAACGGAAATGGCGCGCACGATCTCTGAATGACGGCGGTGCAGCACGCTGATTAACTGACCAATGGATTCACGGTTTTGCAGGTTCATGCCGTACTCGCTGGAGACGGCCAGCGGTTCGATTATGCTGGCCCCGGCATCTTCAAGCTGTCTCTGCAAATCGTTATAGCGATGCACCACAAAGAAAATGCTCAGCAGCAAACCGATGAGAACGGTAGGAGCGAGGATCAAAATCATCATGCGCGCGCGCAGGCTGTAGTTGGTCATGGAGTTCCGTTATGGGACAATCAGGCTAATTATGTTTATTTGAGAACAATCTCGGCGATGGCGCAATTCTACTCTGCAAAACGACGCGTGACGACGCGTCAGATCATAACTGTTGAAGCCACTGACCTCGATCCCTTTGGACAGGGGGTGGCGCGTCACAAGGGTAAGACACTGTTTATCACAGGTTTGCTGCCAGGAGAACGTGCAGATATTACGCTGACGGAAGACAAACGTCAGTATGCGCGCGCCCAGGTCAAGCGCCGTCTTAATGATAGCCCGGAGCGCGTGACGCCTCGCTGTCCCCATTTTGGCGTCTGTGGGGGCTGTCAGCAACAGCATGCCAGCACAGAATTACAGCAAAAAAGTAAAAGCAGCGCGCTGGCCCGCCTGGTCGGTCACGACGTTAATGACATTATTGCCGATCGGCCCTGGGGCTACCGTCGCCGCGCTCGCCTGAGCCTCAGCTACCAGCCAAAAACCGAGCGGCTGGAGATGGGTTTTCGCAAAGCCGGCGCCAGCGATATCGTCTCCATTACGCAGTGCCCTGTTTTGGTGCCCCATCTTGAGGCGTTACTCCCGGATGTGCACCACTGTCTTGCATCGCTGGATGGGGTGCGTTCGCTGGGCCATGTCGAACTGGTGCAGGCCAACAGTGGCTCGCTGATGGTGCTGCGCCACACCGCGCCGCTGTCAAAGGCAGATCGCGAAAAACTGGAACGCTTTTCGCATTCTCATGAGCTGGCGCTTTTCCTCGCGCCGCAAAGCGAGATACTTGAGCAGGTCACCGGAGAAGCGCCCTGGTATGCGTCAGACGGGCTACGCTTAACGTTCAGCCCGCGGGATTTTATCCAGGTTAACGACGGCGTGAACCAGCAAATGGTGGCGAACGCGCTGGCGTGGCTGGACGTACAGCCTGTCGATCGGGTGCTCGATCTGTTCTGCGGTATGGGGAACTTTACCCTGCCGCTGGCCCGTAAAGCAGCAAGCGTGGTCGGGGTGGAAGGCGTTGAGGCGCTGGTGGCGAAAGGCCAGGAGAACGCCCGGCAGAACGGCTTGCAAAATGTGACATTCTTTCATCAGAATCTTGAAGATGATGTTACGCAGCAACCGTGGGCTAAGCAGGGCTTTGATAAGATCCTGCTCGATCCGGCGCGCGCAGGTGCGCCGGGCGTGATGCAGCATATAATTAAACTCGCGCCTGAACGCGTGGTCTATGTTTCCTGTAACCCGGCGACGCTCGCCCGTGACAGCGAAGCATTATTGAGCGGGGGTTACCAGATTCGGCGTCTGGCAATGCTGGACATGTTCCCGCACACTGGACATCTGGAATCGATGGTGTTGTTCGAGCACATCTAATGAGTTTGGCTTGTCGACTTCGACAGGCCCTTGTCCCTAAAGGAGAGGACGATGGTTGCGGTAAGAAGTGCACATTTAAATAAAGCTGGTGAGTTTGACCCTCAAAAATGGATCGCAAGTCTGGGGATTTCCAGCCAGCAGTCGTGTGAACGCTTAACCGAAACCTGGGCCTATTGTTTACGCACAACGCAGGGGCATCCGGATGCGGAACTGCTGTTGTGGCGCGGCGTGGAGATGGTTGAAATTCTCTCCATGCTGAATATGGACATCGAAACGCTACAGGCTGCACTGTTGTTCCCGCTGGCGGACGCCGACGTGGTGACGGAAGACGTGCTGCGTGAAAGCGTCGGCCAGTCCGTTGTGGCGCTCATCCACGGCGTGCGTGACATGGCCGCCATCCGACAGCTAAAAGCCGCGCAAACGGATTCTGTCTCTTCCGAGCAGGTGGATAACGTCCGTCGTATGCTGCTGGCGATGGTAGATGATTTCCGCTGCGTGGTTATCAAGCTGGCCGAACGGGTTGCCCATCTGCGCGAAGTGAAAGATGCGCCGGAAGACGAGCGCGTCCTGGCCGCCAAAGAGTGTACGAATATCTATGCTCCGCTGGCGAACCGTCTCGGTATCGGGCAACTGAAGTGGGAGCTGGAAGATTACTGCTTCCGCTACCTGCATCCGGCGGAATACAAACGCATCGCAAAACTGCTGCACGAACGCCGCATTGACCGTGAGCACTATATCGAGGAATTCGTCAGCGGGCTGCGCCAGTCGATGAAAGAGGAGAATGTGCGCGCTGAGGTTTACGGGCGTCCGAAGCACATCTACAGCATCTGGCGCAAAATGCAGAAGAAACATCTCGCCTTTGACGAGCTGTTTGACGTGCGCGCCGTGCGTATCGTGGCGGAGCGTCTCCAGGACTGCTATGCCGCACTGGGGATAGTACATACTCACTTCCGCCATCTGCCGGATGAGTTCGATGACTACGTCGCCAACCCCAAACCAAACGGCTATCAGTCTATTCATACCGTGGTGCTCGGCCCTGGCGGCAAAACGGTGGAAATTCAGATCCGTACCAAACAGATGCACGAAGACGCCGAGCTGGGCGTGGCGGCGCACTGGAAATATAAAGAGGGGACCTCCGGCGGCGGTCGCTCGGGTCACGAGGATCGTATCGCCTGGCTGCGTAAGCTGATTGCGTGGCAGGAAGAGATGGCTGACTCTGGCGAAATGCTCGACGAAGTGCGCAGTCAGGTCTTCGACGATCGCGTCTACGTCTTTACCCCGAAAGGGGATGTGGTTGATCTGCCGGCAGGCTCCACGCCGCTCGATTTCGCCTACCACATCCACAGCGATGTGGGACACCGTTGCATCGGGGCGAAGATCGGCGGACGTATCGTACCGTTTACCTACCAGCTACAGATGGGCGACCAGATTGAAATCATCACCCAGAAGCAGCCAAACCCAAGCCGCGACTGGCTGAATCCGAACCTCGGTTATGTCACCACCAGCCGTGGGCGCTCAAAAATTCACGCCTGGTTCCGTAAGCAGGATCGTGACAAGAATATCCTTGCCGGTCGCCAGATCCTTGACGACGAGCTGGAGCATATCGGGATTAGCCTGAAAGAGGCGGAGAAATTCCTGCTGCCGCGCTACAACTTCAACGAGCTGGATGAACTGCTGGCGGCGATTGGTGGCGGCGATATCCGTCTGAATCAGATGGTGAATTTCCTGCAAGCGCAGTTTAATGAGCCAAGCGCGGCAGAGCAGGATGCGGCAGCGCTGAAACAGCTACAGCAGAAAACCTACGCTCCGCAGCAGCGCAGCAAAGACAATGGCCGCGTGGTGGTCGAAGGGGTGGGTAACCTCATGCACCATATTGCCCGCTGCTGCCAGCCGATCCCGGGGGACGATATTGTCGGCTTTATTACCCAGGGGCGCGGGATCTCGATTCACCGCTCCGACTGTGATCAGCTTGCAGAGCTGCAATCGCATGCGCCGGAACGTATCGTGGAAGCCGTCTGGGGGGAGAGCTATTCGGCGGGTTACTCGCTGGTGGTGCGCGTCACTGCCAACGACCGCAGCGGCCTGCTGCGCGACATCACCACGATTCTCGCTAACGAGAAGGTCAACGTGCTGGGCGTTGCCAGCCGCAGCGATACCCGGGAGCAGCTTGCCACCATCGATATGACTATCGAAATCTATAACCTTCAGGTGCTGGGCCGCGTACTCGGCAAACTGAACCAGGTGCCGGATGTGATTGACGCGCGTCGTCTGCACGGCGGCTAAACATCCTCTTCTTTAGGCCGGGTAAGGCAATGCCGCCACCCGGCATTTTGACATCAGGACAGAACTATGACTCAAATCGAGCGCCTGCTCGGCATCATGAAACGCCTGCGGGACCCGGAAAACGGCTGCCCGTGGGACAAAGAGCAGACTTTCGCCACCATCGCGCCTTACACCCTTGAAGAGACCTACGAAGTGCTGGACGCGATTTCGCGCGAAGATTTCGACGACCTGCGCGGTGAGCTGGGCGACCTGCTGTTCCAGGTGGTGTTTTACGCCCAGATGGCGCAGGAAGAAGGGCGCTTTAATTTTGACGATATCTGCGCCGCTATCAGCGACAAGCTGGAGCGTCGTCATCCGCATATCTTTGGCGATGCCAGCGCAGGCAACAGTGCGGAAGTGCTGGCACGCTGGGAGCAGATCAAAAGCGCCGAGCGCGCTGAAAAATCCCAGCACTCGGCGCTGGACGATATCCCGCTTAACCTTCCCGCGCTGATGCGTGCCCACAAAATTCAAAAGCGCTGCTCGGCGGTAGGGTTTGACTGGACCTCTCTCGGTCCGGTGCTGGAAAAAGTGCACGAAGAGATCGACGAAGTGATGCATGAAGCGCAGCAGGCCGTTGTGGATGAAGCAAAACTGGAAGAGGAGATGGGCGATCTGCTGTTTGCGACCGTCAACCTTTCGCGCCACCTCGGTGTAAAAGCGGAAACCGCTCTGCAAAAAGCGAACATCAAATTCGAACGACGCTTTCGTGAAGTAGAGCGGATTGTGGCCTCGCGCGGCCTGGAAATGAGCGGGATTGACCTCGACGCGATGGAAGAAGTCTGGCAGGAAGTAAAACGCCAGGAACATGATCTCTAACGAAATTTTGCGATCAAGCGCAATTTGTGTGATTTTTTAAATGACAAGCGCTTGATTTGCGTCAAAAACATTTACCCAAAAGGGGCTATTTTCTCACTCCTTATGTTTGTCATGGCCTGGGAAGGAGACGGAGAATGAAAGTTTGTGGCGCTCGTCGTGTTCGGGTATACTACTTTCCCGTCCTGGTTATTCCATCGTTTCACCCTAACTTCTCAGGTTCAGCATGACAACGAACTATATTTTTGTGACCGGCGGGGTCGTATCCTCTCTGGGTAAAGGCATTGCCGCAGCCTCCCTCGCAGCCATTCTTGAAGCCCGTGGCCTCAATGTGACCATGATGAAACTGGATCCGTACATCAACGTCGATCCTGGCACCATGAGCCCAACCCAACACGGGGAAGTGTTCGTTACTGAAGACGGCGCTGAAACCGATCTGGATCTTGGCCACTACGAGCGTTTCATTCGTACCAAAATGACCCGTCGTAACAACTTTACGACTGGCCGCATCTACTCTGACGTTCTGCGTAAAGAGCGCCGCGGTGACTATCTGGGCGCGACCGTGCAGGTTATCCCACACATCACTAACGCTATCAAAGAGCGTGTCCTTGCCGGTGGCGAAGGGCATGACGTTGTGCTGGTTGAAATCGGCGGTACCGTAGGGGATATCGAATCCCTGCCGTTCCTCGAAGCGATTCGTCAGCTGGCGGTAGATATTGGTCGTGAGCACGCGCTGTTCATGCACCTGACGCTGGTGCCTTACATGGCAGCCGCGGGTGAAGTGAAAACCAAACCGACTCAGCACTCTGTTAAAGAGCTGCTCTCTATCGGTATTCAGCCAGACATCCTGGTTTGCCGTTCCGATCGCGCCATTCCGGCGAACGAACGTGCGAAAATTGCATTGTTCTGTAACGTGCCTGAAAAAGCCGTTATTTCAATGAAAGATGTCGATTCCATTTATAAAATCCCGGGCCTGTTGAAATCACAGGGTCTGGACGATTATATTTGTAAACGATTCAGCTTGAACTGTCCGGAAGCTAACCTGTCTGAATGGGAACAGGTGATCTACGAAGAAGCCAATCCGGGCGGTGAAGTGACTATCGGTATGGTCGGCAAGTACATCGAACTGCCGGATGCCTATAAGTCCGTTATCGAAGCGCTGAAACACGGTGGTCTGAAGAATCGCGTCTCCGTCAACATCAAGCTGATTGATTCGCAGGATGTTGAAACGCGCGGCGTCGAAATTCTCAAAGATCTGGATGCGATTCTCATCCCTGGCGGCTTCGGCTACCGTGGTGTTGAAGGCAAGATCGCCACTGCACGCTATGCGCGTGAAAACAATATTCCATACCTCGGCATCTGCCTGGGTATGCAGGTTGCGCTGATTGAATTTGCGCGCAACGTAGCGGGAATGGAAAACGCGAACTCTACGGAATTTGTGCCAGACTGTAAGTACCCTGTCGTGGCGCTGATTACGGAATGGCGCGACGAAGACGGTAACGTCGAAGTCCGTACCGAGAAGAGCGATCTGGGTGGCACCATGCGTCTTGGCGCACAGGCCTGCCAGCTGTCCGACGATAGCGTGGTTCGCAAGCTGTACGGCGAGCCGGTCATTACCGAGCGCCATCGTCACCGCTATGAAGTCAACAACATGTTGTTGAAACAAATTGAAGCTGCGGGTCTGCGTGTTGCGGGCCGTTCCGGGGATGATCAGTTAGTCGAGATCATCGAAGTGCCTAACCATCCGTGGTTCGTGGCCTGCCAATTCCACCCGGAATTTACTTCAACGCCGCGTGACGGACATCCGCTGTTTGCAGGCTTCGTGAAAGCCGCCAGCGAGTACCAGAAGCGTCAGGCGAAGTAAAAAAAGTTAGAACGGCAACGCGTACCTTTGGTACGCGTTGTTTGTCTGGAGTTTTAGTTTAACTTGTACTGAGGAAAATCTAATGTCCAAAATCGTTAAAGTCATCGGTCGTGAAATCATCGACTCCCGTGGTAACCCGACCGTTGAAGCTGAAGTTCATCTGGAAGGTGGTTTCGTCGGTATGGCAGCGGCTCCATCAGGTGCTTCTACGGGTTCCCGCGAAGCGCTGGAACTGCGTGATGGCGACAAATCCCGTTTCATGGGCAAAGGCGTACTGAAAGCGGTTGGCGCTGTGAACGGTCCTATTGCTCAGGCTATCGTTGGCAAAGATGCTAAAGATCAGGCTGGCATCGACAAGATCATGATCGATCTGGACGGTACTGAAAACAAATCTAACTTCGGTGCGAACGCAATCCTGGCGGTTTCCCTGGCGAACGCCAAAGCAGCAGCGGCTGCTAAAGGTATGCCACTGTTCGAGCACATCGCTGAACTGAACGGCACTCCAGGCAAATACTCCATGCCTGTACCAATGATGAACATCATCAACGGTGGTGAGCACGCAGACAACAACGTTGATATTCAGGAATTCATGATTCAGCCAGTTGGCGCGAAAACCCTGAAAGAAGCGGTTCGTATGGGTTCTGAAGTGTTCCACAACCTGGCTAAAGTTCTGAAAGCTAAAGGTATGAACACCGCTGTTGGTGACGAAGGTGGCTACGCGCCAAACCTGGGTTCTAACGCAGAAGCACTGGCTGTTATCGCTGAAGCGGTTAAAGCAGCAGGCTACGAGCTGGGTAAAGACATCACCCTGGCGATGGACTGTGCAGCATCTGAATTCTACAAAGACGGTAAATACGTTCTGGCTGGCGAAGGCAACAAAGCGTTCACCTCCGAAGAGTTCACCCACTTCCTGGAAGACCTGACCAAACAGTACCCAATCGTTTCTATCGAAGACGGTCTGGACGAGTCTGACTGGGATGGTTTCGCATACCAGACCAAAGTACTGGGCGACAAAATCCAGCTGGTTGGTGACGATCTGTTCGTAACCAACACCAAGATCCTGAAAGAAGGCATCGAGAAAGGCATCGTTAACTCCATCCTGATCAAATTCAACCAGATCGGTTCTCTGACCGAAACGCTGGCTGCGATCAAAATGGCGAAAGACGCTGGCTACACCGCTGTTATCTCTCACCGTTCTGGCGAAACTGAAGACGCTACCATCGCTGACCTGGCGGTGGGTACTGCTGCTGGCCAGATCAAAACCGGTTCTATGAGCCGTTCTGACCGTGTTGCTAAATACAACCAGCTGATTCGTATCGAAGAAGCGCTGGGTGAAAAAGCACCATACAATGGTCGTAAAGAGATCAAAGGCCAGGCATAAGCCTGAACCTTCGTTCTGATGAAAAAACCCGCTTCGGCGGGTTTTTTATTTTCTAAAGCAGAAGCGGCAGCGTGGCGCTTGCCGTTTGCTGGCTGACGTCACCGTAATGGCTGTCTATTGCAATAAGGGACGTGGTTAGCAGTTCAACCAGCAGCATCACGCCAACCTTGGCATTGAGCGCACCCGCGCTCAGCGGTCCCTCGGGCTTGGCTGCAACCAGCTGTAAATCGCTCAGGGAGGCCAGCGGGCTGCGTGGCGTATTGCTGAGCGCCAGTACCTTAACGCCGCGCTTGCGGGCGAGTTTCACCACGTGAAGCAGATCCCGTGTCGAGCCAGAGCTTGAGATAGCCACGACCAGCGTCTCTTTCGTGAGCGTCGTCGCATTCATGGCGGCACGATGCATATCGCTAAATAGCTGTGCAGGTTTGCCGAGTCGCAGCAGCTTATAATGCAAATACTCCCCCAGAATCGCGCTGGCCGCCACCCCGTAAATTTGCACTGACTGCGCCTGATGAAGGGCCAGTGTCGCCTGTTCAAGCTGGGCCCGGTCGAGGAGTTTAGCGGTATCTTGCAGCGCCTGGACAGACTCATCCACCACGTTATCTATCGCATCTCCTGCCTGACGCTCTGGCAAACCCTGCTGAATATCCAGCGCAAGCGCCATTTTAAATTCGTTATATCCCTTACAGCCCAGCGTGCGGCAAAGGCGTGTGACGCTGGCTTCGCTGGTGTGGCTTTCACGCGCCAGCTCGGTGATCGTCAGGTAGAGCACCCTGCCAGGATCGTTGAGGACAAACTCCCCCAGTTTTTGTTGCGTTGGGCTGTACCCGGAAGCCTCCTGGCGTAGCTTCAGCAGCAGGTTTTCATGGTCCGACATGCTAGATCCTTAATGCGTTTCTCTGCCAGCTAGTGTGGCGGAAAGCGGGGGAGAGATGCCAGTCATTTCGAAAAAGTATGATCGGCGTCCTGGTTATTGGTGATAATTTTCACAAATAAAATTATATGTGATAAAAATTTTCATCAACAACCAGGGGGATAAAAAAATGATGCAAATGTTCAGCGGAGCGTCTTCCGGCGGATGGTTTGAAAAAGCCCAGCGCTTTGGCAAATCCTTTATGTTACCCATCGCCATACTGCCCGCAGCAGGTCTGTTGCTGGGGATCGGCGGGGCACTATCGAATCCGAATACGCTTACCGCGTATCCATTTTTAAATGTTGGCTGGTTACAGGCCATCTTTACCATTATGAGCAGTGCTGGCTCGATTGTGTTTGCAAACCTGTCGGTACTGTTTGCCGTTGGGGTCGCCGTTGGGCTGGCAAAAAATGATAAAGGCACGGCAGGGCTGGCGGCGTTACTCGCTTATCTGGTGATGAATGCCACTATCAATGCGCTACTGATCCTGACCGGAAAGCTGGCGCATGAGAACCCGGGCGCTGTCGGGCAGGGCATGACGCTGGGTATTCAGACGCTTGAAACGGGCGTGTTTGGTGGAGTCGTTATTGGGCTGGTGACCTGCGCACTGCATCATCGGTTTAATAAAATTGCGCTGCCACAATTCCTGGGCTTCTTTGGCGGTTCACGCTTTGTTCCCATTATCAGCTCGCTGGCGGCGATACTTGTCGGCGCGCTGATGACCGTGGTCTGGCCGCATTTTCAGAAGCTGATTTTTGGCCTGGGCGGGCTGGTGGATGCCACCGGCTATCTGGGTACGTTGCTGTACGGCTTCATCCTGCGCATGCTTGGCCCGTTTGGTCTGCACCACATCTTCTATCTTCCGTTCTGGACCACCGCGCTTGGCGGCAGTGAAATTGTCAACGGTCACCTGGTTGAGGGCACGCAGCGGATCTTCTTCGCCCAGCTCGCCGACCCGAACACACAGCATTTCTATGAGGGCACGTCGCGCTTCATGTCCGGGCGCTTTATTACGATGATGTTTGGCCTGCTGGGCGCCTGCCTTGCGATGTACCACACGGCCAGGCCGGAGAACAAGAAGCGCGTCGCCGGGCTGCTGCTTTCTGCGGCGTTAACTTCTTTCCTGACCGGGATTACTGAGCCTGTCGAGTTCTCATTCCTGTTTATTGCCCCGGTGCTGTACGTCATTCATGCGCTGTTTGACGGGCTGGCGTTCATGCTCGCGCACATTCTGAACATCACCATCGGACAAACCTTCTCCGGCGGGTTTATTGATTTCGTGCTGTTCGGCATTTTGCAGGGGGAGGCGAAAACTCACTGGATGTTCGTCCCGCTGGTGGGCGTACCGTGGTTCTTCCTTTACTACTGTACTTTCCGTTATCTGATTAAACGTTTTGATTTTGCCACGCCGGGCCGTGAAAAGGAGGCGGTGGCTGACGAGGCTACCCTGCCGCAAAGCGAGCGCGCCGCGGCGGTGATCGCCGGGCTGGGAGGAAAAGACAATCTGGATGACGTTGACTGCTGCGCCACGCGCCTTCGCGTCACGGTGAAAGACGGTAGCAAAGTCAATGAAGCAGCACTGAAAGCGACCGGTGCGCGCGGCGTTATCGTCCGCGGCAACGGTGTCCAGGTCATCTATGGCCCGCACGTCACCATTATCAAAAACGAAGTGGAAGAGATCTTATCGTAATGAAAACTGTACTGGATAACCTGAAAGGAAAACTGGTCGTCTCCTGCCAGGCGCTGGAAAACGAACCGCTGCACAGCCCGTTTATTATGTCGCGAATGGCGCTGGCGGCGGCCCAGGGCGGTGCCGCCGCGATCCGCGCCAATAGCGTGGTGGATATCGAGGCCATCAAAGGGCAGGTCTCACTGCCGGTAATCGGCATCATCAAACGGGACTACCCGGATAGCGAGGTGTTTATCACCGCGACGCTTAAAGAAGTGGATGAGCTGATGGCGGTCGCCCCGGACATCGTTGCGCTGGATGCGACCGCCCGAAAACGTCCCGGCGGCGGATCGCTGGCAACACTGATCGCGCAGATCCGCGCCCGTTACCCTTCGCTACTGCTGATGGCGGATATTGCCACCGTGCAGGAGGCCGTGACCGCACAGGCGCTGGGGTTTGATTGCGTCGGAACCACGCTTTACGGTTATACGGCGGAGACCGCGGACCATTCGCTACCGGAAAATGACTGCGCGTTTTTGAAAGAGGTGCTGTCCGCCGTCACGATCCCCGTGATTGCCGAAGGCAACGTGGATACGCCTGAACGCGCGGCAAGGTGTCTGGCGCTGGGGGCGCATACGGTTGTTGTCGGCGGGGCGATCACCCGACCGCTGCAAATTACGCAACGGTTTATGGCGGCAATTGGCGCGCAAAGCACCGATGGAGCATGATCATCTGACGGGGATCTGCGATACTTATCGTTTATCCCCTTAACAGAGTTGACTATGCAGTACCCGATTAACGAGATGTTCCAGACCCTGCAAGGCGAGGGTTACTTTACCGGCGTTCCCGCTATCTTTATTCGTCTACAGGGATGCCCGGTTGGCTGCGCCTGGTGTGATACCAAACATACGTGGGATAAGCTCGCAGATCGGGAAGTGTCGCTGTTCAGCATTCTGGCGAAAACCAAAGAGAGCGATAAATGGGGCGCGGGCAGCGCGGAAGATCTGCTTGCCATTATTGGTCGTCAGGGCTGGACGGCACGGCACGTGGTGATCACCGGCGGGGAACCCTGCATTCACGATCTGATGCCGCTCACCGAACTGCTTGAAAAGAACGGCTATAGCTGTCAGATCGAAACCAGCGGTACTCATGAAGTGCGCTGCTCACATTCAACATGGGTAACGGTTTCACCAAAAGTGAATATGCGCGGCGGTTATGACGTGCTGTCGCAGGCGCTTGAGCGTGCTGATGAGATCAAACATCCGGTGGGGCGCGTGCGTGACATCGAAGCGCTGGACGAACTGCTGGCGACGCTGACGGACGAAAAGCAGCGCGTGATCGCCCTACAGCCTATCAGCCAGAAAGACGATGCGACCCGTCTGTGCATTGAAACCTGTATCGCCCGCAACTGGCGCCTGTCGATGCAGACGCACAAATATCTGAACATTGCCTGATGCTTTCGTGGCCCCGCTTATCGCGGGGCTTTTGTTTTTGGCAGTAAAGCCCAGGTCACGACTGCCGACCCAAGGCAAATCGCGCTGTTGAAAAGTAAGGCATACTGCGCGGCACTGGCCGTTCCCATCGGCAGCCATAGCGCGTACAGCGATGCGGTGACCGCAATACCCATGGCGCCGCCCAGGGAACTGCCCATCTTATAGATCCCTGAAGCCACTCCCACTTTGTTTTCAGGTGCGTTCATTACCGCCGTGTCCGTTGCCGGGGTAGCGTAGCATCCGAGTCCCAGCCCGAATAAAATATTGCTGAGAAAAACGGTAACGATGTAGACCTCTTTGCTTAAAAAGGTACATGAAATCAGCGTGATTCCTGTTGCGGTCAGCAGCGGGCCGGTCATCATTGGCAGCCTGGCGCCATAGCGCTGAAGCAGTTTTTCACCCACCCGGATCATCGCCAGTACGGTAACCAGATACCCCAGGGTCATCATGCCGGTCTGTAGCGGTGACAGATGATGCCCTTGCTGCAACCAGATGCTGGCGATCATCATGGTGCCAATGCAGCCGTTGAGCAGGAAATTTGAGAATACCGAGGCGCTGTAGGCCCGGTTTTTAAACAGGGCAAAATCAATCAACGCCGCATCGCCTTTCCGTCGCCCGGTCATGACAAAGCACATCAGTGCAATCACGGCTCCACACAGTACCAGAAGCGATAAGCTACTGCTCCAGCCCCAGCTGTGTCCTTTGCTGATAAACAGATTGAACAGCACCAGCATAAGGACAAAACTCACCAGGCCGCTGATATCCAGTTTGTGTCTACACGCATCAGGGCTGCGGCTTTCTGGCGTGGCGCGGATAAGCAATAGCGCGGCCAGAGCTACCACCATCGACAAAGCAAAAATCCAGCGCCAGCCCAGCGTGGTGGCAATGGCGCCTCCTACAAACGAGCTAAGGCCACTTCCACCCCATGAACCGATAACCCAGAAGCTGATTGCGCGCTGGCGTGCTTTACCTTCATACCAGGTCTTAATCAGCGCCAGCGTAGCGGGCATGATGCAGGCCGCCGATAGCCCCTGTATCGCTCTTCCCAACAGAAACAGGACGGGCTCCCATGAAATGAACAGCAGACCGCTCCCAATAATGCTCAGGATCAGACCAATCATGGTCAGGCGCATACGCCCAAACTTATCGGCAAACCCACCGCAGGCAACGACAAAGCAGCCGCTGAATAACGCGCTCAGGCTGACGGCCAGCGTAAGGGTTTCGAGGGCAATATCGAGGCTATTCTGCATGGCCGGAACCACGTTGATAACCGACTGGGCAAACAGCCAGAATGTCAGAACGCTCATGACGATACCCGCCAGCAGCCGATCGTTACCGGCGTAGGCGGATGCGCCTGTCAGGGAAACGGTACTCATAATGCAGCCCTCCCGGGAAGGTGCGAATCAGCGCAGATAGTGTTCGGTCAGTGCGGCCCACAGCGCCGCGCCGTTGAGGAGAATAGTGTCGTTAAAGTCGTAACCCGGGTTATGTACCATGCAGCGGTCAGGCTCATCGCCGGCGCCAAGGGTGAAATAACATCCATTTGGGTTTTTCTCGAGCATGAAAGCAAAGTCCTCGCTGCCCATAAACGCATTCACCTCCGCCACGGCATCCTGACCGAACAGATCGATGGCGACGCTGCGCACCATCTCATTGGCTTGCGGATTGTTTTTCAGCACCGGGCTGCCATTAATGTGACGGATGGTGGCCGTCGCATTGAAGCTTTCCGCCTGTGCAACGGCGATATCATGGATGCGCTGTAGCACGGTTTGCCGCACGTTTTCATCCAGCGTACGCACGGTAAGTTTCATCAATACTTTGTCGTTGATAATGTTGGGGGCATGTCCAGCCTGAATGCTGCCTACGGTAACGACGGCAGGCTGAAAAGGGGTGATATTGCGCGAAACAATGGACTGCAAAGCGAGAGTGATATGGCAGGCAACCAGGGTGGCGTCAACGGTATGTTCTGGCACCGCACCGTGCCCCCCCACGCCGTTAACCTCAATATGAAGAGTGTCGGAAGAGGCCATCATGGCGCCATCGCGCAGACCAATTTTTCCGACGGGTTGTGACGGCATATTGTGCAGGCCAAAAATGTGGTCGCAGGGGAACAGGTCAAACAAACCGTCCTCGAGCATCACGCGTCCGCCATACAGAAGTTCCTCCGCGGGCTGAAAAATCAGGTGTAGCGTGCCGTTAAAATTGCGGGTGCGTGCCAGGTATTCCGCAGCGTACAGGAGCATGGTGGTATGACCGTCATGACCGCAGCCGTGGAATTTACCCTCAACGGTACTGCTCCACGCCTTGCCGTTGTTTTCCTGCATTGGCAGCGCATCCATATCGGCGCGCAGGCCCAGGCGCTTATCTCCGTTACCCACCTTCAGCGTGCCGACCACACCGGTTTTCGCCAGCCCGCGATGGACTTCATATCCCCATTCCTGGAGCAGCGCCGCAACGCGATCGCTGGTGTTGTGCTCCTCAAAACCAATTTCTGGATGCTGATGAAAATAGCGACGTAATTCAGTGAACTGTGCTTCGTTGCCACGCAGGGCTTCGAGAACTGGATGTGTCATTTTTGTTATCCTTTTCATGCCAAACAGTGATAATTTCGAGTCTATGACGATCGTACCGCCTGAAAATGCACTTTTTTGTTGTAAATCGACGGCTTTGTTTTGATTGTTTTTCATACAATTCAGTTATGACAAAAAAGAGCAGGTCATTATTTGTCTTTGGTGAGGGGTAAGATGGCGCAACGGGGAGATGAATTTTGGATAGAGATTCAGGACATTCGCCACTGCGTGGAGGATGAAGGCGATACGCTAACGTTGCTGTGGGTGCTGGAAGGGCGGGCAGAGCTGAACACCGATGTGGGACGTGACCTCCTGGAGGCCAATTCCCTTGCCATCATAAACCGTCATCGGCGCTGGCAGTTCACGAGCGAAACGGCAAATGTCACCCTGCGCGTCACCCTTTCCGGGCGCTGGGTCGTCCAGCTCTGCAATGATTTTTTTGCCCATGATTATGCTGTACCGGCAGAAGCCGGAGGCGTCTGGCCCCAATGTGATGCGCTTCGCGATCTGCTGCGCCAGCTTCTTGTGGTCACCCTCATCAACGACCCGCACCGCTACCGGCTGGAGGCGTACCGCGGGTTGAGCGAGATTTTGCTGTTGCTCACCAGCCGCTTTCAACAGCCCGCCCGTATGCTGTCCCGGGAGCTTTCCTCCGCGCACAGCAAACGCATCGCCCGGGTGATAGAGCGGATCAATGCCAGTTATTCCCGCCGTATTACGCTTGCGGAAATTGCCGCGAGTGAATATGTCTCTGAAGCCTGGCTCTCACGTCTCTTTCGAAAGGAGGTGGGGATCAGTTTCATGCAGTACATCACTCACCTGCGGCTGGAAAAGGCGGCCGACGCTCTACGGCTGACGAATCGACCGCTGCACCAGATTGCGCTTGAGCAGGGTTTCGCCAGCACCCGCATGATGAGCGACCAGTTCAGGCGTGTTCACAATATGTCTCCGGGTGAGTTTCGTAAGACCCGACGCCAGCACCCGGAGGCCGCACGTGTTCGGACGGACAGGCGTGAGCAGCGCTTCCCGGTCGCCGTGGATAAGCTGTTTAGCCTGCTCAATGAACCGGTGGCGCGCGGCTGGGACGCCTCGCCGCTCATCGTTCACCCGCAGCAGGAGCAGAAACTGGATCTTGAGCAGCTTAATCCTCTCTCTTCCTCGCTGCGCCGTATGCGGGTGGTCATTACCCTGCGTGAGCTAGACGATTTGCTGCGCGAGGACGTTCGTCATCATCTGGAGGCGATAAACGAGGCCATTCCCATTGAGGGAATTGATATCGCCGAACCTTTTCTCAGCAGTCGTCTGTTTGCCGCCGGGTGGGATGATCCGCAGATGGCGGGCTACGCCTGCTGGTACAATCTGCATCAGCTTTTCACCTGGCTGGCAAAAAAGCAGTGGACGGTGCTACTGCACACCGGCGTAACGACCCGCCGCGATCTTCTTACCCGCTTTTTACAACAGTCAGTTAATCATTTTTCGCCAGAGATCACCGCGGGCTGGCACTTCGTCATGCACTGGTCAACACAGGCGAGTGAGGAGACCCGGGAGCAGGTCTGGCTGGCGCAGCAAAAGGCAATACGAACTTATCTTCCGCAGGCAAAGTTTGGTTTATGGCACCGATTCGCCCCCGTCAGCGCGGGCGTAAGCGAGGATACCCTGTTCAGTTCAGCCATCCTGATGCAGGCCGATTTTCTTGCCTGTTCTGCCGATGCCAATGAACTTCTCGATCCCGCGCAGATGGAGGCAACTCCTCTCTCCTCAACGGAAAATTATCCGATAATGAAGGTCCGCCAGATCCTCGCTGCCCTTCGCCTGCGTAAATGTTCGCTTCCCGTCTGGCTTCTCTCCTGGAATACCCTCACCGGGAACACACGGGCGACAAACGGCTGGTTTTTTCGTGGGGCGCTACTGATGCAGAACCTGCTCGGGCTTTCGGAGCAGGTCTGGCTGGCGGGGTTCTGGCTCAATTCGGGCCTTCAGGGAGAAGCCCGTGCGAACAACGCCATCGATACCTCAAGCCTTGCGCTACAGTATAACCATGGTCTTCCGCGTCCGGTTTATTGGGTGCTCTGGCTCTGGCAACGTCTGCGGGGCGAGGTGCTGGTCAATGATAAGCGTGTCCTGCTTACGCGCCATCTCAATGGCTACCAGTTGTTGCTGCGCAATGTGGTGGTTTTTAATCCGCTCCTTTCCAGTGAAGAAGCATTCATCCAGCGTTTTCGCCAGCAGTATCATTTACACCTGAAGGGAATGCGCGGTAAATGGCGCATTAAATGCCATCTGTTTGATCAGCACAACGGCGCGCTCTATCCGTTGCTTGAAGGGGTCGGCAGCGAAAGCGGCCCTGATGAAGAGATGTGGCGCTGGATTGCGCATAAAGCGCGTCCAACGCTTTCCGTACGCGATGAACGCCTTTATGACGGCTGGCAACTGACTGAATCACTGGAGAGTAATGCGCTGGTGCTTTATGAGTTTACGCCGCTCGTGCCTCGTGAGGCCGAAACGGAGGAGATTCACTCCCCGCGGTAGACGCAGCCTGCCGTACAGGTCTCTTTGATCATCACCGCGCTCAGCAGCGGCACAAGCGGTTTCATCTGATCCCAAATCCATTTCGCCAGCACTTCGCTGGTCGGGTTTTCAAGGCCCGGAATATCATTCAGATAGTAGTGATCGAGACGATCGTAGGTCGGCTTAAACGCGGCCTTCAGTTCGGCAAAGTCCATGATCCAGCCCGTATGGGGATCGACTTCACCCGTGATTTCAAGACGCACCATAAACGAGTGTCCATGCAGGCGGCCACATTTGTGCCCGGCAGGAACGTGTGGAAGGTGGTGTGCGGCTTCGAAGGTGAAATCTTTAAACAGTGTGGTGGACATCATAGCTCTCAGGAATGCGGAAAAAACCGCCGCATAGTACCGGAAAGCACAATTTTTATCATTAACTAAAACGGCTCTGAACGGTCACCGCCCCGTATTCATGGTGTTTATCGGCTTTTGTTGTTTTATTTCAAATGGTTATTTAATCGTTTTTATCGTTAAGAACGATAACTAAAACAGGTTAGTCCATTTGGTTATTTATTATTTCCATCCCTTCTTTAATTGTTATTATCCCCGCCGTTAACCTTATCTTCAGTTTGGATTTATTCGCTTAAAGTCCGCTTTGCTACTGGAACATAACGACGCATGACAACACAGGCCCCACCTTCAAATTTGCTTCCCCTGAACCCGGAGCAACTGGCGCGCCTACAGGCCGCGACTTCCGATTTTTCACCCACCCAGCTTGCCTGGGTCTCCGGCTATTTCTGGGGAATGCTGAACCAGCAGCCGGGTGCTGTGGCTGGCGCATCGCCAACGGCCGTTGAGATTCCTGCCATTACGCTTATCTCCGCTTCGCAAACGGGTAATGCCCGGCGTGTGGCCGAAGCGCTGCGTGATGACCTGCTCGCCGCGAAGCTGAACGTCAACCTGGTCAACGCCGGGGATTATAAATTCAAACAGATCGCGTCAGAAAAACTGCTGGTGGTGGTGGCGTCAACGCAGGGGGAAGGTGAGCCTGCGGAAGAAGCCGTCGCGCTGCATAAATTCCTGTTCTCGAAAAAAGCGCCAAAGCTGGAGGGCACCGCCTTTGCCGTGTTCGGCCTCGGTGATACGTCCTATGAATTTTTCTGCCAGTCCGGTAAAGACTTCGACAGCAAGCTGGCGGAGCTGGGCGCGGAGCGTCTGCTGGATCGCGTGGACGCTGACGTGGAATACCAGGCTGCCGCCGCCGAATGGCGGGCACGTATCGTTGAGGTGCTGAAAGCCCGCGTCCCGAAAGAGACGCCAGCGCAGGCCGCCGTTACCGCAGCGGGCACCGTCAATGAAATCCACACCAGCCCCTACACGAAAGAGGCGCCACTGACGGCGAGCCTGTCGGTAAACCAGAAAATCACGGGCCGTGATTCGGAAAAAGACGTACGCCATATCGAAATCGATCTCGGTGACTCCGGCCTGCGTTACCAGCCTGGTGATGCGCTCGGCGTCTGGTATCAGAACGATCCGGCGCTGGTGAAAGAGCTGGTCGAGCTGCTGTGGCTGAAAGGCACCGAGCCGGTCCAGGTGGAAGGCAAAACGCTGCCGCTTTCTGAAGCGCTCCAGTGGCATTTCGAACTGACGGTGAACACCGCCAACATCGTTGAAAACTACGCCACCTTAACGCGCAGTGAATCCCTCCTGCCGCTGGTGGGGGATAAGGCAACGTTACAGCATTACGCCGCGACGACGCCGATTGTCGATATGGTGCGTTTCTCTCCGGCACAGCTGGATGCCGACGCGCTGATTGGCCTGCTGCGTCCGCTGACGCCGCGCCTGTACTCCATCGCCTCCTCACAGGCGGAAGTGGAAAGCGAAGTCCACATTACCGTGGGTGTGGTGCGTTACGACATCGAAGGCCGCGCCCGCGCGGGTGGGGCATCAAGTTTCCTGGCGGATCGCGTGGAGGAAGAGGGCGAAGTGCGCGTCTTTATCGAGCACAACGACAACTTCCGCCTGCCGGCGAACCCGGAAACACCGGTGATCATGATTGGTCCGGGCACCGGCATTGCGCCGTTCCGCGCCTTTATGCAGCAGCGCGCGGCAGACGATGCGCCGGGTAAAAACTGGCTGTTCTTCGGCAACCCGCACTTTACCGAGGATTTCCTCTACCAGGTTGAATGGCAGCGCTACGTCAAAGAGGGCGTGCTGACCCGCATCGATCTGGCCTGGTCCCGCGATCAGAAAGAAAAAGTATACGTACAAGACAAACTGCGCGAACAGGGCGCAGAGCTGTGGCGCTGGATCAATGACGGCGCCCACATTTATGTCTGCGGCGACGCCAATCGCATGGCGAAAGACGTTGAGCAGGCACTGCTGGAAGTGATTGCCGAATTCGGCGGTATGGATGCCGAAACGGCGGATGAATTTTTAAGTGAGCTGCGCGTAGAGCGCCGTTATCAGCGAGATGTCTACTAATGAGCGAAAAACATCCTGGCCCACTGGTGGTCGAAGGCAAACTGTCTGACGCCGAGCGCATGAAGGTAGAGAGCAACTACCTGCGCGGTACCATTGCCGAAGATTTAAATGACGGCCTGACCGGCGGTTTCAAAGGCGACAACTTCCTGCTGATCCGTTTCCACGGTATGTACCAGCAGGACGACCGCGATATCCGCGCCGAACGTGCCGAACAGAAGCTGGAGCCGCGTCATGCGATGCTGCTGCGCTGCCGCCTGCCGGGTGGCATCATAACCACCAAACAGTGGCAGGCGATCGACAAGTTTGCCCATGACAACACGATTTACGGCAGCATTCGTCTGACTAACCGTCAGACCTTCCAGTTCCACGGCATTCTGAAGAAGAACGTCAAGCCAGTGCACCAGATGCTGCACTCGGTGGGTCTGGACGCGCTGGCAACCGCCAACGACATGAACCGTAACGTGCTCTGCACCTCGAACCCGTATGAGTCCGAGCTGCACGCGGAAGCGTATGAGTGGGCGAAGAAGATCTCCGAGCACCTGCTGCCGCGCACCCGCGCCTATGCGGAGATCTGGCTCGATCAGGAGAAAGTCGCCACTACCGACGAAGAGCCGATCCTCGGCCAGACCTACCTGCCGCGTAAGTTCAAAACCACGGTGGTGATCCCGCCGCAGAACGATATCGATCTGCACGCTAACGACATGAACTTCGTGGCGATTGCCGAAAACGGCAAGCTGGTCGGCTTTAACCTGCTGGTGGGCGGCGGTTTGTCCATTGAGCACGGTAACAAGAAAACCTACGCCCGCACCGCGAGCGAGTTCGGCTTCCTGCCGCTGGAGCACACGCTGGCCGTGGCTGAGGCGGTGGTTACTACCCAGCGCGACTGGGGTAACCGTACCGACCGTAAAAACGCGAAAACCAAATACACCCTGGAGCGCGTGGGCGTCGAGACGTTCAAAGAAGAAGTGGAGCGTCGCGCGGGGATCAAGTTTGAGCCGATCCGCCCTTACGAGTTCACCGGTCGCGGCGATCGCATTGGCTGGGTGAAAGGCATCGACAATAACTGGCACTTGACGCTGTTTATTGAAAACGGTCGTATTCTGGATTATCCGGGCCGCCCGCTGAAAACCGGTCTGCTGGAAATTGCGAAGATCCACAAAGGCGAGTTCCGTATTACCGCCAACCAGAACCTGATCGTCGCCAGCGTGCCGGAAAGCGATAAGGCAAGAATTGAAGAGCTGGCGCGCGAGCACGGGTTGATGGATGCGGTCAAACCGCAGCGTGAAAACTCGATGGCCTGCGTGTCGTTCCCGACCTGCCCGCTGGCAATGGCCGAAGCCGAGCGTTTCCTGCCGTCATTTACGGACAAAGTGGAAGCGATTCTGGAAAAACACGGCATTCCGGACGAGCATATTGTTATGCGCGTGACGGGCTGCCCGAACGGCTGTGGCCGCGCGATGCTGGCCGAACTCGGTCTGGTAGGAAAAGCGCCGGGGCGCTATAACCTGCACCTGGGGGGGAACCGTATCGGGACGCGCATTCCGCGTATGTTCCGCGAGAACATCACCGAGCCGGAAATTCTCGATTCCCTCGACGTGCTTATCGGGCGTTGGGCGAAAGAGCGCGAAGCGGGTGAAGGTTTCGGCGACTTTACGGTACGTGCAGGCATCATTCGCCCGGTGCTCGATCCCGCAAGGGATTTCTGGGAATAACCACGAGAGGTAATTATGTCCGTACTCGATCTAAATGCCCTGAATGACCTGCCAAAAGTCGAACGCATTCTGGCCCTGGCAGAAACCAATGCCCAACTGGAAAAGCTCGACGCCGAAGGGCGCGTGGCGTGGGCGCTGGAAAACCTGCCGGGAGACTATGTGCTCTCGTCCAGCTTTGGTATTCAGGCGGCGGTCAGCCTGCATCTGGTGAATCAGATCCGTCCGGACATTCCGGTGATCCTCACCGATACCGGCTACCTGTTCCCGGAAACCTACCAGTTTATTGACGAGCTGACGGACAAGCTCAGGCTGAACCTGAAAGTCTACCGGGCAACGGAGAGCGCGGCCTGGCAGGAGGCACGTTACGGCAAGCTGTGGGTGCAGGGCGTTGAGGGCATTGAGAAATACAATGCGATCAACAAGGTCGAGCCGATGAACCGGGCGCTGAAAGAGCTGAACGCCCAGACGTGGTTTGCCGGTCTGCGCCGCGAGCAGTCGGGCAGCCGCGCCACGCTACCGGTGCTGGCGGTGCAGCGCGGTGTGTTCAAAGTGCTGCCGATCATCGACTGGGATAACCGGACGGTGTACCAGTACCTGCAAAAACACGGCCTGAAGTACCATCCGCTGTGGGATCAGGGCTATCTGTCAGTGGGGGATACCCACACCACGCGCAAATGGGAACCGGGAATGGCGGAAGAAGAGACGCGATTCTTTGGGCTGAAGCGCGAGTGCGGATTGCACGAAGGATAACATCTTACTGCCCCTCACCCTAACCCTCTCCCCAAAGGGGAGAGGGGATCGCACGGAGCTGTCTTTTCCCCCTCGCCCCTTTGGGGAGAGGGCAGGGGTGAGGGGGCGGGGAAAAATAACGCACTACGCTTTCCCCGCTTTCGCCAGCTCCTTCACCAGCGGCAGCATCACTTTCACGACATCCCGGCTGCGGTGCTCAATCCGCTGCGGCAGCGCTTTATCAATGTGCTGCTGATTATCCAGCCGCACATCATGCCAGCTGGTTCCGTCCGGGAATGCTTTCGATTTGCTGCGCTGTTGATAGCCATCTTTTTTGCCCAGCGTCCAGTTCGTCGCCTCGACGTACAGCACCGGAATGCCCGCCTTATCAAACACTTCACCGTCATTACAGCAGCCTGTGCCTTTTGGATAATCCGGGTTACCGCCCGGATTTGTCGCGGCATAGACGCCATGCGTACGGGCAAGCGCCAGCGCGCGGTCGCGGGTGAGTTTACGTACGCTGCTCGGCGTGCTCTGTCCGCTATTAAAATAGAGCTTATCTCCCACGATCAGATTATCGAGGTTGATCACCAGCAACGTATTTTTCTTCTCCTCAGCGCTCATGCGTTTAAGGAGATTCTCAGCGCCGAGTTTTCCTTCTTCTTCGCCGCTGGTCGCGACAAAGCGAATGCTGTATTTCGTGGGAATATTTTTCAGGCGTTCGGCCAGCTCAAGCATCACGCCCAGCCCCGCCGCATTGTCATCCAGCCCCTGAAGCGTCAGCCCGCCGAGGTTATTATCGACATCGGCGTCGCTCATCGGCGTGTAGGTATCAAGGTGCGCCATAATAATAATTTGCTCGGCCGCCTTTCCTTCGTGCGCCGCAATAACCGTGCTGCCGGTTATGTTATGCCAGTTCTGCGTTTTATTGCGTGAGGTATAGATGTAGCGGCTATGGAAAGCGCGAATGTCACTCTTATAGCCCATATCCGCAAACTGCTGACGAATATAGTCTGCCGAGAGCATCTCGGCTGGGGTTCCGGTCATGCGGCCCGGAAAGACCGTAGCAATATGCCGCGCCTGCATACTGGCTATTTCGCCGTAAGTTTGATTTTTTGCCTGAGCCGGAAGGATAAAGCAAACGCCGAGCGCCAGGGCAACGAATCGGTGGCGCATTGCGGAAAACATAGGGAGTCCTTAAAAACAGAGCAAAATTTTAACCCGCATAGTATGAAACTGTGATCGGGTAGACACAATTTGAATTGCTCTTAAATGCCCGAAATTTCGCGTGTTAAGCACTTTTTGATATTTGCTTTTCCACGGCGTTATTCCATTGAGTAACTACTCATTCCAATTCGTAATTTCATTCGATCTAAGCCGCCCCCTATAGTCCCTTTATTCCTTGTTGTTAGCGAGTTGTTGCCTGTGGACTATCTCCCCCTTTTTGCCGCCTTAAAAGACCGACCGGTACTGGTTGTCGGGACAGGTGAAATTGCCGATCGCAAAATCGCGTTCCTGCAACGCGCCGGGGCGCGGGTGCAGGTTGTTGCAGAGGCGGATTTTGAAGAGTCACAGATCGACAGCGTGGTGCTGGTGATTGCGGCAACTGAAGATCGGGCGCTCAACCGCCGCATCTCCGGGGCAGCCCAGGCCCGTCACCGTCTGGTGAACGTGGTAGACGACCAGCCGCTGTGCTCATTTATCTTCCCGTCGATTGTCGACCGCTCGCCGCTGCTGGTGGCGATCTCCTCCGGCGGCACCGCCCCGGTGCTGGCGCGCGTGCTGAGAGAAAAAATCGAAGCGCTGCTGCCGACCAGCCTCGGACGCATGGCGGAGAAGGCCAGCTACTGGCGCAACCACCTGAAAACGCGTCTGACCAGCGTGACGGAACGTCGTCGCTTCTGGGAGCGTGTGTTTCGGGGCCGCTTTGCCAGCCTGATGCAGGCCGGTAACGAGACGGCGGCGCAAAAAATTCTCGAAGACGAACTGGATAACCCCGGCAGTACGAGCGGGGAGATCATTCTCGTCGGCGCCGGGCCGGGCGATGCCGGGCTGCTGACGCTGCGTGGCCTTCAGGTGCTTCAGGATGCGGACGTGGTGTTCTACGACCACCTGGTGACTGACGGTATCCGCGAGCTGATCCGCCGTGACGCGGAGCAGATCTGCGTCGGCAAACGTGCCGGTGAGCACTCCGTGCCGCAGCACGATACCAACCAGATGCTGATTGCCGCCGCGAAAGCGGGCAAGACCGTGGTGCGCCTGAAAGGGGGCGACCCGTTTATTTTCGGTCGCGGTGGCGAAGAGTTGCAGGCGGCAGCCGAAGCGGGCGTCCCGTTCCAGGTGGTTCCTGGCATTACGGCGGCGTCTGCCGTCACGGCCTACGCGGGTATTCCGCTGACCCATCGCGATTTTGCCCAGAGCGTGACCTTTGTGACCGGGCACTATAAAGCCGACAGCACGCCGTTTGACTGGTCACATCTCGCCCAGAGCCGACAAACGCTGGCGATTTATATGGGCACGATGAAAGCGGCGGATATCAGCGAACAGCTTATTCAGCACGGTCGCGATGCAACGACGCCGGTCGCGGTGATCTCCCGCGGGACACGCGTCGATCAGCATGTCGCCATCGGCACCTTACAAGACCTTGCAACCCTGGCGAAAGACGCCCCGATGCCCGCCCTGATCGTGGTGGGAGAAGTGGTGCAGCTGCACAGCACGCTCGCCTGGTTCCAACACACAACCGACACAGAAGGCTTCGGCGCTTCTGTTATAAATTTGGCTTAAGGAACGGTTATGGACCAAAAACGACTTACTCACCTGCGGCAGCTCGAAGCGGAAAGTATCCACATCATCCGCGAAGTGGCCGCCGAGTTTTCTAACCCGGTGATGATGTACTCCATCGGTAAAGATTCCAGCGTCATGCTGCATCTGGCGCGTAAAGCGTTTTATCCGGGTACGCTGCCGTTCCCGCTGCTGCATGTGGATACCGGCTGGAAATTCCGCGAGATGTACGAATTCCGCGACCGTACCGCCAAAGCCTACGGCTGCGAGCTGCTGGTGCACAAAAACCCGGAAGGGGTGGCGATGGGCATCAACCCGTTCGTGCACGGCAGCGCCAAACACACCGACATCATGAAAACCGAAGGGCTGAAGCAGGCGCTGAATAAATACGGTTTTGATGCGGCCTTCGGCGGCGCGCGCCGTGACGAGGAGAAATCCCGTGCGAAAGAGCGTATCTACTCCTTCCGCGACCGCTTCCACCGCTGGGACCCGAAAAACCAGCGCCCGGAGCTATGGCACAACTACAACGGCCAGATCAACAAAGGCGAAAGCATTCGCGTCTTCCCGCTCTCCAACTGGACCGAGCTGGATATCTGGCAGTACATCTATCTGGAAAATATTGAGATCGTTCCGCTGTATCTGGCGGCAGAGCGCCCGGTGCTGGAGCGCGACGGCATGCTGATGATGATCGACGACGATCGCATTGATTTACAGCCGGGCGAAGTGATCAAAAAACAGATGGTCCGTTTCCGTACTCTCGGCTGCTGGCCGTTGACCGGCGCGGTGGAATCCAGTGCGCAGACGCTGCCGGAGATCATCGAGGAGATGCTGGTGTCGACCACCAGTGAGCGACAGGGCCGCGTGATTGACCGCGACCAGGCAGGCTCCATGGAGCTGAAGAAACGTCAGGGTTATTTCTAAGGAGCCGCCATGAATACGACTATTGCCCAACAAATTGCCGATGAAGGCGGCGTAGAAGCTTATCTGCACGCCCAACAGTACAAAAGTCTGCTGCGTTTCCTGACCTGCGGCAGCGTGGATGACGGGAAAAGCACCCTGATTGGTCGTCTGCTGCACGACACGCGCCAGATTTACGAAGATCAGCTCTCTTCCCTGCACAACGACAGTAAACGCCACGGCACCCAGGGCGAAAAACTCGACCTGGCGCTGCTGGTGGACGGCTTGCAGGCGGAGCGTGAGCAGGGCATTACCATTGACGTCGCCTATCGCTACTTCTCCACCGAGAAGCGCAAGTTTATTATCGCCGACACCCCGGGGCACGAGCAGTACACCCGTAACATGGCGACCGGCGCGTCCACCTGTGACCTGGCGATCCTGCTGATCGACGCCCGTAAAGGCGTGCTGGATCAGACTCGACGTCACAGCTTTATCTCTACGCTACTGGGGATCAAACACCTGGTGGTGGCGGTGAACAAAATGGATCTGGTGGACTACAGCGAAGCGCGGTTCGACGAGATCCGCCAGAGCTACCTGACCTTTGCTGAACAGCTGCCGGGCAACCTCGATATTCGCTTCGTGCCGCTTTCGGCGCTGGAAGGGGATAACGTCGCCTCTCAGAGCGCGAACATGCCGTGGTACAGCGGTCCAACGCTGCTGGAAGTGCTGGAAACCGTTGAAATTCAGCGCGTGGTCGATACTCAACCGATGCGCTTCCCGGTGCAGTACGTGAACCGTCCGAACCTCGATTTCCGCGGCTTCTCAGGCACCCTTGCGTCCGGCGCGGTGAAGGTGGGCCAGCGCGTGAAGGTGCTGCCGTCCGGTGTGGAATCGGCCATTGCCCGTATCGTCACCTTTGATGGCGATCTGGACGAAGCCGGGGCGGGTGAAGCGGTAACCCTGGTACTGAAAGACGAAATTGATATCAGCCGCGGCGACCTGCTGGTCGATGCGCAGGAGACGCTGGCGGCGGTGCAGGGCGCGTCCGTGGACGTGGTATGGATGGCGGAACAGCCGCTGACCGCAGGCCAGAGCTATGACATTAAAATTGCGGGCAAGAAAACCCGCGCCCGCGTGGACGGCATTCAGTTCCAGGTGGACATTAACAACCTGACCCACCGTGACGTGAGCGAGCTGCCGCTGAACGGTATTGGCCTGGTGGATCTGACCTTCGACGAGCCGCTGGTGCTGGATCCGTATCAGCAGAATCCGGTGACGGGCGGGCTGATCTTTATCGACCGCCTGACCAACGTCACCGTCGGTGCTGGCATGGTGCGCGAGCCTAACGCACAGGCGAGCGTGACGTCTGAGTTCAGCGCCTTCGAGCTGGAGCTGAACGCGCTGGTGCGTAAGCACTTCCCGCACTGGGGCGCTCGCGATCTGCTGGGAGGCAAGTGATGGCCGCCCATGATGAGAACGTCGTCTGGCATCCTCATCCGGTCACCGTCGCCCAGCGCGAACAGCTCCACGGTCACCGTGGGGTTGTACTGTGGTTTACCGGGCTGTCTGGCTCCGGTAAATCCACGGTGGCAGGCGCGCTGGAAGAGGCGCTGCATCAGCAGGGGGTGAGCACCTACCTGCTGGACGGCGACAACGTGCGTCACGGTCTGTGCAGTGATTTGGGGTTCAGCGACGACGACCGCAAAGAGAACATTCGTCGGGTGGGCGAAGTCGCCAGCCTGATGGCGGATGCCGGGCTGGTGGTGCTGACGGCATTTATCTCACCGCACCGCGCCGAGCGTCATATGGTGCGCGAGCGCGTGGGCCAGGATCGCTTTATTGAAGTGTTTGTGGATACGCCGCTGGCAATCTGCGAAGCGCGCGATCCGAAAGGGCTGTACAAAAAAGCCCGCGCGGGAGAGCTGCGAAACTTCACCGGCATCGACTCGGTTTACGAAGCGCCTGAATCCCCTGAGATTCATCTGGAGGGTCAACAATTGGTAACAAATTTAGTAAGCCAATTATTAGACCTGCTGAGACGGGACGATATTATCAGATCCTGAGACGGTATCGTTCGGGACCTGTCTTCCCGAGCGATGAGTCACGGTCACAGGATTAGCTATGCGCAACAGTGAAAACTACATGATTACCACCGGGTCGGAACCGTTAACGACCGACGACGAGACGACCTGGTCCTTCCCTGGGGCGATTGTCGGCTTCGTGTCGTGGTTACTGGCGCTGGGTATCCCGTTTTTGATCTACGGGGGGAACACCCTCTTTTTCTTTCTCTACACCTGGCCTTTCTTCCTGGCGCTGATGCCCGTTGCGGTAGTTGTGGGCGTGGCGCTGCACTCTCTTTTCAACGGCAAGCTCCTGTATAGTACGCTCATCACTATTGCCACCGTGGTGGTCATCTTTGGCCTGCTGTTTTTATGGCTGATGGGCTAACTTGCGGCATAATTAAAACCCCGCAGTAGAGTCCAGCGGAAAGTTATGGGATGATGATGCCGTTTTTTCAGGGGGCAGGATGGGTAAACTAACGCTGCTGTTGCTGGCTTTGCTGGTCTGGCTGCAATATTCGCTGTGGTTCGGCAAAAACGGACTACACGACTACAGCCGGGTGAGCGATGACGTCGCGGCACAGCAGGCGACAAACGCCAAACTTAAAGCGCGTAACGATCAACTTTTTGCTGAAATTGATGACCTCAATGGCGGCCAGGAGGCGATTGAGGAGCGCGCACGCAATGAACTCAGTATGACTAAGCCGGGCGAAACGTTTTATCGTCTGGTACCGGATGCGTCTAAACGCAATCAGGGCTCCGCACAAAACAATCGATAATCAGGCCCAGGATTACGACATGGCAGCAACTTTTTCGGACGTCTGTGCCGTGGTGCCGGCCGCAGGTTTTGGCCGGCGCATGCAGACAGAATGTCCCAAGCAGTACCTCTCAATTGGTGATAAAACGATCCTCGAGCACGCCGTGGCAGCGCTGCTGGCACATGCCCGGGTGAAACGCGTTGTCATTGCCATCAGCCCCGGCGATGCGCGTTTTGCGCAGCTTCCGCTGGCAAATCATCCTCAGATTACCGTTGTTGACGGCGGCGCCGAGCGGGCCGACTCTGTCCTGGCGGGCATTCAGGCTGCCGGGCACGCGCAGTGGGTGCTGGTGCACGATGCCGCGCGCCCCTGCCTGCATCACGACGATCTGTCGCGTCTGCTGGCCCTGAGTGAAACCAGTAAAGTGGGCGGTATTCTGGCCGCGCCGGTGCGTGACACCATGAAGCGTGCCGAACCGGGTAAACCGGCGATTGCGCACACCGTTGAGCGCGTGGATTTATGGCACGCGCTGACGCCACAATTTTTCCCCCGCGAACTGCTCCACGACTGCTTAACGCGAGCGCTTAAAGAAGGTGCCACCATTACGGACGAAGCCTCGGCGCTGGAGTATTGCGGTTTCCACCCAACGCTTGTTGAAGGGCGCGCTGATAATATAAAAGTGACGCGCCCGGAAGACTTACAGCTCGCGGAATTTTATCTTACCCGTACGACCCCTCAGGAGAAGGCATAATGCGTATTGGACACGGTTTTGATGTACACGCCTTTGGCGGAGAAGGCCCAATTATCATTGGCGGCGTGCGTATTCCTTACGAAAAAGGTCTGCTGGCGCATTCTGATGGCGACGTGGCGCTGCATGCGCTGACCGACGCGCTGCTGGGTGCCGCCGCGCTGGGCGACATCGGCAAACTGTTCCCGGACACCGATCCTGCTTTTAAGGGCGCGGACAGCCGCGAACTGCTGCGCGAAGCCTGGCGTCGTATTCAGGCCAAAGGCTACACCCTCGGCAACGTTGATGTGACGATCATTGCTCAGGCGCCAAAGATGCTGCCGCACATTCCACAGATGCGCGTGTTTATCGCTGAAGATCTGGGCTGCCACATGGACGACGTCAACGTCAAAGCCACCACCACGGAGAAGCTGGGCTTTACGGGCCGTGGCGAAGGCATTGCTTGTGAGGCCGTGGCGCTGCTGGTGAAGGCGGCCAAATGACGGACTTTGACAACCTGACATACCTGCACGGAAAACCGCAGGGCAATGGCCTGCTGAAGGCCAACCCTGAAGATTTTGTGGTGGTAGAAGATCTCGGGTTTGAGCCGGACGGCGAAGGCGAGCACATCCTGGTGCGCATTCTGAAAAACGGCTGCAACACCCGCTTCGTGGCGGACGCGCTGGCAAAATCCCTCAAAATTCACGCCCGCGAAGTGAGCTTTGCCGGGCAGAAAGATAAACATGCCGTGACCGAACAGTGGCTTTGCGCCCGCGTGCCCGGCAATGCGATGCCTGATTTAAGCAAATTTGAGCTTGAGGGCTGTAAGGTACTGGAGTACGCCCGCCACAAGCGCAAATTGCGACTGGGCGCCTTAAAAGGCAACCATTTCACGCTGGTGCTGCGTGAAGTAACCAACCGTGAAGACGTTGAAAAACGCCTGAACGCTGTCTGTGAACGCGGCGTACCGAACTACTTTGGCGCACAGCGCTTTGGCATTGGTGGCAGCAACCTGCTGGGCGCGCTGCGCTGGGCGCAAAGCGATGCACCGGTGCGCGACAGGAATAAACGCAGTTTTTGGTTGTCGGCGGCCCGCAGTGCGTTGTTTAATCAGATGGTGAGCGAACGGCTGAAAAAACCGGACGCGAATCAAGTTGTTGTCGGCGATGCGCTACAATTAGCGGGACGCGGAAGCTGGTTTGTGGCAACGGCCGAAGAGATGGCCGATGCCCAGTCGCGCGTGGACGCTAAAGCGCTGATGATTACCGCCGCCTTGCCGGGCTCAGGCGACTGGGGAACCCAGGGCGAGGCGCTGGCCGCTGAGCAGTCGGCGGTGGCGGATGCGCCAGAATTACAATCCTTGCTGGTGCGGGAAAAGGTCGAGGCGGCACGCCGGGCGATGCTCCTCTACCCGCAACAGTTGAGCTGGAACTGGTGGGATGACGTAACCGTCGAGTTACGCTTCTGGCTGCCGGCAGGTAGCTTTGCCACCAGTGTTGTCAGGGAACTTATCAACACGTCGGGTGATTATGCGAATATTGCTGAGTAACGATGACGGGATCCATGCGCCAGGTATTCAGACGCTGGCGAAACACCTCCGTGAGTTTGCGGATGTGCAGGTCGTGGCTCCCGATCGTAACCGCAGTGGCGCGTCTAACTCATTGACGCTGGAGTCTTCACTTCGCACCTTTACCTTCGAAAATGGCGATATTGCCGTACAGATGGGGACGCCGACCGACTGCGTGTTTCTGGGCGTGAATGCGCTGATGCGCCCGCGGCCAGATGTTGTGGTCTCTGGCATCAATGCCGGACCCAATCTTGGCGATGATGTGATTTATTCCGGGACCGTGGCCGCGGCAATGGAAGGGCGTCACCTGGGGTTTCCGGCGCTGGCGGTCTCGTTAAACGGCCACACGCACTATGACACTGCCGCCGCGGTGACCTGCTCCCTTCTCCGTGCGCTTGGCCGAGAGCCGCTGCGTACCGGACGTATCCTCAACATCAACGTGCCGGATCTCCCGCTGGACGAGATTAAAGGGATCCGCGTGACGCGCTGCGGCAGTCGCCATCCAGCCGATCAGGTTATTCCCCAGCAGGATCCGCGCGGCAATACCCTGTACTGGATCGGTCCGCCGGGAGACAAATGCGATGCCGGGCCAGATACCGACTTCGCGGCGGTGGATGAAGGATACGTTTCCGTTACGCCGTTGCACGTAGATTTAACCGCTTATAGCGCGCATGATGTGGTGTCGGACTGGTTAGATCGGGTCGGAGTGAACGCGCAATGGTAAGCAAACGTGTACAAACTCTTCTGGAACAACTTCGCGCACAGGGGATCCGCGACGAGCACGTGCTTGAGGCGCTTGCTCAGGTCCCGCGTGACAAATTTGTAGACGAGGCGTTTGAACACAAAGCGTGGGAAAACGTGGCGCTGCCCATCGGGCAAGGCCAGACGATTTCGCAGCCCTACATGGTGGCGCGTATGACGGAGCTTCTGGAGTTAACGCCAGACTCCCGCGTACTGGAAATTGGCACCGGTTCAGGGTATCAAACCGCGATCCTGGCCCACCTTGTGCACCATGTCTGTTCCGTGGAACGGATTAAAGGCTTGCAGTGGCAGGCGCGCCGTCGCCTGAAACAGCTTGATTTACATAATGTATCGACACGCCACGGCGATGGATGGCAGGGTTGGCAGGCTCGCGCCCCGTTTGACGCCATCATTGTCACGGCAGCGCCTCCTGAAATCCCCGCTGCACTTCTCTCGCAGCTGGATGAGGGGGGCATTCTTGTTTTGCCCGTCGGGGATGAGCAGCAGCTTTTAAAGCGCGTTCGTCGGCGCGGCGGCGAGTTTATTATCGATACCGTGGAAGCCGTACGCTTTGTGCCCCTGGTTAAGGGCGAGCTGGCCTGAGACTCGGATTTTTCCAGGGTTATTAAGGCAAATTCAGCGTATGGTGTGGCGCGATAGGTTCGTGCCATCACGGTTATTTTTAAGTCACTGGTAGTTAACACATTCCTGGGGGATAAATGAGCGCGGGAAGCCCAAAATTCACCATCAGCCGTGTTGCGGCATTATCACTGGTTTCGCTCTGGCTGGCTGGCTGTACAAATTCGAATAACGCGCCAGCGCCTGTCAGTTCCGTCAATGGAACCAGCGGCTCGGGTAACACGTCCAGCGGAATGTTGATCACCCCTCCGCCTAAAATGGGCACCTCAACGGCGCAGCAAACTCCGCAGATCCAGCCGGTCCAGCGTCCAGTTACGCAGCCTACGCAGATTCAGCCAGTGGATCAGCCTGTTCAGACCGAAAATGGCCGCATAGTGTATAACCGTAAGTATGGGAACATTCCGAAAGGTAGCTATACCGGCGGCAGCACCTATACCGTGAAGCGCGGCGATACGCTGTTCTACATTGCCTGGATCACCGGGAACGATTTCCGCGATCTGGCACAGCGAAACAACGTCCAGGCCCCGTATGCTCTGGAAGTTGGACAAACGCTTCAGGTTGGCAACGCGACGGGGACACCGCTTACGCCAGGCAACACCGTTTCGGCTGCCGACGTAACTGCGCAAAATAACAGCGTTACCCCTGCACAAAAAACCACCACGGTGGTTGCTTCACAACCTGTAATTACGTATTCTGAGGATTCAGGTGATCAGAGTGCTAACAAAATGTTGCCGAATAATAAAGGTACTGCGACTGTTGTCACAGCACCGACTACGGCACCTGTGGTTAGCTCTACTGTACCGACTGCAAGCAGTCAGAATGCCAGCTCGTCAATCACCACCTGGCGCTGGCCAACTGACGGCAAGATTATCGAGAACTTCGCCACCTCTGAGGGGGGTAACAAAGGGATCGATATCGCAGGCAGTAAAGGACAGGCAATCATCGCGACCGCAGACGGACGCGTTGTCTATGCCGGTAACGCACTGCGCGGTTACGGTAATCTTATTATCATCAAACATAATGATGATTACCTGAGTGCCTACGCCCATAACGACACTATGCTGGTCCGGGAACAACAAGAAGTTAAGGCGGGGCAAAAAATCGCTACCATGGGTAGCACCGGAACCAGTTCTACACGCTTGCATTTTGAAATTCGTTACAAGGGGAAATCCGTAAACCCGCTGCAATATTTACCGCAGCGATAAATTGACGGGGCATGCCAGCCAGGGTGTCTCGTCCAGGGATCACGGGTAGGAGCCACCTTATGAGTCAGAATACGCTGAAAGTTCATGATTTAAATGAAGACGCGGAATTTGATGAGAACGGAGCAGAGGCTTTTGACGAAAAAGCCTTAGTAGAAGAGGAACCCAGTGATAACGATTTGGCTGAAGAAGAGCTGTTATCGCAGGGTGCCACACAGCGTGTGCTGGACGCGACTCAGCTTTACCTTGGGGAGATTGGTTACTCCCCACTGCTAACGGCCGAAGAAGAAGTCTATTTCGCACGTCGTGCTTTGCGTGGTGATGTTGCCTCGCGTCGTCGCATGATCGAAAGTAACCTGCGACTGGTCGTGAAAATTGCCCGCCGTTACGGCAATCGTGGTCTGGCTCTGCTGGATCTGATTGAAGAGGGTAACTTAGGTCTCATCCGCGCAGTTGAGAAGTTTGACCCGGAACGCGGGTTCCGTTTCTCAACCTACGCGACCTGGTGGATTCGTCAGACCATCGAACGGGCTATTATGAACCAGACCCGTACGATTCGACTGCCGATTCACATCGTCAAAGAGTTGAATGTTTATCTGCGTACTGCGCGCGAGTTGTCCCATAAGCTGGACCACGAGCCAAGTGCGGAAGAGATTGCAGAGCAACTCGACAAACCGGTTGATGACGTAAGCCGTATGCTGCGTCTCAACGAGCGCATTACCTCGGTTGACACCCCGCTGGGTGGCGACTCCGAAAAAGCGCTGCTGGACATCTTGGCCGATGAAAAAGACAACGGCCCGGAAGACACCACGCAGGACGATGACATGAAACAGAGCATCGTCAAATGGCTGTTCGAACTGAACGCCAAACAGCGTGAAGTGCTGGCACGTCGTTTCGGTTTACTGGGGTATGAAGCTGCGACACTGGAAGATGTCGGCCGTGAGATTGGCCTGACCCGTGAACGTGTTCGTCAGATTCAGGTTGAAGGACTGCGCCGCCTGCGTGAAATCCTGCAAGGGCAAGGTCTGAATATCGAAGCGCTGTTCCGCGAGTAAGCAACCATTCGTCAGAAAAGGCCCGTCGTGAGACGGGCCTTTTTTATGCCTTACGGCTGCGCCGTTTCGTGCAGCAAACGCCAGGTGATGTTATCCCCTTCCTGATTAAGCAGCGCGGTTGACCAGCGCACGTTGACGGGCTGGCCTGGCCGGGTTTGCGTCTCCCGGTAATGGAGCACCGCGCCGTTGTCCCATGTCTGAAGCGTTGTTAACGCATCAATACCGATCCTTAGCCCGGGTCGGGTTCCCCGCTGCGCATATAAAAAGTGGGCAAGCGCGTGATGATCTAAAGGGTTGCCACTCGGTGGAATCATCAGAAAATCCGGACGGAAACGGGCGAGCAGGGCGTCCTGATCGCCTTCGCCTGCACCTAACCAGTTTTCAAGGGCGACGTGAATGTCGAGGATCTCTTGTTCGAAATGGGTCATGCTTGCTCCTGTTGCAGTTGCGCAAGTAACTGCGTGTTGTTAAGACGGTAGACGTATAGTACGGGCAGTAGGGTGATGACGGCGGCAAAAACAAACATCCAGTGCCAGGCGGCCAGCGGCGCGAGATAATCCTGCATGAAGCTCAGCGCCTGCGCCAGCAGCAGAGCGCCCGCAAAAAAGCTCAACTGACGATTCAGATTCCATAGCGCGCTGGCATCAGGCATATCTTCCGGTCGCATCGTCAAAAACGCGCTGCTCTGAGCCGTACTGCTGCAAAGGCTTCCCCCCGCGCCCATCAGCGCAAACGCAACGGCAGGTAACAGCATTGCCGGGCCGACGTTAATTAAAAGCAAAATGCCCGTCGCCTGCAAAAGGCAACCGATGACCACCAGCGGCCGGGGGCCGATACGGTTGAAAAAGCGTCCTGTCGCGGTGATAGCCAAAAACGAAGCCACAGACCATGGCAGCATAAGCATGCCCGTTGCGGCGGGCGTCATATTGGCCTCGCTCTGGAGGTAATACATGCCCGTTACGTTCACGCCGATAAAGATACCGGGTACGCACACATAGATAAGCATGGATAAGCGCAACAGCGGATCCGTCAGCAAAGACAGGTTTACTGTCCTGGTGGTGTTTATCGGTGACGGTTCTGTTTTAAGCCACGCATAGGCCAAAGCAAAAGTGACAATGGCGACGGGCAGGGTGGCAAAAAATATCCAGCGCCAGCTGAATGCCTGAACCAGCATGCCGCCCACCGCCGGTGAGCAGGCGGGGGCAAGCAGTGCGACCAGCATCACCGCCGAGGAGAGTCTGGCCCGCTCATGAGGCTTAAACTGTTGCCAGGTCAGCGCCTGACCAACCGGGATCAATAAACCCCCTCCAGCACCCTGCACGACTCGCCAGGCAATCAGACTTTCCAGCGAAGATGAGAGACCCGCCGCAACGGAGGCCGCGCTAAAGAGAAGCAGTGACAGCAGGATAACGCGCTTCGGCCCGATGCGGCGCGTCAGGATACTGCTGAAAGGGATGACTAACGTCAGTCCGGCAATGTATCCGTTACTTACCCAGGCAAGCGCGGAAGGTGTGGTATTGAAAGCGCGAGCCATCGCCGGAAAGGCGACGCTGGCAATAAACATGTTTATCAAATCAAGGAAAAAGCCGAGCAGAAAGACGACGGCGATTTTGCTGCGATACGTCATAGAAGTTCCTCCGGTGAGGTGGCGTATCGTATCGGCCCGCGCGTTACGGATAAACGCGACAAACCACGATATACTGTCAACATTATTTTGACAGTTAACCAGGCAAGCGATGCTTAATTTACAGCGTACGGAGATGTTTATCGCCGTAGCGGACACCGGCAGTTTCACCGCCGCGGCGGAGGCTATGGGGCTGACAAAAGCGGTGGTCAGCTTTCATATTCGTCAGCTTGAAGAGGAGCTGGGCGTCACCCTGTTGCTGCGAACCACCCGACGCCTGACGCTGACCGAGGCGGGGAAGCTCTTTCATCAACGAAGCGTGATGCTGTTACGGGATGCAGAGCGATTGCAGGATGATGTTCGCGCCAACCACGCCGGGCTGACGGGGGAACTGCGGATCACCACCACACCCGAATATGGCTCGCAGGTGGTGGTGCCTTTGCTGGCTGAATTTAGCCAGCTGCACCCGGACCTCCGCGTGCGGCATGTCTCGTCCTCTTTGCATGCCGATCTTATCGCCGAGCGCTTCGATGTCGCTATCCGGCTCGGCACGCTTGCCGATTCGCGCTACCACGCCGCGTTGATGACCTCCTTCACCATCCTGCCCGTGGCAACGCCAGGCTGGCTGGCAAACCATCCGGTTGACTCGCTGGAGCAGCTGGCGGAAGCGGACTGGATCATTCACGAGCGTTTAACGTCGCCGCTGCGCTGGCAGGTGAGAGGTGTTGATCGGCATCCGGTTTCCTTTGAGATCAAGAAAGCGCCGCGCCTGTATGCAGACAGCGCCCAGGCGCTGATGGCTTTTGCCCTCGCGGGATGTGGGGTGGCGCTGCTGCCGGAGTGGCTGGTACGTAACGCACTGGATGCGGGGGAACTGGTCTCGCTGTTACCGGCGTACACGTTTGCTCAGCAGGGCATCTATGCCGTTTATCCCGATGCCCGGCATGTGCCCGCGAAAGTGCGAACATTTATTGATTTTATGCGCGTCAGGGTGACTTAACCCTGCATCATCTTTTTAATGAGCGCTGAAAATTGCTCTCGTTCCGCGCCGTTAAGGCGCCCTAAAAACGCCTCATCCACCTCATTTCCAATCGGTTTACTGCGCTCAAGCAGGGCCTCACCTTCGGACGTCAGAAAGACAAAACGACGGCGCTTGTCTGCCGGATCGTGCTCGCGCCTGACCAGGCCGCGTGCTTCCATACGGCTCAGCATTTCTGCCAGCGTCGCTTTGGTGCTCACCGCGACTTCAGTCAGTGCAACCTGCTCAATGCCAGGAATTTCAGCAATTGACCGCATCACCGCATATTGTGGCTTGGTCAGTTCGGGCAGTGCGTGCTGCCACTGGGCGGTATGCTGTTGAAAAAGCTGACGTAGCAGGTGGAAAGCTTCTTGTCTTAACTCCATGGACACTCCGACGGATAAATACTCCCTCTATGATAGCCGCTCTCGGGCTGAATTTTAACGCGAGAGTTTTTTAGCGAATAGTGTGATCGCATACGAACGATCTTGCCAGCAACAGGATACAGGCGTAGTTTATTTAATATGTTCGTATACGAACAAACTAATTGAGGTGCTGAATGAGATTGATTGTGGGAATGACGGGCGCGACGGGTGCGCCATTAGGCGTGGCGTTGTTGCAGGCGCTGCGGGAAATGCCGGAGGTGGAAACGCATCTGGTGATGTCGAAGTGGGCAAAAACCACGATTGAGCTGGAAACGCCCTTCACTGCGCATGACGTTGCCGCACTGGCGGATGTCGTCCACAGTCCGGCCGATCAGGCTGCCACTATCTCCTCCGGCTCGTTTCGCACCGACGGCATGATCGTCATCCCGTGCAGCATGAAAACGCTGGCGGGGATCCGCGCGGGCTACGCCGAAGGGCTGGTAGGGCGTGCGGCAGACGTGGTGCTGAAAGAGGGACGCAAGCTGGTGCTGGTTCCCCGCGAGACGCCGCTCAGCACCATTCATCTTGAGAACATGCTTGCCCTTTCCCGCATGGGCGTGGCGATGGTGCCGCCTATGCCTGCGTACTACAACCACCCGCAAACCGCCGATGACATTACCCAGCATATCGTGACCCGCGTTCTCGACCAGTTTGGTCTGGAACATAAAAAAGCCCGACGCTGGGAAGGTTTGCAGGCAGCGAAACATTTTTCACAGGAGAGTAAAGATGGCATTTGATGATTTGAGAAGCTTCTTGCAGGCGCTCGATGAGCAAGGGCAGCTGCTGAAAATTGAGGAAGAGGTAAACGCGGAGCCGGATTTAGCGGCCGCCGCCAACGCTACCGGGCGCATTGGCGATGGCGCGCCTGCGCTGTGGTTCGATAATATTCGCGGCTTCACCGATGCCCGAGTGGTGATGAACACCATCGGCTCGTGGCAAAACCACGCCATTTCGATGGGGCTGCCAGCGAATACTCCGGTGAAAAAACAGATCGACGAGTTTATTCGTCGCTGGGACAAATTCCCCGTCACGCCAGAGCGTCGTGCCAATCCTGCCTGGGCGCAGAACGCGGTGGACGGGGAAGATATCAACCTGTTCGACATTCTGCCGCTGTTTCGCCTGAACGACGGTGACGGGGGCTTTTATCTCGATAAAGCGTGCGTTGTTTCCCGCGATCCGCTCGATCCGGATCACTTTGGCAAGCAGAACGTCGGCATTTACCGTATGGAAGTGAAGGGCAAGCGTAAGCTCGGCCTGCAACCGGTGCCGATGCATGATATTGCGCTGCATCTGCATAAGGCAGAAGAGCGTGGCGAAGACCTGCCCATTGCCATTACGCTGGGTAACGATCCGATCATCACCCTGATGGGCGCCACGCCGCTGAAATACGATCAATCCGAGTATGAGATGGCTGGCGCGCTACGCGAAAGCCCGTATCCGATTGCGACGGCTCCGCTGACCGGTTTTGATGTGCCATGGGGGTCGGAAGTGATCCTGGAAGGGGTGATTGAAGGCCGGAAACGTGAAATTGAAGGGCCATTCGGTGAGTTTACCGGACACTACTCCGGCGGGCGCAACATGACCGTTGTGCGCATTGATAAAGTCTCTTACCGCACCAAACCCATTTTCGAATCTCTCTACCTGGGGATGCCGTGGACCGAGATTGATTATCTGATGGGACCCGCCACCTGCGTGCCGCTCTATCAGCAACTGAAGGCGGAATTCCCGGAAGTGCAGGCGGTAAACGCCATGTACACCCACGGTCTGCTGGCAATTATCTCCACTAAAAAGCGTTACGGCGGTTTTGCCCGTGCGGTCGGGCTACGTGCCATGACTACGCCGCACGGTCTGGGTTACGTGAAGATGGTGATTATGGTGGATGAAGATGTCGATCCGTTTAACCTGCCGCAGGTCATGTGGGCGCTTTCATCGAAGGTTAATCCGGCGGGCGATCTGGTGCAGCTACCGAATATGTCTGTGCTGGAACTTGACCCTGGCTCCAGCCCGGCGGGGATCACCGACAAGCTGATCATTGATGCCACCACCCCTGTTGCCCCGGACAACCGTGGTCACTACAGCCAGCCGGTACAGGATCTCCCTGAAACCAAAGCCTGGGCCGAAAAACTGACCGCGATGCTGGCGGCACGTCAATAAGGAGGAAAAAATGATTTGTCCACGTTGTGCCGATGAACATATTGAAGTAATGGCAACATCACCGGTGAAAGGTGTCTGGACGGTATATCAGTGCCAGCACTGTCTGTATAACTGGCGCGATACCGAACCGCTACGCCGTACCAGCCGCGAGCATTACCCGGAAGCCTTCCGCATGACGCAGAAGGATATTGATGAGGCGCCGCAGGTGCCAACAATCCCGCCGCTGCTGTAAAAAAAGCCCGGTGGCGCTACGCTTACCGGGCCTACGGGTTTTGTAGGCCGGGTAAGGCGAAGCCGCCACCCGGCAAAAAAGACCGCAGAGAACTAAACCAGACTCTTCAACCGGTAAATCCACTCCAGCGCCTGACGCGGCGTTAGTGAATCCGGGTCGAGATTTTCCAGCGCTTCCACGGCTGGAGAGGTCTCCTCCGGGGCCGCCAGCAGTGACATCTGCGTACCATCTATCTGCGTAGCAGCCGCATTCGGTGACAAGCTTTCCAGCTCACGCAATTTCTGACGCGCGCGTTTGATCACCTCTTTCGGCACGCCCGCCAGCGCGGCGACGGCCAGACCATAACTCTTGCTTGCCGCGCCGTCCTGCACCGTGTGCATAAAGGCGATGGTGTCGCCGTGCTCAAGCGCATCAAGGTGGACGTTAGCCACACCTTCCATTTTTTCTGGCAGCTGTGTCAGTTCGAAATAGTGCGTCGCGAACAGCGTCAGCGCCTTGATTTTATTCGCCAGGCTTTCCGCACACGCCCAGGCCAGAGACAGGCCGTCATAGGTGGAGGTGCCGCGTCCTACTTCGTCCATCAACACCAGGCTGTTTTCTGTCGCGTTATGCAGAATGTTGGCGGTTTCGGTCATCTCGACCATAAAGGTAGAGCGACCGCTTGCCAGATCGTCCGCCGCACCCACACGGGTAAAGATACGATCGACAGGACCAATCTCAACCTTCTGCGCCGGAACGTAGCTACCGATATAAGCGAGCAGCGCGATAAGGGCTGTCTGGCGCATATAGGTACTTTTACCGCCCATATTGGGGCCGGTAATGATCAGCATTCTTCGCTGCGGTGACAGGTTCAGCGGGTTGGCAATAAACGGCTCGTTCAGCACCTGCTCAACCACCGGGTGGCGGCCTTCGGTAATGCGAATGCCGGGTTTGTCAGTAAAGGCTGGACAGGTGTAGTTCAGCGTATCGGCACGCTCGGCCAGGTTAACCAGGACATCCAGTTCGGCCAGCGCAGCGGCGCTCAGTTGCAGGTCAGCCAGGTGCGGCATCAGGATGTCGAACAGCTCGTCATACAGCTGCTTCTCCAGCGCCAGCGCTTTACCCTTCGACGTGAGCACTTTGTCCTCGTACTCTTTCAGTTCGGGAATAATGTAGCGCTCGGCATTTTTCAGCGTCTGGCGGCGAACGTAGTGAATCGGGGCCAGATGGCTCTGCCCACGGCTGATCTGAATATAGTAACCGTGTACCGCGTTGTAGCCGACTTTCAGGGTGTCTAGCCCCAGACGTTCACGCTCGCGGATTTCCAGCTTATCAAGATAATCCGTCGCGCCATCGGCCAGCGCACGCCATTCGTCCAGCTCTTCGTTGTAACCCGGAGCAATAACCCCGCCATCGCGCACCAGAACAGGCGGCGCATCAATGATGGCGCGTTCCAGCAGTTCGCGAAGCTCGGTAAACTCGCCCATGGTTTCGCGCAGCTTTTGCACCGGCGCGCTGTCGATCTCTCCCAGCTGTGCGCGCAGTTCCGGCAACTGCTGGAAAGCGTGACGCATACGGGCGAGATCGCGTGGACGCGCGGTGCGCAATGCCAGGCGCGCAAGAATACGCTCAAGATCGCCCACCTGACGCAGCACCGGCTGCAATTCGGTGTAACGATCCTGCAATGCGGCAATGGTTTGCTGGCGGCCGATCAGCGTGTCGGTGTTGCGGATCGGCATATGCAGCCAGCGTTTGAGCATACGGCTGCCCATAGGGGTAACCGTACTGTCGAGAACCGACGCCAGCGTGTTTTCAATGCCGCCCGCGAGGTTCTGAGTGATCTCCAGGTTGCGGCGCGTGGCGGCATCCATGATGATGCTGTCCTGCTGACGCTCCATGGTAATGGAACGGATATGGGGCAGGGCGGTTCGCTGCGTATCCTTAACGTACTGCAAGAGACAGCCTGCGGCACACAGCCCACGCGGGGCATTTTCCACACCAAAGCCAATCAAATCGCGCGTGCCAAATTGCAGGTTGAGCTGCTGGCGCGCGGTATCAATTTCGAACTCCCACAGTGGGCGACGACGCAGGCCGCGGCGACCTTCGATCAACGCCATCTCGGCGAAATCCTCTGCATAAAGCAGTTCTGCCGGATTGGTGCGCTGTAGTTCAGCCGCCATGGTTTCACGGTCAGCCGGTTCGCTCAGGCGAAAACGACCGGAGCTGATATCCAGCGTGGCGTAGCCAAACCCTTTACCGTCCTGCCAGATTGCCGCCAGCAGGTTATCCTGACGCTCCTGAAGCAGGGCTTCATCGCTGATGGTGCCCGGAGTGACGATACGCACGACCTTGCGCTCAACGGGGCCTTTTGACGTTGCCGGGTCGCCAATTTGTTCGCAGATGGCGACAGACTCGCCCTGGTTCACCAGCTTCGCCAGATAGTTTTCAACCGCGTGATGCGGGATGCCCGCCATCGGGATTGGCTCACCTGCCGACGCGCCACGTTTCGTCAGGGAAATGTCGAGCAGCTGAGATGCACGTTTCGCATCGTCATAAAAAAGCTCGTAAAAATCGCCCATACGGTAAAACAGCAGAATTTCCGGATGCTGTGCCTTCAGCTTCAGATACTGCTGCATCATCGGCGTATGTGCGTCGAAATTGTCGATTGTGCTCATGGAGTTATGATATCCATTTCTTTGAAAATATTACGCTTTGAGCGGCTCAATGGCCGATTGTTCCTACTATTGTCGCATGAAAAAAAGGTGCGGCGCAGAAAAAAGTCACGACTTTACGAGGCATCTTCCGCCATTAATTCAATGATGATTTTCCCGTGCTCGACGCCCACCCGAACCTGCGAGTTGGTGGTAAATCCCGCTTTTTCAAGCCAGTCACCTTTCAGGCTCAGCGCAGCGTGTACGCTGTACCGTTTTGGGATCTTCGTTTTACGGTCTTCATGACGTTTTCTGAAGTAACCCACTTTCAAGTGACGATAGGGTTTGGCGATTGCGATCTCTTGCATAAGCGCTCCGGTGAATGCGGTCAAAGGTGGTTATTTATGCCTGTATAAAATACCAGTAAAACGCAGGGGGAGGAGGGGTAATTCTGGAAGGACGCTTCAGAAAACGGAATGCAATGACTGAAAATGTGCAGATAAAAAGGTATTATAAATGCACTTTATTGTTGGGGACGACGTTATGTCCGGTAAACGTATTTCACGAGAAAAAAAGACGATCGCCAGAATGATCGCCCTGTACGAAAACAGGTGTCCGCAAGCCATAAAAGAAGAGGGGCACTATCCGGCGCTTAATGCGTATGCCGATAAGCGGCTGGATAAATGCGTGTTTGGTGAGGAAAAACCCGCCTGCAAACAGTGCCCGGTGCACTGCTATCAGCCCGCCAGACGGGAAGAGATGAAGCAGGTGATGCGCTGGGCAGGGCCACGTATGTTATGGCGTCATCCGATTCTGACCATCCGTCATCTGATCGACGATCGCCGTCCGGTTCCGGAATTACCGGAAAAGTATCGGCCCAAAAAATAATCGACTCAACGCCGCAGTGGGCGACAAATCACGCTCAGGGCGACGGCGCTGCACAGCGGAAATACCGCCAGCAACAGCCAGGGGTAAATGGCTTGCGTTGAGGGCACCAGCGCCTTGTCCAGCAGGCTCCCTAACGCTAAATTCCCCGCCAGTACCGCGACGCCGCCAGCGGTTGAGAGCGCGCCATAGTGTGCCCCAAGCGTTGACTCCTCGGCAAAAAGTGGGATCAAATCTTTTGCTGACGGCACCAGCAGCATCTGTCCGAGCGTTAAAAGCGTAACAAGGCTTGCAGAGGGCAGCAGGCGCAGCCAGCCCTCCGGCGGCGCTGTCGCGGCAAAGAGCGCCACGCTGGCAAACGCGGCGGAGAGCAGCAAAAAGCCCACTGGTAAGATCCTCACCGCGCCAACCTTTCGGGCGAAACGGGCGAGAGGCAATTGCAGAACAATAATCAGCACCGAGGCCAGCATAAACAGCGGCCCCAGGTCTTTTTCGTTACCCCCGGCACGCTGGATCTCCACCGGCAGCGCCAGATAAAGCTGGTTATAGCTTAACAGCCATGAACTGTAGGCAATGATAAAGGCGACGAAACGCGGCTGACGAAACGTCGTCCACCAGGGCAGAATTTTCAGCGGCTTCGTGCTGTGATGCGCCGCAGGCAGGCAGAAAAAGAGCACGATGAGCGCAACGATAAATATCCCGGCACCAGCGAGCGCAACCTGACGAAAACCCAGCCCCGTCAGCAGGGCGCCCATCACCGGGCCGAGTACGGCGCCGAGTTCACCGCACACCGCGAACAGCGCAAACCACTCCGCGCGGCTGCGTTTACCTTTCGCCTCGCTTTGCGTTCCCGCTTTGGCCAGCAGGGCTTCTATCGATGGTGAGAACAGCGCACCGCCGACGCCCGTCAGACAGGCCCCCAGAATAATGGGCCACAGAGATTGCCCAAAGGCCAGCAGCAGATAACCCGCCACACGGACAATACAGCCGCTAAGGATCACGCTCTTCGCGCCAAACCGGTCTGAAAGCGCGCCGCCGACAATAAACATCCCCTGCTGGGAAAAAGTGCGCAGCCCCAGCACCAGCCCAATCAGCCCGCCGGAGAGCAGCATATCGTCACGTAAGAAGATCGCCAGGAAGGGGACGACTGCGTAAAAGCCGATATTAAACACAAACTGGCTGCCCAGCAGAACGGGCGGCCAGAGGGTGGCGGCAGGGCGAAGAGGCATCGTTTTAACTCACCCTTACACGATGAAATGGATGTGCTTTTTGCCGTGGTACGGCGAGATCTCGATTCTGGTTTTCACTCTGAACACATCCCAGAGTAACGCCTCGGATAAGATTTCCTGCGGCGTTCCGGTCGCCACAATCTGCCCTTGCTGCATCACAATCAGCGAATCGCAGAACATGGACGCGTGGTTAAGATCGTGGATGGCGACGATGCTGGTCACTGGCAGCTCACTGATAAGCTGCATCAGCTGCATTTGATGATGAATGTCCAGATGGTTGGTCGGTTCATCCAGCAGGATCTCGGTGGGCGTTTGCGCCAGCGCGCGGGCGATATGTACCCGCTGACGTTCGCCGCCGGATAAGCTCTGCCAGCCTTGTTCGCTGCGATCCAGCATATCCACGCGTTGCAGGGCGGCGGTGACGGTTTCGTCATCCTGCGCGCTCCAGTTCGAGAAGGGAGAATGGTGCGGAATACGCCCCAGTTTCACGACGTCGCGCACCCGCATATTGGCGTCGGTCATCCCGTGCTGTTCCACAAACGCCACGCGGCGCGCCAGCTGCTTTTTGGCAATACGGGCAATGTCCTTTCCGTCCAGCGTTACGCACCCGGCATCCGGGCGGCGCAGACCCGCCAGAATGCGCAACAGCGAAGATTTACCGCAGCCGTTAGGGCCGAGCAGACCCACCGTTTCACCCCGCGCCACCTTGAGCGACACGTTATTGACGATGACTTTTTTGCCTACCTTCCAGGTGATATTGTCGGCGCAGATGCTCATCACTTATTCCTTGAGCGGTAGATAATCACGGCGAAGAACGGCACGCCCACCAGTGCGGTAACGACGCCAACCGGCAGGCTTTGCGGGGCAATCAGCATCCGCGAGGCGATGTCGGCCAGCACCATCAGGATCGCCCCCGCCAGCGCGCTGGCTATCAGCAGCGTACGGTGTAGCGGCCCGAACAGGAAACGCATGACGTGCGGCACCACCAGTCCGACAAAACCAATAGACCCCGCCATACTGACGATGGTCGCGGTGATCAGCGCGGTGGTGGTGAACAAGGCAAGACGCACCCAGGGTACGGCAATGCCCAACGAGGCGGCGGCGTCATCACCAAAGGTAAAGGCGTCCAGCGCCCGGGAATAGTAAAGACAGACGGCAAGGCCCGCCAGCACCACAACCAGCGCCAGCTGGAATTCTGGCCAGCGCACGCCGCTAAAGCTGCCCAGCAGCCAGAACATCACGTCACGCGCCTGTTGTGCGCTGGCAGAGGTGCTGATGGTATAGGCGGTAATGGCGTTAAACAGCTGAGAGGCCGCCACGCCCGCCAGGATCGTGCGTTCATTGCCGCCGCGTGCGCCGTTGGTCAGGAAGGCGACGAAGGCAAACGCCGCAAAAGCGCCGGCAAACGCGCCCGCAGAGAGCGACACCGCGCCGGTGCCGATGCCCAGGACGACGACCGACACCGCCCCGGTTGAGGCACCCGCCGATACGCCGAGCACGTAAGGTTCCGCCAGCGCGTTCTTCAAAAGGCTTTGCAGCACGGCGCCGCAGATGGCTAACCCGGCCCCGCAGCAGGCCGCCACCAGCGCGCGGCTGAGACGAAAGTCCCAGATAACGCTTTCATAGATACGGTTGAGCGGAACGTCGGTCAGCCCCAGCTTATTACCAATGGCGTAAAAGACGTTGGAGAGCGGAATCGACAGCTCACCGACGCTCACGCCGAGGGCTATCACAAGAAACAGCAGGACGACGGCAAGCAGAGCAGAGGTGGTCAGAAACAGGCCCTGTCGGGCCTGAAGTACGGCTGCCGTCATCAGTTCAGTCCCAGTTTTCTGAGCTGTTCACCGACCTGCTCAGCACCGTAAAGCGTACGGATGGTCGGGTTCATGGCCTGGCCGTCCATCACGACGATATGGCCTTTTTTGACAGCATCAAGCTGGCTGACGGCAGGGTCGCTTTTGATAAATTTGATTTTTTCTTCCGCGTTATCCAGCGCCCAGCGGTTACGATCCAGGCTGGAGACCACAATCACGTCCGGATTTGCGGCAATAATGCTTTCCCAGCCCACGGTCGGCCATTCGGATTCTGAGGTAATGGCGTTATGACCACCCAGCACGTTAGCAATAAAGCCGGAGGCGCTGTTTTTGCCGCCGACATAGGCATCAGCCGACGGCGAGGAGCTTGAGAACCAGAACACAAAGGAGAGGTCTTTTTTGTTTTTGCCAAATTCCTGGCGCAGGTCGGCTTCACGTTTTTTGAAACCGGCGATAACGGCCTGACCGCGCGCTTCCACGTTGAAAATCTTCGCGAAATCTTCAATCTCTTTATAAAGGTAGATCATGTCCCACAGCGCCTGGCGGCTGCCGTACATGTCCCCTGCGGCTTTTTTGGTGGCGCACATGCCCGGGGATAAATAGCTGTTTACGCCAACGGTGGCCAGGTCTTCGCGTTTTGCGACCTTACTTTCCGGTCCGAGCAGCAGCGGCAGCTGTGCAGGAACAAAATCAGGGTTTTGCGCAAGGATGGATTCAAGCGTCGGAATTTCGACGGTCAGGGTTTTGATTTTTGCATTCTGCTCAGCCAGCTGCGGCAATACTTTGGTCGGCCAGAAGGCGCTGGCTTTCACCTTATCTTCCAGACCCAGCAGAAGCAGGATCTCGACGGTATTCTGACCCAGGGCCACGACGCGTTCCGGCGCTTTGGTGAACGTCTCTTTATATCCGCAATTTTCTATCGTGAGCGGATACGTGGTAGCCAGAGCTGTACTCATTGATGCCACCGCCAGGCCTAACGCGCAGAGAACCTTTTTCATTAAACGCTACCCTTCATTAAAATTATTTTGATGCAAATGAAACGCATTATTAAGGCGGAATTTTATACAGAGGAAAATATATTGTGTCAATGTGGGACAATTACGCAGAGTAATGAAAAGCGGCGCCATGAAAGGCGCCGGAATGACGGGTTAAAGCAGGCTCTCTTTATCGATTCCCAGACGCTTCATGCGTGAGAGCAGGGTGGTGCGTTTCAGCCCCAGCCGCTGGGCTGCGCCCTTAGGCCCGGCGACCACGCCGTTGGTCTCCTTCAGCACGCGCATAATGCGCTGATATTCATCTTCTCCCTCTTTCGCAAGCGCGGTTGCGGCCACGGGTGTTTCAGGGAGAGCAACCTCTGGCAGGGAGAGCTGGAGCACGTTCCCGCGCGTCAGCAGGACCGCGCGCTCAATGACGTTTTCCAGCTCGCGTACGTTCCCCGGCCACTCCATCGCCGAGAGGGTGCGTAGCGTTTCGGCAGGAATACTGTCGATATTCCGCCCCATCCGGCGGGCAATCTTCGCGGTAAAAGCTTTCACCAGCAGCGGAATATCTTCCGGGCGCTCGCGCAGCGGCGGCAGGCAGATCGGGAAGACGTTCAGGCGATAGTAAAGATCGCTGCGAAACTCGCGGTCGGCGACCATTTTTTTCAGATCGCGGTTGGTGGCGGCAATCAGACGCACGTCAGTCTGGATTAGCTTGTTGCTGCCGAGGCGCTCAAATTCCTGCTCCTGCAAAACGCGCAGCAGTTTAGGCTGTAGCTCCAGCGGCATATCGCCCACTTCGTCGAGGAACAACGAGCTTTTATCCGCCAGTTCAAAACGGCCCAGCCGCTGGCTGCTGGCGCCGGTAAAGGCGCCGCGCTCGTGGCCGAACAGGTCGCTTTCCAGCAAGCCCGCAGGCATCGCCGCGCAGTTCATCTTCACCATCCGGCGGCTGTTGCGGTTGCTCAGGTTGTGAATGGCGCGGGCAATCAGCTCTTTTCCGGTGCCGGTTTCACCGAGGATCAGCACCGTGCTGTCGCTCTGCGCCACCATTTCCACCTGCTTGAGGACGCTGTACATGGCATCGCTGCGTCCGATGATTTCGCCAAACTCGCTGTCCACGTTGTTGAGCTGTTCGGTCAGCGCCAGGTTTTCGTCCACCAGCCGCTCCTTCAGGCGATGGATCTCCTGATAGGCGAGGGCGTTATCCAGCGCAATGGAGATACGCTCGGCGATCTGGCGCAGCAGCTTCAGGTTGGCGGTGGTAAATACGGCTTCATCGCACTGCGCCAGTTTAAGCACGCCGAGCATGGTGTTGCCGGACATCAGCGGCAGCAGGCACAGGGTCTGGATCTTGTTGCCCCAGGTGTTGAACAGCATGCGTTCGTAGGGGGCTACCGGATCCTGTTCGCTGAGATTCAGCAGCAGGATCTCTTTGCTTTTGAATACCCGCTCGGACAGCGTTCCGGCCTCGTCCACTTCACTCTGCTCGTGCGCCGGGTTAGCTTCATCGAGGTAGTGGGTAGAGTAGATGTTCAGCTTGCCTCTCCGGTTGCCGCGTAACGCAATGCTGATGGCGTCGATTTTAAAATAGTGGTGGATCTCTTTTGACACTTCGCTGACCAGCTCATCCATATCGAGGCGGGAGAGCACGGCGTTGGTGATGGCGACCAGAATGCGGAAGTTATCGCGCTCGCGGCTCAGCAGGTCGTAATCCACGTTATTGGTGACGCGGCTTTGGATCTGCTCCGCGACAACGGCCACAATCTGGGTAAAGGTGTGCAGGCGTTCGTACTCCGCCTCGCTCCAGGGCTGGTCGGTATCGCGGATAAACTCGCAGCCGCCAAAAATTTGCCCTTCCACCGCCAGCGGCAGCATGCTGTAGTGGCCGAACGGGCGGTAAAGGTTGCTCTCTGCCAGCTTCGGCCAGGCCTGGCGAAACTGGTCATAATTGCAGTGCAGCGCTTCCGGGCGGGAGAGAATACGCCGCACCGGCCCGTGGGCCAGAAACGTTTCATCCTCATATTCGAAGATTTTGCCGTTATCACGCGTTGAGAAATAGCTCGCGCGGTGGGTTGCGCTATGCCAGAGCACAATGGCGGCGCTGTCCGCCAGCGCTGATTGCCTGACCAGCCGCGTCAGGGTATCGCTTAGCGCACCCAGGTCGGGCTGTTGTAAAAGTGTGCGCGTGATGTCAAACAGGCCCTGCTGTCCAAGATCGCTCATCGGTGTATACGGCATTATTGCTTTCCAATAGAAACTGGCAAAAAGAGAAATTCAGCGCTGACCGCTTTTGGCGCGGCCTAGCAAATTCGGGGTAACGGTTCAGCGTGCGGCAGATCCAGCGTGCGCTTCACGCCGTAAAGCCCGGTCAGGCGCACCCCTTTGCGCTCAACCACGTCGCCGATGATGGCCGCGTCTTTCCCTAAGGGATGCGCTCTTAACTGTGCAAGTACGGCTTCCGCCGCCGACCGTTCCACGCCGATCACCAGCTTGCCCTCGTTGGCAAAGTTAAGCGGGTCCAGCCCTAAGAGTTCGCACAGCCCGCGTACGGCAGGCTTAACGGGCAGGCCGCGCTCGGTCAGCTCAATCCCGCAGCCGCTGCTTGCGGCAAATTCGTGTACCACGGCATTCACGCCGCCTCGCGTGGCATCGCGCAGGGCTTTTACGCCCGGCATGTCGCGCAGCGTCTGGATCAGCGGCGTGAGTACCGCGCAGTCGCTGCGAAGCTCGCCATCCAGCCCTAAGCCTTCGCGCAGGTTAAGAATAGTCGCGCCGTGGCAGCCCAGCATGCCGCTGACAATCAGCACGTCGCCTGCGCAAAGCTGCTGCGCCCCCCAGTGAATGTCGGCGGGGATCGCCCCCATGCCAGCGGTGTTGATGAAAAGCTTATCCGCCGCGCCGCGCTGTACCACCTTGGTATCCCCGGTCACGATGGCGATCCCCGCCTCGCGGGCGGTGTGCGCCATGCTGTTGACCACCGCCGTGAGGGTCTCCATCGGTAGACCTTCTTCAAGGATAAACCCGCAGGAGAGGTAGCGCGGAAGGGCACCGCTGACGGCCACGTCGTTTGCCGTGCCGCAGACGGCGAGCTTGCCGATATCGCCGCCCGGGAAGAACAGCGGGTCAATCACATAGCTGTCGGTGGAGAAGGCCAGCCTGTCGCCGTGTGCGGTGAGCGTTGAGAGCGCGATGCGCGCCTGATCCTCCTGCTCGGCGAGCCAGGGGTTATCAAAGGCGTCCATGAACAGCCGGTTAATCAGCTGCTGCATCGCCTGTCCACCGCTTCCGTGCGCCATTTCCACCGTGTTCATGCTTCACACTCCTGGTTGCGATATTGATACCACGCGGCGCATGCCCCTTCGGAAGAGACCATCAGCGCGCCAAACGCGGTTTGCGGGTTACAGGCGTTGCCAAATAACGGGCAGTGATGAGGTTTACATTTGCCGGTGAGTACGTCGCCACAGCGGGCGCGGGGATCGTCGCACACCTGTTGCGGCTGCGGGCGGAAATGCGCTTCGGCGTCGAACGCGCGATACGCGGGCGTCAGGTGTACGCCGGATCCGGTAATCAGCCCCAGTCCGCGCCACTCGCTGTCGCCTTCGACGCTAAACACGTCGGCGATTGCCTGCTGTGCCCGTCTGTTTCCTGCATCGGGCACCACGCGGCGATACTGATTTTCCACCGTACTCAGGGCCGCTATTTTCTGCTCAACCAGCATGACCACGCCTTGCAGTAGATCAAGTGGCTCGAAACCAGCCACCACTAACGGACGATTGTACTGTTCAGCGATAAAACCGTAGGCTTCTGTGCCAATCACCATGCTGACGTGGCCTGGCGCCAGAAACGCATCGATACCGTTATCCGGCGCTTCAAGCAGGCTGCGCAGCGTGGGAATAAGGGTGATGTGCTGGCAGAAAAAGTAAAAGTTAGTGACGTTGCGGGCTTTCGCCTGCTGGAGCGTGATGGCGGTGGCGGGCATGGTGGTCTCAAAACCCAGCCCGAAAAAGACGACCTTGCGCTCAGGGTTATCCATCGCCAGCGTCAGGGCATCCATCGGCGAGTAGACGATCCGCACGTCCGCGCCGCGCGCCTTCGCCTGGAGCAGCGAGCCATTTTTCCCCGGCACGCGCATGGCGTCGCCAAAGGTGCAAAAAATCACACCGGGGCGGCTGGCGATGTCGAGACAGCTGTCGATACGCCCCATCGGCAGCACGCACACCGGGCAGCCGGGGCCGTGGATAAACTCGATGTTCTCCGGCAGCAGCTGGTCGAGGCCAAATTTAAAGATGGCGTGGGTGTGTCCGCCGCACACCTCCATGATCCGCAGCGGTTTTTCTGGCGTGTAGTCCAGCAGCGACGCGCGGGTTTTCAGGCAATCGATAAGCTGTAACACCTGCTCAGGTGCGCGAAATTCATCAACGTAACGCATGGGTTATCGCTCCTCGCCGTACAGGAGCGCACCCACGTCCGGCTCGACGTCAAACATATTCTGTAGCGCGTCCAGCGTGTCGCGGGCTTCCTCCTCATTAATTACGCTCATGGCAAACCCCACGTGGACCAGCACCCACTGGCCGAGGCGTGATGCGCCGGTCTCATCCTGGCTGCCCACCAGCGTCAGATCGACATCTCGCAGGATGCCACAGACCTCCACTTTGGCCTGATTACCGTCGAGGGAATGAATTTGTCCGGGGACGCCTATGCACATCGTTCGCTCTCCAGCCAGTTCAGCCAGCCGTCCATCCCGTCGCCGCGCGTGGCGGACACCAGCAGGATCTCAATGTCCGGGTTCACTTCCCGGGCGTAAGCCAGGCACTTATCCACGTCGAAATTCAGGTACGGCAGCAGGTCGACCTTGTTCAGCAGCATGAGGGAGGCGGCGGCAAACATATGCGGGTACTTCAGCGGCTTGTCTTCCCCTTCGGTGACGGAGAGCACCGCCACTTTATGCCGTTCGCCGAGGTCGAAGCTTGCCGGGCACACCAGGTTGCCGACGTTTTCAATAAACAGGATACCGTTATCCGCCAGCGGCAGACGCGGAGCGGCGTCGGCGATCATCTGCGCGTCCAGGTGGCAGCCTTTTCCGGTATTGACCTGAATCGCGGGCGTACCGGTTTCGCGGATGCGCGCCGCGTCGTTAACGGTTTGCTGGTCCCCTTCGATAACGGCGCAGGAGACGCGTTTATTCAGCCGTTTGAGCGTTTCGGTCAGCAGGGTGGTTTTGCCGGAGCCGGGGCTGGAAACCAGGTTCAGCACCAGCTGTTTGCGCGCGGCAAAGCGGGCGCGGTTGCGGGCGGCGAGCTGGTTATTTTTGTCCAGCACGTTGATCTCCACCTCCAGCATCTGGCGCTGGCTGATGCCCGGCGCGTGGGTACCCGCTTCGCCGTGACCGTAATGCAGGTCGCCCGCGTCGGAACGCTGCGGCGCAAAGGTGATGCCGGTCAGGGCCGCCGCGGGACGCGGGGCAGGGGAAAAGGGCGCGGAACGAAACGCGGAGTGGGGACGGTGTTCATCCCCTTCTATATACAGGTTGCCTTCGGCGCAACCGCAGGTACTACACATACTTTACTCCTTCTCGATTTCGAGGCGTTGGATCTGCATACCGTCATCTGCCACGATGCGCAGCCCTGCGCTCTGGCACTGTGGACAGCGCTGCACCTTCGATGACAGCAGCGTGACGTACTCCTGACACTGCCCGCACCAGCACTCCGCCTGCTGCTCCTCGATATGCAGCGCGCAGCCTTCCGCCAGCGTGCCGCGGCACACCAGCTCAAAACAGAAATGCAGGGCGCTGGTTTCAACACAGGAAAACGCTCCGACCTTCAGCCAGACGCCGGTCACGCGCTTCGCGTGGTTTTGCACCGCCTGCTGTTCGATAAGTTCCAGTGCCCGCTGGCAGAGGGTGATTTCGTGCATGACGCCTCCTCAATGATTTGCGCCAGTAAATGCAATAACGGTGCCAGATTGATTTGTGTTACGGCGTGACGATGTCAATGCTGTCGAAATGACACGTCGACACCGCGGTGGTGACAGTGCGAATCTCGATAAAAGTCATTGAAATCAACGTATTAAAAACTGGCACGAAATCTGCTTAACAGCCGCTAACTCCATTAACCGGATACCTTTTATGACTATTTGGGAAATTAGCGAAAAAGCGGATTACATCGCGCAACGTCATCAGCAGCTTCAGGAGCAATGGCACCTGTACTGCAACTCACTGATCCAGGGGATCACGCTGTCGAAGGCCCATCTGCACCACGCCATGAGCTGTGCGGCACAGGGGGATATGCGTTTTGTTCTGTTTGGTCACTTTACGATTTACGTCACCCTGGCGGAGACCTTCAACAGCCACACGATTGAGTACTACGTCGAGACGAAAGAGGGCGACAGACACTGTATCGCCCGGGCGCAGCTGATGGCGGACGGCATGGTGGACGGTCACGTCAGCAACCGCGATCGCCAGCAGGTGCTGGAGCACTATTTGGAGAAAATCGCGCCGGTTTACCACGGCCTCTACGCCGCCGTTGAGCACGATCGGCCAGTCAACCTGAAACAGCTGATCGACGGAAAATCCTCCGCGAACGTGGCCTGAAAAGCGAGTGTCGAGAAGTGTCGATAAGACAGTTTTTTTCGTCAAAAATGACCATCACCAGAGGATGACCCGGTGAACCGTTTTGTAATTGCTGACTCGACGGTCTGTATTGGCTGTCGAACCTGTGAGGCGGCGTGCTCGGAAACGCATCGTCTGCACGGGCTACAGTCCATGCCGCGCCTGCGCGTCATGCGTAATGAGAAAGAGTCTGCTCCGCAGCTCTGCCACCACTGTGAAGATGCCCCGTGCGCGGGCGTCTGTCCTGTCAATGCCATCACCCGCGTTGACGGCGCGGTACAGCTGAATGAAAGCCTGTGCGTGAGCTGCAAGCTGTGCGGCATCGCCTGTCCGTTCGGTGCCATTGAGTTTTCCGGTAGCCGTCCGCTGCATATTCCGGCGAATGCCAATACCCCGAAAGCGCCGCCTGCGCCGCCCGCTCCGGCACGCGTGAGCACGCTGCTGGACTGGGTGCCCGGCATCCGCGCTATCGCGGTGAAGTGCGACCTGTGCAGCTTCGATGAACAGGGTCCGGCCTGCGTGCGGACCTGTCCGACCCGGGCGCTGGTCCTGGTCAACATCCGCGACATTGCCCGCACCAGCAAACGCAAGCGCGAGCTGACCATTAATACCGACGTCGGCGATCTTTCGCTGCTGCGGGCGCTTAACGAGGGGGCGAAATGAACGCGATTGCTATGATGACCAGCGGCGTGGCCTGGTTTGCCGCCGCCGCTGTCCTGGCGCCGATGGTCTCCTTTAATAAAACGCTGAGCGGCTGGATCGCCGGTATCGGCGGGGCGGTCGGCAGCCTGATGACGCTGGCAGCGGGCGGCGTTGTCCTGATCGACGGCCAGTCCGTCGACACCATTATCCCGCTGATTCACCACGCCGTTGAGCTTACGCCGCTGAACGCCATCTGGCTGGTCACCTTTGGCCTCTGCGGGCTGTTTATCAGCCTGTTTAATATCGACTGGCACCGCCATCCGCACACCAGAGCCAACGGCCTGCTGGTCAATCTGCTGATGGCCGCCGCAGTCTGTACGGTTATCGCCAGTAACCTTGGCGCGCTGGTGGTGATGGCTGAAATCATGGCCCTGTGCGGCGTGTTCCTGACCGGATGCAGCGCTTCCGGCAAGCTGTGGTTTGCGCTTGGACGCCTCGGCACGCTGCTGCTGGCGCTGGCCTGCTGGCTGGTGTGGCAGCGTTTCGGCACGCTGGATTTTGCCGCGCTGAACGGACAAATGCTGGGCAATGACGTCTGGCTGTTGGGCGTAGTCGGTTTTGGCCTGCTGGCCGGAATTATCCCGCTGCACGGCTGGGTGCCGCAGGCGCATGCGAATGCCTCTGCACCCGCCGCTGCGCTGTTTTCTACGGTGGTGATGAAGGTCGGTCTGTTCGGCATTCTGACGATAACCCTGACGGGCGGCCAGCCACCGCTGTGGTGGGGCGTGGCGCTGCTGATTGCGGGGATGATCACCGCATTTGTCGGCGGTCTGTACGCCCTGATGGAGCACAATATTCAGCGCCTGCTGGCCTACCACACCCTGGAAAACATCGGGATCATCCTGCTCGGTATGGGCGCGGGCGTCACCGGGCTGGCGCTCAATCAACCGGCGCTGATTGCTGCCGGGTTTATCGGCGGTCTGTATCACCTCATCAACCACAGCCTGTTTAAAAGCACCCTGTTCCTCGGGGCGGGCAGCGTCTGGTTCCGCACCGGTCATCGGGATATCGAAAAGCTCGGCGGCATCGGCAAAAAAATGCCCGTCATTTCGCTGGCGATGCTGGTCGGGCTGATGGCGATGGCCGCGCTGCCGCCGCTGAACGGCTTTGCCGGAGAGTGGGTGATTTACCAGTCTTTCTTTGCGCTCGGCCAGAGTGAGGCGTTTATCGGACGTTTACTCGGCCCGCTGCTGGCGGTGGGCCTGGCAATCACCGGCGCGCTGGCGGTGATGTGCATGGCGAAAGTCTATGGCGTCACCTTCCTCGGCGCACCGCGCACCCGCGAAGCGGAAAACGCCTGCTGTGCCCCGGTACTGATGTGTGCCAGCGTGGTCGCGCTGGCGCTGTGCTGCATCGCGGGCGGGGTAGCCGCGCCGTGGCTGCTGCCGCTGCTGGGCCACGCCATTCCGCTGCCGCTGGCGACGGCACATACCGTCGTCTCCCAGCCGATGATGGCGCTGCTGCTGATTGCCGCGCCGCTGCTGCCGTTCGTGCTGATGCTGTTCTTCAGACGCGACCGTCTCGCCTCCCGCTCGCGCGGCGCGGCGTGGGCCTGCGGCTACGAACACGAGCAGTCGATGGTTATCACCGCCCACGGTTTCGCCATGCCGGTGAAGGAGAACTTTGCCGCCGTGCTGAAGCTGCGCCACTGGCTGAACCCGGTGGGCTGGGTGCCCGGCTGGCAGGGTGCCGCCGTGCCCGTGCTGTTCCGCCGTCTGGCGCTGATCGAGCTGGCGGTGCTGGTGGTGATTGTCATTTCACGAGGAGCCTGACATGAGTCTGTTACTGGCAATTCTTCAGGCGCTGGTGCTGTTTGCCGCCGCGCCGCTGCTGTCGGGCATCACGCGCGTGGCGCGCGCCCGGCTGCACAACCGTCGCGGGCCTGGCGTGCTTCAGGAGTACCGCGATCTCTTCAAACTGCTCTCCCGTCAGAGCGTCGCGCCGGATGCCGCAGGCTGGGTGTTCCGCCTGACGCCGTTCGTGATGGTGGGCGTGATGCTGACCATCGCCACCGCGCTGCCGGTGGTGACGGTGGGTTCGCCGCTGCCCGTGCTGGGCGATCTGATTACGCTGATCTACCTCTTCGCCATCGCGCGTTTCTTCTTTGCGATTGCGGGCCTGGACACCGGCAGCCCGTTTACGGGGATCGGCGCCAGCCGCGAGGCGATGCTCGGCGTGCTGGTGGAGCCAATTCTGCTGCTGGGGCTGTGGGTGGCGGCGCAGGTTGCAGGTTCGACCCACATCAGTTTTATCACCGACACCGTTTACCACTGGCCGGTTTCACGTTCTCTCCCGCTGGTCCTGGCGCTCTGCGCCTGCGCGTTCGCCACCTTTATCGAGATGGGCAAGCTGCCGTTCGATCTCGCGGAAGCGGAGCAGGAATTACAGGAGGGGCCGCTCACCGAATACAGCGGCTACGGCTTTGCGGTGCTGAAGTGGGGCATCAGCCTCAAGCAGCTGGTGGTGTTGCAGATGTTCGTCGGCGTTTTCTTCCCGTGGGGGCAGATGACGCACTTCTCTGCGGGCGGCCTGCTGCTGGCCATGGTGGTTGCCGCCCTCAAGCTGCTTATCGGCGTGCTGGTCATCGCCCTGTTTGAAAACAGCATGGCGCGCCTGCGTTTTGTCGAAACGTCACGCATCACCTGGGCCGGTTTTGGTTTTGCATTTTTAGCGTTCGTCTCCTTGCTGGTGGCGTGATTAAAGAGAGTGTTTATGTCTGAAGAAAAGAAAGGTCAGCAGTATCTCGCCGCATTGCATCAGGCTTTCCCGGGCGTGGTGCTGGAGGAGTCCTGGCAAACCAAAGACCAGGTAACCGTCACCATTAAGGTGAACTACCTGCCGGAGGTGGTGGAGTTTCTCTACTACCAGCAGGGCGGCTGGCTGTCAGTACTGTTCGGCAACGACGAGCGCCAGCTGTGCGGCAACTATGCGGTGTACTACGTGATGTCGATGGAGCAGGGCGAGAAGTGCTGGATCACCGTGCGCGTCGAAGTCGACCCGAACAAGCCGGAGTACCCGTCCGTCACGCCGCGCGTGCCTGCCGCCGTCTGGGGCGAGCGCGAAGTGCGCGACATGTACGGCCTGGTGCCGGTTGGCCTGCCGGACGAGCGTCGTCTGGTGCTGCCGGATGACTGGCCGGATGAACTCTATCCGCTGCGCAAAGACAGTATGGACTACCGCCAGCGTCCGGCGCCGACCACCGACAGCGAAACCTACGAGTTCATCAACGAACTCGGCAGCAAGAAGAACAACGTGGTGCCGATCGGCCCGCTGCACGTGACCTCCGACGAACCGGGCCACTTCCGCCTGTTTGTCGACGGCGAGAACATCATCGATGCCGACTACCGCCTGTTCTACGTCCACCGCGGCATGGAAAAGCTGGCGGAGACCCGCATGGGCTACAACGAAGTCACGTTCCTCTCTGATCGCGTGTGCGGCATCTGCGGCTTCGCCCACAGCACCGCCTACACCACCTCGGTGGAAAACGGCATGGGGATCGTGGTGCCGGAGCGCGCGCAGATGATCCGCGCCATCCTGCTGGAGGTGGAGCGCCTGCACTCGCACCTGCTCAACCTCGGCCTGGCGTGTCACTTCGTCGGCTTTGACTCCGGGTTTATGCAGTTCTTCCGCGTGCGTGAAGCGTCGATGAAAATGGCGGAAATTCTCACCGGGGCGCGTAAAACCTACGGCCTGAACCTGATCGGCGGGATCCGCCGCGACCTGCTGAAGGGCGACATGATCCAGACCCGCCAGCTGGCGCAGCAGATGCGCCGGGACGTGCAGGAGCTGGTGGACATGCTGCTCAGCACGCCAAACATCGAGCAGCGCACCGTCGGCATCGGTCGTCTTGATCCTGAAATCGCCCGCGACTTCAGCAACGTCGGCCCGATGGTACGCGCCAGCGGTCACGCCCGCGATACCCGCGCCGATCATCCGTTCGTCGGCTACGGCCTGCTGCCGATGACCGTGCACAGCGAGCAGGGCTGCGACGTCATCTCCCGCCTCAAGGTGCGCATCAACGAGGTGTTCACCGCCCTGAACATGATTGACTTCGGTCTCGATAACCTACCCGGCGGCCCACTGATGGTGGAGGGCTTCACCTACATTCCAAACCGCTTTGCCCTCGGCTTTGCCGAAGCGCCGCGCGGGGATGACATCCACTGGAGCATGACCGGCGACAACCAGAAGCTCTACCGCTGGCGCTGCCGCGCGGCGACCTACGCCAACTGGCCAACCCTGCGCTATATGCTGCGCGGTAATACCGTCTCTGACGCGCCGCTGATCATCGGCAGCCTTGACCCGTGCTACTCCTGCACCGACCGCATGACCGTGGTGGACGTGCGCAAGAAGAAAAGCCAGGTGGTGCCATACAAAGAGCTTGAGCGCTACAGCATCGAGCGTAAGAACTCGCCGCTGAAATAAGGACTCGCCATGTTTACCTTTATCAAAAAAGTGATCAAAACCGGCGCGCAGACCAGCAGCTATCCGCTGGAGCCGATCCCGGTGGATAAAAACTTTCGCGGCAAGCCGGAGCACAACCCGCAGCAGTGCATCGGCTGCGCGGCCTGCGTCAACGCCTGCCCGTCGAATGCCTTAACGGTGGAAACGGACCTCAAAACCGGCGAGCTGGCCTGGCAGTTTAACCTCGGGCGCTGCATCTTCTGCGGCCGCTGCGAGGAGGTCTGCCCGACGGTCGCCATTCGTCTTTCGCCAGAGTACGAGCTGGCGGTGTGGAAGAAAGAGGATTTTCTCCAGCAGTCGCGCTTTGCGTTGTGCAGCTGCCGCGTCTGCAAGCGTCCATTCGCCGTGCAAAAAGAGATCGACTACGCCATTGCGCTGCTGAAGCACAACGGCGACGTGCGCGCGGAGCATCATCGTGAAAGCTTCGAAACCTGCCCGGAGTGCAAGCGTCAGAAGTGCCTGCTGCCGTCTGACCGCATCGATTTAACCCGTCATATGAGAGAGGCCAGCTGATGGAAAACTTACTCGGCCCGCGCGACGCTAACGGCATTCCGGTGCCGCTAACGGTGGAGGAGTCCATCGCCAGCATGAAGGCATCGCTGCTGAAAAAAATCAAACGCTCGGCCTACGTCTACCGCGTGGACTGCGGTGGCTGCAACGGCTGCGAAATTGAGATCTTCGCTACCCTGTCGCCGCTGTTTGACGCCGAGCGCTTCGGCATCAAAGTGGTGCCGTCCCCGCGCCATGCGGACATCCTGCTGTTTACCGGGGCGGTCACCCGCGCCATGCGATCGCCCGCGCTGCGCGCCTGGCAGTCGGCGCCGGACCCGAAAATCTGCATCTCCTACGGCGCCTGCGGCAACAGCGGCGGCATCTTCCACGATCTTTACTGCGTCTGGGGCGGCACCGACAAAATCGTGCCGGTGGACGTCTATATCCCGGGCTGCCCGCCGACGCCCGCCGCGACGCTGTACGGCTTTGCGATGGCGCTCGGCCTGCTGGAGCAGAAGATCCACGCCCGCGAGCCGGGCGAGATCGACAAACAGCCTGCGGCCATTCTGCACCCGGACATGGTGCAGCCCCTGCGGGTGAAGGTGGACCGCACGGCGCGGAAACTGGCGGGCTATCGCTATGGTCGCCAGATTGCCGACGATTACCTGCGCCTGCTGAGCCAGGGCGACCATCAGGTGGCGCGCTGGCTGGAGGCGGAAAACGATCCGCGTCTCAATGAGATCGTGGCGAACCTGAACAGCATTGTGGATGAGGCGCGTATTCGATGAGTGAAACGGTGGTGTTCAGCCAGCTGAGCCGTAAGTTTATTGATGAGAACGACGCCACGCCGGATGCGGCGCAGCAGGTGGTCTATTACAGCCTGGCGATTGGGCACCACCTCGGGGTGATCGACTGCCTTGAAACGGCGCTAAGCTGCCCGTGGCCCGAGTATCTGGCGTGGATCGCCACGCTGGAAGAGGGCAGCACGGCGCGGCGCAAAATGGAGGGCGTGCCGAAGTACGGCGAGATCGTTATCGACGCCAACCACATCACGATGCTCGCCAACGCCTTTGACGCGGCGCTGAGCAGGCAAACCCCGGCGCAGCAGGCGTGGAGCAAAACGCTGCTCGGCATGCTGCACGATATTCATCAGGAGAGCGCCATCTACCTGATGGTGAGGAGATTACGTGACTGACGTTTTACTGTGTGTCGGCAACAGCATGATGGGCGACGACGGCGCGGGCCCGCTGCTGGCAGAGATGTGTGACGCAAACCCACCGGGCAACTGGGTGGTGATTGACGGCGGCAGCGCCCCGGAAAATGACGTGGTCGCCATTCGAGAACTGCATCCGGACAGGCTGTTAATCGTCGATGCCACTGATATGGGGCTGAACCCCGGTGAGATCCGCCTGATTGATCCCGACGACATCGCCGAGATGTTTATGATGACCACCCACAATATGCCGCTGAACTATCTGGTGGATCAGATTAAAGACGACGTGGGCGAGGTGCTGTTTCTTGGGATCCAGCCGGACATTGTCGGGTTTTATTATCCGATGACGCCGCCAGTGAAAGCGGCGGTGGAGGTGGTGTATTCCCGGCTTGACGGGTGGATTGGAAATGGTGGGTTTGAACCCCTCACCCCGGCCCTCTCCCCATAGGGGAGAGGGTGAAAACCGCACCGAGTAGTTTGTAGGCCGGGTAAGGCGAAGCCGCCACCCGGCAAAACAGGCTACTCCAGATCCTTTCCGTTACTCGCAATCACCTTCTTATACCACCAGAACGACTTCTTGCGCTTGCGGTCCAGCGTGCCGTTCCCGGCGTCGTCCCGGTCGACGTACACAAACCCGTAGCGCTTGCTCATCTCCCCCGTTGAGGCCGACACCAGGTCGATACAGCCCCAGGTGGTGTAGCCCATCAGCGGTACGCCGTCCTCAATCGCGTCGCCCATCGCGCGGATATGCTCGCGCAGGTAGCTGATGCGGTAGTCGTCGTTGATCTCGCCGTTTTCATCAATAACGTCCTTCGCCCCGAGGCCGTTTTCCACCAGGAACAGCGGCTTCTGGTAGCGGTCGTACATCATGTTCATGGTGATGCGCAGGCCGAGCGGATCAATGCCCCAGCCCCATTCGCTCACCTGAATGTGCGGGTTACGCAGGGACTTCACGATGTTCGCCGCGCTGGTGTTGCCCGCGTTCATGTCCGCCGACGCGCAGCGCGAGGCGTAATAGCTGAACGAGACAAAGTCGACGGTGTTTTTTAGCAGTTCGTCGTCGCCGGGATCTTTCACAATCACCACGCCTTTTTCGCGGAACACGCGGGCGGAGTAGGCCGGATAGCTGCCGCGCGCCTGCACGTCGATAAAGAACAGGTTCTCGCGGTCTTTCTCCAGCGCCATCCACACGTCTTCCGGCTTGCAGGAGTAAGGGTAAAAATTGCCGCCCGCCAGCATACAGCCGACCTGGTTTTCCGGGTTCACCTCGTGGGCGATTTTGGTCGCCAGCGCGCTCGCCACCAGCTCGTGATGCGCGGCCTGGTATTTCACCTGATCCTCGTTTTCCCCTTCCTCAAACACCAGCCCCGCGCCGGAGAACGGGCTGTGCAGCATGATGTTGATTTCATTGAAGGTCAGCCAGTATTTCACCAGCCCGTTAAATTCTTCAAAGCAGGTGCGGGCGTAGCGGGCAAAGAAATCGACCATCTTACGGTTGCGCCAGGAGCCGTACTCCGTCACCAGGTGCATCGGCACGTCGAAATGGCAGAGCGTGACCAGCGGCTCGATGTTGTACTTTTTGCACTCCTCGAACACCGCGCGGTAGAAGGCAATGCCTTCCTGATTCGGCAGCGGTTCGTCGCCGTTCGGGTAGAGGCGGCTCCAGGCAATCGAGGTGCGGAACACCGTAAAGCCCATCTCCGCCATCAGGGCAATGTCTTCTTTGTAGCGATGGTAAAAATCAATCGCCTCGTGGCTCGGGTAGAATTCGTCGTCCCGCAACGAAAACCGTTTTTCCTTGCCGACCTTTACCGCCAGACGATTCGCGCCGTGGGGGATCATGTCGACCGTCGTCAGTCCTTTGCCGCCTTCACGGTAAGCACCTTCACTCTGGTTGGCGGCAAGCGCGCCGCCCCATAAAAATCCTTGTGGAAAAACAGACATTCTTACCTCGCTTTCAGTTTATGCTTCTGCTGCTTTGTTCTGTACCGGTGCGGTTTGCAGGGCGCGCGCTTTTTCGGCTTCGTCTTCTACCGGGATATCCTCAAACCCTAACAGCAGGGTCAGTACAAACGACAGCACCACCGCCAGCCCCATCACGCCAAACACCCAGACGATGGTCATCGGGTTGGCCGGGTCGAAGAACTGCACGCTGGTGAACAGCCCCGGCGCCGCCATCGAGTGGCTGGCAAGACCGGCCATGCCAGCCACCGCACCGCAGATAAAGCCGCTGATCAGGCTCGCAATCAGCGGACGTTTCAGGCGTACCGCCACGCCGTACAGGGCCGGTTCAGAGATCCCCGCCATGATGGCGGAGGCCGCCGCGGCCAGCGCCGTCTGGCGCAGCTCCGGGTTTTTGGTTTTCCACGCCACCGCCAGCGATGAACCGCCGAGTGACAGATTGGCGCCGATTTCCGACGGCATCACCATCCCTTCTTTGCCCGTTTCGGCAATGGTCTGGATGATGGTCGGGGTAAAGACGCGGTGCATCCCGGTCATCACCAGCAGCGGCCACAGCGCGCCCATAATGGCGACGGAGAGCCAGCCCAGATAGCCGTGGATGGTGTAGACCAGCGCGGAGATGGCGCTACCGATCCAGATCCCCAGCGGGCCTATCAGCACGATGGCGAGCGGGGCGGCAATCAGCACGATCAGCATCGGTTTCAGGAAGTTTTTCGTCACCGCCGGGGTGATGCGATCCACCCAGCGCTCGATATAGGACAGGCACCATGTCATGACCAGAGCCGGGATAACGGTATAGGTGTATTTCACCGCCGTGACCGGAATGAGGGCAAATTCTACGTGCTCGCCCTGCGCCGCTTTCGCCATCAGCTCGATAAAGCTCGGGTGCACCAGCACGCCCGCAATGGCAATCGCCAGCGACATGTTGGTTTTGAACTTCACCGCTGCGGAAGCCGCCACCATCAGCGGCAGGAAGAAGAACGCGCCGTCGCCAATAACGGTGAGGATCGTCAGCGTCGGGTCGCCTTTGCCCAGTACGCCGGTCATCTCAAGGATCATCGCCAGCAGCTTAACCATCGACCCGCCGATGATCGCCGGGATCAGCGGCGACATGGTGCCGATCAGCGCGTCGAGGATCCCGGCGCCAATCCGGCGCAGCGTGATCTTCTGTGGACCTTCCGGTACGGCAGGTTGCAGGTTAGCGGGCAGCAGGCTCACCACTTCACGGTATGCCTGGGACACGGTGTTGCCGATGATCACCTGGCACTGGTTGTCGTTGCGCACCACGCCGAGCACGCCGCTGATGCTTTTCAGGCGCGCGGCGTCGGTAAGGCTTTCGTCTTTCAGAACGAAGCGCAGGCGCGTCATGCAGTGGGTGACGGCGACGATGTTCTCTTTGCCGCCCAGCGCGCTAACGACGTCGGTCGCCAGCGCAGCGTAATTTTTTGCCATCGGATGTGATCCTGTTATCGTTGTGAGAAGTGTAGGAAACCGGTTTCACATAATCATTATGAGTTTCTATGAATGAAACAAGATCGCTTTGTTTACATTTTTTCGTTTCGTGATGCAGATCGCGGTGGGGTGGTAAAAGCGTGATAACGCCGCTGCGACAATTTTTTTGCGGTGCAGTACACTGCGCCCATCAGGTTCACACGGAATAAGAATATGACCACGATGCTGGAAGTGGCGAAGCGGGCAGGCGTGTCGAAAGCGACGGTCTCACGGGTGCTGTCGGGGAACGGTTACGTCAGTCAGGAGACCAAAGACCGGGTGTTTCAGGCCATTGAAGAGAGCGGGTATCGCCCCAATCTGCTGGCGCGAAACCTGGCGACCAAACGCACCCAGACCCTGGGGCTGGTGGTGACGAACACCCTGTACCACGGCGTCTACTTCAGCGAACTGCTGTTTAACGCTGCGCGGATGACGGAAGAAAAAGGGCGGCAGCTGATCCTCGCGGATGGTAAACACAGCGCCGAAGAGGAGCGCGAGGCGATCCAGTACCTGCTCGACATGCGCTGCGACGCGGTGATTATCTACCCGCGTTTTCTGAACGTGGAAGAACTGGACGCGCTCGTCGAGAAATGCGAGCAGCCGATTATGGTGCTCAACCGCCGCCTGCGGAAAAACAGCAGCCACAGCGTCTGGTCCGATCATAAAGCGTCGTGTCAGGAGGCGGTGTCGCAGCTGATTGCGAAAGGCCACCGGGAGATTGCGTTTATCACCGGTTCACTGGATTCCCCCACCGGGGTGGAGCGTCTTTCCGGCTACAGGGACGCGCTGGCGCAGCACGGCATTGCGGTGCGTGACGCGCTTATCGCCGAAGGGAAGTGGAACCCGGCCAGCGGCGCGGCGGCGGTCACTCAGCTGCTTGCCCGCGGCGAACCGTTTACCGCGCTGGTGGCGAGTAACGACGATATGGCGATTGGCGCCATCAAGCAGCTGCACGAGAGCGGCGTTGCCACGCCGGGCGCGGTGTCGGTCATCGGCTTCGACGACGTGGCGATCGCGCCCTACATTGTGCCTTCCCTCTCCAGCGTGCGTATTCCGGTAACGGAGATGATCCAGGAGACCATCAGCCGCCTGATCTTCATGCTCGACGGCGGTGAGTTTAAATATCAGCAAACCTTCTCCGGCGAGCTTATCCTGCGCGACTCCGTCATTGACGGCCCGCATCGCTGACGTCGACATCTGTCATCGTCACTAATGACGATGACAGATCCTTCTCTTTTTAATTTACCTATAAAATCAATGCATTAAATATTGGCACGGTTTATGAATAGCTTCGCGCATAACAGTTATGCCGGAGAAGCAGATGAACCGTTTTATTATGGCCGATGCCAGCAAATGCATTGGTTGCCGTACCTGTGAAGTGGCGTGCGTGGTGTCCCACCAGGCGGAGCAGGATTGCGCCTCTCTCACCCCTGACACCTTCCTGCCGCGCATCCACGTCATTAAAGGCGTGAATATTTCCACCGCTGCTATCTGTCGCCAGTGTGAAGACGCGCCGTGCGCCAACGTCTGCCCGAACGGGGCGATTAAGCGTGAAAAAGGCTTCGTACACGTGATGCAGGAGCGCTGCATCGGGTGCAAAACCTGCGTGGTGGCGTGTCCGTATGGCGCGATGGAGGTGGTGGTTCGCCCGGTGGTGCGTAACAGCGGTATCGGGCTGAGCGTACGCGCGGAGAAAGCCGAAGCCAACAAATGTGACCTCTGCTACCACCGCGATGCCGGTCCGGCGTGTATGGAAGCCTGTCCGACGCATGCGCTGGTCTGCGTCGATCGCGACAAGCTCGAACAGATGAGTGCCGAAAAACGCCGTCGCGCGGCGTTCGACACCTCGTCATCGCTGCTGTTTTAAGCGGCAATGTGCGTTAACGGCGTACAGTTGCGGGTGCGCGGCAAAGTGCAGGGCGTCGGGTTTCGTCCCTTCGTCTGGCAGCTTGCACACCAGCTGGGGCTGGCGGGCGACGTGTGCAACGACGGAGAGGGTGTCCTGGTGCGTCTCGCGGGCAGTGGGGGTGACTTTACCGCGAGACTGCGCCAGGACTGCCCACCGCTGGCGCGCATTGACCACGTTGAAACGCAGCCGTTTACCTGGGCACACCTGCCGGAGGGCTTTACCATCCGCCACAGCGCGGGCGGGGCGATGGACACGCAAATCGTCCCGGATGCCGCCACCTGTCCCGCATGCCTGGCGGAAATGCACGATCCCCGCGAACGTCGCTACCGCTACCCGTTTATCAACTGTACCCACTGCGGGCCGCGTTTTACCATCATTCGCGCCATGCCGTATGACCGCCCGGCCACGTCAATGGCGCCATTCCCGCTCTGTATGCCCTGCGAAACGGAGTACCGCAATCCCGCTGACCGACGTTTTCACGCCCAGCCGGTGGCCTGCCCGGACTGTGGACCCCAGCTGGAGTGGCGCGCCGGGGAGGCTGGTGCCACCCGCGAATCGGCGTTAAGCGCGGCGGTTGCGATGCTGAAAGGCGGCGGTATTGTCGCGGTCAAAGGGCTGGGGGGATTTCACCTGGTCTGCGATGCGCTTAACCCGCAGGCGATACTGACATTGCGGACACGCAAGCAGCGCCCGACGAAGCCGCTGGCGGTGATGATCCCCGATGCGGATGAGCTGCCGGAGACCATCCAGACGCGGTTACGCTCCTCCGCGGCACCGATAGTGTTGACGCCAAAAGCCTGTCTTCCTGCGTTTCCTGAGGAGATTGCGCCCGGGCTGAATACGGTCGGCGTAATGTTACCCGCGAACCCGATCCAGCATTTGCTGATGATGGCATGCCAGCGTCCGCTGGTGATGACCTCCGGGAACCTCAGCGGCAGACCGCCCGCCATCACCAACCCGCAGGCGATGGAGGAACTGGGCGATATTGCTGACGGTTTTCTGCTGCACAACCGGGACATCCTGCAACGCATGGATGATTCCGTGATGGATCGGGATGGCGCCCTCCTGCGTCGCGCCCGCGGTTTTGTGCCGGATGCCATCACGTTGCCCGCTGGTTTTGAGAATATCCCCGCCATGCTGTGCACTGGCGCGGAGATGAAAAACACCTTCTGCCTGGTGCGTGGGAACCAGGCGGTGCTGAGCCAGCATTTTGGCGATCTGAGCGACGAGGGCGTAGAGGCGCAGTGGCGCAGCGCGCTCACGACGATGCAGGACATCTACGCCTTCCAGCCTGAGCGCGTGGTGTGTGATGCGCATCCGGGCTATCACGCCCGCCAGTGGGCGCTTGAGCAGGCGCTGCCCGTTGAGACCGTGCTGCATCATCACGCGCATGCGGCAGCGTGTCTGGCGGAGAACGGCTGGCCGCTCGACGGCGGAGACGTTATCGCCCTGACGCTTGACGGCATCGGCATGGGCGAGAACGGTGCGCTGTGGGGCGGGGAGTGCCTGCGGGTCAACTATCTCGACTGCGAGCGGCTTGGCGGTCTGCCAGCCGTTGCGCTGCCGGGGGGCGATCTGGCAGCGAAACAGCCGTGGCGCAATTTGCTCGCCCACTGTCTGGCGTTCGTACCTGACTGGCAGCAGTACCCGGAAACAGAGGCGGTACAGCGTCAAAACTGGCCGCTGCTGGCCACGGCGGTGTCACGCGGTATCAACGCGCCGCGGGCGTCGTCCTGTGGTCGTCTGTTTGACGCCGTGGCCTGTGCGCTGGGCATTGAAACGCAACGCTACGAGGGCGAAGCCGCATGCAGGCTGGAGGCGCTGGCCGAACGCGGTGCAGGGGTTGAGCATCCGGTGACGCTACAGGCGGATAACCTTACGCTGTTCTGGCAACAGTGGCTTACCTGGCGGGCGGAACCCGGCGAGCGCGCCTGGGCCTTTCACGATGCGCTGGCAAAAGGGCTAAGTGAACTGGCGGCATCGCATGCCCGCCGACTGTCGCTCACGACGGTGTGTTTCAGCGGCGGCGTCCTGCACAACCGCCTGCTGCGCGCGCGCCTTCGTTACTACCTTTCTGATTTTACGCTTCTTTTTCCTTCGCGCCTGCCCGCAGGCGACGGAGCGATCTCCTTCGGGCAGGCGATGGTTGCTGCCGCCCGATCATGTTCACAAAGGATTTAAAATGTTACGACTTTTACGCAATGAACCTCGTGCAGCGTGCCTGCTGCTGGCTCTGGTGATGGCGAACCTGCTGGCCTGGGGGCTGGCATGGCAAACCTTTAGCGGCAGCACGGCGCTGATGGCCGCCAGCCTGCTGGCATGGTGCTATGGACTGCGTCATGCGGTGGACGCTGACCACATTGCCGCGATTGATACCGTGACGCGTAAGATGATGCAGCAGGGCAAGCGTCCGTCCGGCGTGGGCGCATGGTTTTCCCTCGGACACTCCACCATCGTGGTGCTGGCCTCCATTGCCATTGCCGCGACCGCCACGGCGTTCCAGAAAAACATGGCGTGGTTTCACGAGACCGGCAGCCTGATCGGTACGGCGGTGTCGGCAACCTTCCTGCTGGCGATGGCGCTGGTGAATATGGTGATCCTCCGCGGCGTCTGGCGCAGTTTTCAGGCGCTGAAACACGGCAGGCCCGTGCAGGGTGATATCACGCTGCCTGCGCAGGGTGGGGTCATGAACTGGCTGTTCGGCAAAACCTTCCGCCTGGTGAATAAAAGCTGGCAGATGTATCTGGTGGGCTTCCTGTTTGGCCTCGGCTTTGACACGGCCACCGAGATTGGCGTGCTGGGGATCTCCGCCGCCAGCGCCTCCAGCGGGATGTCAGTGTGGTCGATCATGATCTTCCCGGCGCTCTTTGCCAGCGGCATGGCGCTGGTGGATACGCTTGATAACCTGCTGATGGTGGGGGCCTACGGCTGGGCGTTCAACAAGCCGCAGCGCAAGCTGTACTACAACATGACCATCACCGGCACCTCGGTAGTGGTGGCGCTGTTTATCGGCGGGCTGGAAGCGCTGGGTCTGCTGATGGACAAGTTCGCCCTCAGCGGCGGCGTGTGGGATCTGATTGGCGCAGTGAATGATAACCTGGGCGATGCCGGATTTGTGGTGGTCGGGCTGTTTGTCGCCTGCTGGCTGATCTCGATGGCGAACTACCGCTGGCGCGGTTATGACGCGCTGGTGGTGCGGTCCTGAACTACCCAGCCCTGTTTTTGCCCGGCGGCGCTACGCTTGCGCGGGCCTACAAGGTTTACCGTTTTGGGGTTGAGTAGGCCGGGTAAGCGAAGCGCCACCCGGCATTGCGAGGGTTAAGCAGGTAGCGATTTCAGCAGCGTGAACGCCTCCTTCATCCGGTCTTCACTGACGACAAAGGCGCGCATCTGACCCTCGCTGTCCACACCTCGCGCGACCATTCCCTGCGGTTCGAGGGTAATTTGCCAGTTCAGATCCTGACGCTGCGTTTCACCTGCGAGATGCAGCGGTAGTTCCGGCGTTTTTACCTTCACCAGCATGGCGGGTAATTTCACCGGTGCGTTGCCACCGAGCAGGTTTTTCGCCAGGAACATGGCGCTTAACTGTATCGGTTGCAGGAACGGCAGCACCTGGCCGTTAATTTCCGCGCAGTCGCCCAGGGCATAAATGTCCGGCTGGGTGGTTTGCAGGTAGCTGTCCACCTTCACGCCGCGATTGATCTCTGCGCCTGCACGGTGCGCCAGCGCGGTTTCCGGGCGCAGCCCCGTCGCCGCGATAACCACATCCACTTCCACGCTGCGGTTGCGATCGAGCGTCGCACGAATACCGGTGTCGGTTTTGCACAGACTCTGCAACTGCGATTTCAGCAGCAGATGCACGCCCATGTCGGTCAGACGATGCTGTAAGCGACTGCTTACTTCTGCCGGCATCAGCGCTGACAGAATGCTGGCCGCGTGGTCAACCAGGGTGACGGATTTCCCCGCCCGGCAGAAATCCATCGCCAGCTCGGTGCCAATCAGTCCGCCGCCGACAATCATCACCCGTTGCGCGTCGCGTAACAGGGTTTCGCTGGCCTGATACTCCTGCTGGCTGTTGAGCGTGACCATCAGCTCGCGGCCCTCAACCGGCGGCACAAACGCCGATGCCCCCGTCGCCAGCACCAGCTTGTCGTACTGCCAGGTTTTATCTTTCGCGTTCACCTCGTGGGCATCGGCGTCGATATCAGTGACCCAGGTATACGGAAACAGACGCAGGTTAAACTGTTCTGCGAACTCCCCCGCCGTCTGGCGGGTGAGATCGTCGGCGCGCTGATTCTGGCTAATGACGTGGCTTAAATCAGGCTTGTTGTACTCGTCCATGCTGTCGGCGGCGATCACCGTCAACGGCACGTTAGCATCCTGTTTGCGGATATTTTTCACCAGCTGGCGGGCGGCAAAGCCCGAGCCGATAATGACGATGCCGTGGCTCATTTTGCCTCCGTTGCCAGTTCATCAAAGACGTCTTTCCCGAGGGAACATTCCGGGCAGAGGAAGTTGTCCGGCACCTCGCTCCACGGCGTACCCGGCGCGACATCCTGCAACGGTTCGCCCAGTTCAGGATCGTAAATCCACTGGCAGACGCTGCACTGCATGCAAGGGCCGAGGTCGGCAGTGGCAGGGGCGGCTTCTGCTACGGATCCTGGCGCAACAGCCGGAGCGGGGGCGGTTTCCGGCAGCGGCGCAAGCGCCCACTGACGGGCAATGTCGCGACCGTGCTGGCGACAGATTTCCAGCGCGTCGAGATCCGGACGCCATTTCGCCTTCAGGCTCAGGGACATCTCAAAACCGGCATCCTGCAAACGGGTGGAAAGACGGTCTACCGCGCCGCCGCTCCAGCCGTGTGAACCAAAGGCGCTGGCGCGTTTGTTACGGAAGCGCAGGCCGGTCATCTCTTCCACCAGTCCGGCAATCTTCGGCATCATCACGTTATTCATGGTGGAGGTGCCCACCAGCACGCCCTTGGAGCGGAAGACGTTGGTCAATATCTCATTCTTATCGCTGCGCGCCACGTTGAAGATTTTCACCGCCACGTTCGGGTCAACTTCGTTGATGCCCTGGGCAATCGCGTCCGCCATCATGCGGGTGTTGTTGGACATGGTGTCGTAGAAAATCGTGATGCGATCTTCCTGATAATCCGCCGCCCATTTCAGGTACAGCTCGACGATCTGGGTAGGGTTTTCACGCCATACCACGCCGTGGGAGGTGGCGATCATATCCACCGGCAGGTTGAAGCCGAGGATCTCGGTGATTTTTGGCGTGACCAGGCGGCTGAACGGGGTCAGGATGTTGGCGTAGTAGCGCTGGCACTGTTCGAACAGCTCGGTCTGATCCACTTCGTCGTTGAACAGACGTTCGTCGCAGTAGTGCTGACCGAAGGCGTCGTTACTGAACAGCACCGCGTCACCGGTCATGTAGGTCATCATGCTGTCCGGCCAGTGCAGCATCGGCGTTTCCACGAAGATCAGCTGTTTGCCGTTGCCGATATCCAGCGTGTCGCCGGTTTTCACGGTGTGGAAGTTCCACTCCGGATGGTGGTGGTGACCGTTGATGGAGTCAATAGCGTTGGTGGTGCAGTAGATCGGGGTGTCCGGAATGTAAGACATCAGCTCGGTCAGCGCCCCGGCGTGATCCTCTTCCGCATGGTTGATGATGATGTAGTCGATGTCGTTCAGATCGATTTCGCTGCGCAGGTTCTGCACGAACTCGCGGCTGAATTTGTGATCGACGGTATCGATCAGGACGTTTTTACCCTCGCGGATGAGATAGCTGTTGTAGCTGCTGCCGCGCAGCGTTTTATATTCCGTCCCGTGGAAATCGCGCACTTCCCAGTCACGTTGACCCACCCAATGAATGTTATTTTTAACCAGAATAGACATAGCAACCTCAACGTAATACAGCGTTTTCAAATAAGATGGTTTGCTTATATCAAGTTGCGTGCCAATTTTTTAATTTATTGAAAGGTAAGGGTTTATGTTTTCATGATCCCAAATAAGTAGTCATTTTGACTATCTAAAAAATTGTCAATATGACACTATGCATTGTCAAAATGACAGTGAGGCAGAGATGAGCTTTTCCGTAGACGTGCTGGCGAAGATCGCCATAGAACTGCAAACCGGTATTGGTCATCAGGACCGTTTTCAACGGCTGATCTCCACGTTGCGCCACGTGCTGGGTTGCGATGCGTCAGCGCTGCTGCGTTACGAAGGGCGGCAGTTTATTCCGCTGGCCATCGACGGGCTGGCGAAGGACGTACTCGGGCGGCGCTTTACGCTGGAGGGCCATCCGCGTCTGGAAACTATCGCCCGCGCGGGGGACGTGGTGCGTTTCCCGGCGGACAGCGATCTGCCCGACCCGTACGACGGCCTGATCCCCGGCCAGGAGAGCCTGAAGGTGCACGCCTGTATTGGCCTGCCGCTGTTTGCCGGGCAGAACCTGATTGGCGCATTAACCCTCGATGGCATGTCGCCGGATCAGTTCGATACCTTCAGCGACGAAGCGCTACGGCTGATTGCCGCGCTGGCAGCCGGGGCGCTGAACAACGCCCTGCTGATAGAACAGCTGGAGAGCCAGAATATCCTTCCGGGTAGCCCGACGGTGTTTGAGCAAGTAGCGCACACCGAAATGATTGGCCTTTCGCCGGGCATGGAACAGCTCAAAAAAGAGATTGAGATTGTCGCCGCGTCTGATTTGAACGTGCTGATCTTCGGTGAAACCGGCACCGGTAAAGAGCTGGTGGCGAAAGCGATCCATGAAGCCTCGCCCCGTGCGGTGAACCCGCTGGTGTACCTCAACTGCGCGGCGCTGCCGGAAAGCGTGGCGGAAAGTGAGCTGTTCGGACACGTCAAAGGGGCGTTTACCGGGGCGATCAGCAACCGTAGCGGCAAGTTCGAAATGGCCGATAACGGCACGCTGTTCCTGGATGAAATTGGTGAGCTTTCCCTTTCGCTCCAGGCCAAACTGCTGCGGGTGTTGCAGTACGGCGATATTCAACGCGTGGGTGACGATCGCAGCTTACGCGTGGATGTGCGCGTGCTGGCGGCGACGAACCGCGATCTGCGCGAAGAGGTGCTGGCAGGTAATTTCCGCGCCGATCTGTTCCACCGTCTGAGCGTGTTCCCGCTCACGGTGCCGCCGCTGCGCGAGCGGGGCGATGACGTGGTGCTGCTGGCGGGCTTTTTCTGCGAACAGTGTCGGCTCAAAATGGGGCTTTCCCGCGTGGTGTTAAGCCCCGGTGCGAGGACGCACCTTCTGAGCTACGGCTGGCCGGGTAACGTGCGTGAACTGGAGCATGCGATCCACCGTGCGGTCGTGCTGGCGCGGGCAACGCGTTCGGGGGATGAAGTGGTTATTCATGCGCACCATTTTGCGCTGCATGAGGAAACGATGCCGCCCGTGAAGCCGGTGATACCTGAGAGCGTGAACGAGAACCTGCGCGAGGCGACGGATGCGTTCCAGCGCCAGATGATCACCCGCGCGCTGGAGCAGAATAACCGCAGCTGGGCGGCATGCGCGCGGACGCTGGAGATGGACGTCGCCAACCTCCACAGGCTGGCGAAACGTCTGGGGCTTAAGGGTTAAATTATCCCCGCCTGGTAGAAGTCTTGCAGGTTGATCGCGCCGCACAGCCTGCCGTGCTCGTCCACCACCGGTGCGGCGGTGATTTTACGCTTCATCAGCACCTCTTTGGCTTCAATGGCGCGGCTGTCGGCGTTCAGCGTCAGCCCGCCCTTGGTCATGGCGTCAGACACTTGAGTTTCCAGCCCGCCACCGCCCACCAGCCAGCGACGCAGATCGCCGTCGGTGAACACGCCTTTGACGTTTCCGCCGTCATCGCATACCGCCACCAGACCCAGACCGGTGCGGCTCAGCTCCAGCATGGCGTCCATCACGCTGGTGTCGAGCTTAACCTGCGGAATGGCATCGTCGGTGCGCATCAGGTGGTGAACCTTGTTGAGCAGCCGTGCACCGAGCGCCCCCGCGGGGTGGGAGCGGGCAAAATCTTCCTCATTAAAGCCGCGCGCCTGCATCACCGCCATCGCCAGCGCATCGCCCATCATCAGCGTGTTGACGGTGCTGGAGGTCGGTGCCAGGTGCATCGGGCAGGCTTCGCGCTCAACGGAAATATCCAGCGTGGCTTTCGCGGCCAGCGCCAGCGGCGAACGGGATTTGCCGGTCATCGCTAACAGGGCTACCGATTTTTCTTGCAGGCGAGGGATGATGAGATCCAGCTCTTTGGCGGAACCGGAGTAGGAGATAAACAGCATCACGTCGCGGCTTTCGATCATCCCCAGATCGCCGTGCAGCGCTTCGGCAGGATGCACGAAGAACGCCGGGGTGCCGGTGCTGGCAAGCGTCGCGGCAATCTTCTTGCCGATATGACCGGATTTACCGATACCCGCCACGATCACTTTGCCCTCACAGTGGATGATGGTGTTGGCTGCACGAACAAAATCCTCGCCCAGACGCTCCGGCAGGCGGCTGGCTTCCTGTAGCTCCAGCAGCAGGGTCTGACGGCCTGCGTTTAACAGAAAATCACTCATTTTACTCTCCGGTTACGATCGTTCCGATCCCCCGCTCCAACAGAAGGGGCGCTCATCATAATGCATTCTCCCTGCGCCGACCGTGGTCAATGATAAAGATTTTGCTTACGGCCACATAACCGCTTCCTTGAGGTGTTGCGGATGCTTTACCATACTGGGTTCTTACCGAACTCGTTAAATGGATGCCACATGTTCAAGCGTCGTTATGCAGCGCTGTTACCTGCGCTTATTCTCCTGTCCGCCTGTAGCAGCAAACCTAAGACCGAAGCCGTTCAGCAAACGGCGGGCGCGCCTTCCGGCGGGTTCCTGCTTGAGCCGCAGCACAATATGATGCAGATGGGTGGCGACTTCGCGAATAACCCTGCGGCCGAACAGTTCATCGATAAAATGGTGAGCAAACACGGTTTTGACCGCCAGCAACTGCATGCCATTTTGTCCCAGGCGAAGCGTCTGGACTACGTGCTGCGCCTGATGGACAGGCAGGCACCGACGGCCCAGGTGCCGACCGGGCCAAACGGCGCATGGCTGCGCTATCGCAAACAGTTTATTACCCCGGACAACGTGCAGAATGGCGTGGTGTTCTGGAATCAGTATGAAGACGCCCTGAACCGTGCGTGGCAGGTCTACGGCGTGCCGCCGGAAATTATCGTCGGTATTATTGGGGTGGAGACCCGCTGGGGACGCATTATGGGTAAAACCCGCATCCTCGATGCACTGGCGACGCTCTCCTTTAACTACCCGCGCCGCGCCGAGTATTTCTCTTCCGAGCTGGAAACCTTCCTGCTGATGGCGCGAGACGAACAGGACGATCCGTTGGATCTGAAAGGGTCGTTTGCCGGTGCGATGGGCTACGGCCAGTTTATGCCGTCCTCCTATAAGCAGTACGCGGTAGATTTTAACGGGGATGGCCACATCAACCTGTGGGATCCTGAAGACGCCATCGGCAGCGTGGCGAACTACTTCAAAGCGCACGGCTGGACCCCGGGCGGCCAGGTGGCGGTGCAGGCGAACGGCGAAGCGTTTGGTCTGGAAAACGGATTTAAAACCAAATACAGCGTGGCGCAGCTGGCAGCGGCAGGCTTAACGCCATCGCAGCCGCTGGGTAATGTTGACCAGGTGAGTCTGCTGCGTCTGGATGTCGGAACCGGTTATCAATACTGGTTCGGGCTGCCGAACTTCTACACCATTACCCGCTACAACCACAGCACGCACTATGCGATGGCGGTATGGCAGCTGGGCCTGGCGGTGTCGCAGGCGCGCGTGCCAGCAGCGTCACCGTTTAGTCAGTAATTCGTTCCAGCGGGTAGGCCGGGTAAGGCAACGCCGCCACCCGGCATGGCTGTACGCACGGTGCGGCCTGATGCCCTTATTCTGCCTCTCTCCCACCGGAGAGGGGCGTTTGCAGAAACATTTCGCCACACTCCCATTTCACTCCCGCCGTTTACATCATAATCGCCTTTCGATATTGTTATGTTATAACATAATTTTGAATTGAGATATCCATGTCCCTGTTTTCTCTCTCATCCCCGGTCCGGCTGCTGCTGGCGCTGGTGCTCATTCTGTTTCTCGGCCTGGCCGTGCGCTGGGCGGTGGCGTTGCCATGATCGTGATGAACGACCTGGTGGCGGGGTACGATCGCCAGCCCGTTACGCGCGCGCTGTCCGGCGTGATTGAACGCGGGAGCATGACCGCCATCGTCGGGGCCAACGGCTGCGGCAAATCCACGCTGCTGAAAACGCTCGCCGGATTTATTCCGCCCGTCAGCGGTAGGTTTCGCTGGCAGGGGAGACGTCCGGTGGTGGGCTGGCTGGCGCAGCGTCACGCGCTGGAGGCGCAATTTCCCCTTACCGTGCAGGACGTGGTGAGTATGGGCTGCTGGCCTGAAATCTCACTTTTTGCCGGTTTTCGTCGGGATACCCGGATGCGTATTGCCGACGCGCTGGAGCGCGTGGGGCTGGCATCGATGGCGTTTTCCACCATTGATGAACTTTCCGGCGGCCAGTTCCAGCGCATGCTGTTTGCCCGCGTTTTCGTGCAGCAGGCGCCGCTGATCATGCTGGATGAGCCTTTCACCGGCGTCGATGAAGCGACCTGCAACGTGCTGATGGATCTGATGATGGAGATGTATATGCAGGGCCAGACTCTGCTGGCGGTTCTGCATGACAGCGAACGCGTGGCGCGCCACTTCCCGCAGACGTTACGCCTGGATGCTGATATTCCCCAGTGGAAAACCGGGCGGGTGAGGGTGGCATGATCTGGCATCTCTTCTTCCAGCCGTTTATTGAGTACGGCTTTATGCGACGCGCGCTGGTGGTTTGTCTGGCGCTCTCGGTCAGCACCACTGCGCTGGGCGTATTCCTTCAGCTGCGGCGGATGAGCCTGATGGGGGATGCCCTTTCTCACGCCATTTTGCCGGGCGTCGCGGTGGGCTATCTGCTCAGCGGGATGTCGCTGCTGGCAATGACTGTTGGCGGGTTTATTGCCGGGATCGCCGTGGCGCTGGTGGCCGGGCTGGTCAGCCGTCGCACGCCCCTTAAAGAGGATGCCAGCTTTGCCGGTTTCTATCTTGGCTCGCTGGCGTTGGGCGTCACGCTGGTGTCGCTGCGCGGTTCAAATGTCGACCTGCTTCACCTTCTGTTTGGCTCCATTCTCGCCGTGGATAGCGCGTCAGCCCTGTTTGTGACGGGCGTTTGCATGTTCACGCTCCTCACGCTGGCGATTTTTTATCGGGGACTGGTCAGCGAAGCGTTTGATACCGCGTGGTTACAGGTGAACGCGCGCTGGCTGCCCGGGATGTTACACGGTCTGTTTCTGGCGCTGCTGGTGCTCAACCTGGTGGCCGGTTTTCAGGTGCTCGGCACATTGATGGCCGTCGGGCTGATGATGTTACCCGCCGTGGCGGCACGCTGCTGGGTGCGCACCCTACCAGGGTTACTTCTGATGGCGGGTATCAGCGGTATTTTTTGCGCGTGGCTGGGCTTAAGCCTTTCCTGGGCAGTGAGTCTGCCTGCCGGACCCTCAATTGTGCTGACCGCCAGCGCGTTGTTCTTTATTTCAGTGTTGTTTGGCACGCGCAGCAGGCTGGCGGATAGCCTGCGGGCGCTTTTTTAACGCAAGGGGAAACGATGAAACGTACAGGGTTAGCCGTCGCGCTCGCGCTCGGCATGATGACGCACGGCGTAATGGCGAAAACGCTGAATGTGGTGACCAGCTTTTCCATACTGGGAGACATCACGCAGCAGGTTGGCGGGGATCGTGTGAAGGTGACGACGCTGGTGGGGCCGGACGGTGATCCCCATACCTTCGAACCTTCGCCCAAAGACAGCGCGGCGCTGAGTAAAGCTGACGTGGTGGTGGTCAATGGGCTGGGGCTGGAGGGCTGGCTCGACCGTCTGGTGAAAGCCTCCGGATTCAAAGGGCAACTGGTGATCGCCTCGGACGGCGTGAAAACGCACACGCTGGAAGAGGACGGTAAAACCGTGACCGATCCGCACGCGTGGAACAGCGCGGCGAACGGCGCGCTGTATGCGCAAAATATTCTCTCAGGGCTGGTGAAGGCCGATCCTGAAGATAAAGCCGCGCTTGAGGCTTCCGGCAAACCCTATATTGCGCAGCTCTTTCAGCTGGACAGTTGGGCTAAAAAGCGTTTCAGCGATATCCCACAGGCAAAGCGTAAAGTGCTGACCAGCCACGACGCCTTCGGCTATTTCAGCCGCGCCTACGGCGTGACGTTTATGGCGCCGCAGGGGCTGTCGTCTGAAAGCGAAGCCAGCGCGGCGCAGGTAGCCGAAATCATCAATCAGATTAAAGCTGACGGCGTGCACACCTGGTTTATGGAAAACCAGCTCGATCCGCGCCTGGTCAAGCAGATTGCGACCGCCACGGGTGCCCAGCCGGGCGGTGAACTCTACCCGGAAGCATTGTCTGCGAAGGGCGGCGTGGCGGACACCTACGTTAAGGCGTTTCGCCACAATGTGAAGACTCTTGCTAACAGCATGAAATAAGCCTCGCTACAGCCGGTGCGCCCGCATCGGCTTTTTTCTGAAGCCCCCTCGTAAAACCCGACGCGCATCCCCATATCTGACGAGAAAGTGCTATCTTGTGCTGCATGTTTTTCTAAGGCCTGGAGCGAGAATGACTGACCATGAATTGATGCAGCTTAGCGAAGTGGTGGGGCTGGCGCTGAAACAGCGCGGCGCGACTATCACGACCGCAGAATCCTGCACCGGCGGCTGGGTGGCGAAAGCAATTACCGATATTGCTGGCAGTTCCGCCTGGTTTGAACGCGGCTTTGTGACCTACAGTAACGAAGCTAAAGCGCAGATGATTGGCGTGCGTGAAGCCACGCTTGAGCAGCATGGCGCGGTCAGCGAGCCGGTGGTGATCGAGATGGCGATTGGCGCGCTGAAAGAGGCGCGCGCAGATTACGCTATCTCCATCAGCGGTATCGCGGGGCCGGACGGCGGCAGCGACGTGAAGCCTGTCGGCACCGTCTGGTTTGGCTTTGCCACCTCAAAAGGGGAAGGGATCACCCGCCGGGAATGCTTCAGCGGCGATCGCGAAAGCGTGCGTCGTCAGGCAACGGAATACGCGTTAAAAACGCTCTGGCAACAATTTCTACAAAATACTTGATACTGTATGACTATACAGTATAATTGCCTCAACAGAACAGAAGTCCATGGTGAAGCGCAGTTGCTTCTCCCGGCATGACAGGAGTAATAATGGCTATCGACGAAAACAAACAGAAAGCGTTGGCGGCAGCACTGGGCCAGATCGAAAAGCAATTCGGTAAAGGCTCCATCATGCGCCTGGGTGAAGACCGTTCCATGGATGTGGAAACTATCTCCACGGGTTCGCTTTCTCTTGATATCGCACTGGGCGCTGGCGGTTTGCCGATGGGCCGTATCGTAGAAATCTACGGCCCGGAATCCTCGGGTAAAACCACCCTGACGTTGCAGGTTGTTGCGGCGGCACAGCGCGAAGGTAAAACCTGTGCGTTTATCGATGCCGAGCACGCGCTGGATCCGGTCTATGCCCGTAAGCTGGGCGTTGATATCGACAACCTGCTGTGCTCCCAGCCGGACACCGGCGAGCAGGCACTGGAAATTTGTGACGCGCTGGCGCGTTCAGGTGCGGTTGACGTGATCATCGTCGACTCCGTTGCGGCGCTGACGCCTAAAGCGGAAATCGAAGGTGAAATCGGTGACTCTCACATGGGCCTCGCGGCACGTATGATGAGCCAGGCGATGCGTAAGCTGGCGGGTAACCTGAAGCAGTCCAACACGCTGCTGATCTTCATCAACCAGATCCGTATGAAAATTGGTGTCATGTTCGGTAACCCGGAAACCACCACCGGCGGTAACGCTCTGAAATTCTACGCTTCTGTCCGTCTGGATATCCGCCGTATCGGCGCGGTGAAAGAGGGAGATAACGTGGTCGGTAGCGAAACCCGCGTGAAGGTGGTGAAGAACAAAATCGCAGCACCGTTCAAACAGGCTGAGTTCCAGATCCTCTACGGCGAAGGTATCAACTTCCTCGGCGAGCTGGTTGACCTGGGCGTGAAAGAGAAGCTGATTGAAAAAGCGGGCGCATGGTACAGCTACAACGGTGACAAAATTGGTCAGGGTAAAGCGAATGCTATCTCCTGGCTGAAAGAGAACCCGGCGGCGGCGAAAGAGATTGAGAAGAAGGTGCGTGAACTCCTGCTGAACAACCAGGACTCTAAACCTGATTTCGTGGTCGACGGCGCGGATGCTGAAGAAACCAACGAAGACTTTTAATCCTCTCGGATAAAAATGAAGGGCTGCTGATGCGGCCCTTTTTGCATTTCTGAATCGACAGGTTTTTTTATGAGTGAACCGACATCGCGCCGACCAGCCTACTCACGCTTGCTGGATCGGGCCGTGCGTATTCTTGCCGTGCGTGACCATAGCGAACAGGAGCTGCGGCGGAAACTGTCAGCGCCTGTCATGAGTAAAAACGGTCCGGAAGACATTGATGCCACCGCGGAAGATTATGACCGCGTGGTTGCCTGGTGCTATGAACATCACTATCTGGATGATGGCCGTTTTGCCGCTCGCTTTCTCGCCAGCCGTGGTCGCAAAGGCTATGGGCCAGCGCGTATCCGCCAGGAGCTGAACCAGAAAGGCGTAGCCCGTGAATCAATTGAAAAAGCCATGCGCGAAAGTGAAATTGACTGGTGCCAACTGGCGCGTGAGCAGGCGGTAAGAAAGTACGGTGAGCCGCTGCCGCGTGAATTTTCAGAAAAAGTCAAAATCCAGCGCTTTTTGCTCTACCGCGGCTTCCTGATGGAAGATATTCAGGATATCTGGCGTAATTTTACCGATTGAACGCATGCGGGATTTTACTTCCCACTAAAGAAAACTTATCTTATTCCCACTTTTTCCAGTAGCTGGTCCGTCCAACTGTTTACAGATACAGATCTGCTGCGACATTTCGTTAGCTTGATTTCAGGATAATTATGAGCAAGAGCACCGCTGAGATCCGTCAGGCGTTTCTCGATTTTTTCCATAGTAAGGGACACCAGGTTGTTGCCAGCAGCTCCCTGGTACCGAACAATGACCCGACTCTGCTGTTTACCAACGCCGGGATGAACCAGTTCAAGGATGTGTTCCTTGGTCTCGACAAGCGTAATTATTCCCGCGCCACAACCTCACAGCGTTGCGTGCGTGCGGGCGGTAAACACAACGATCTGGAAAACGTCGGTTACACCGCGCGCCACCACACTTTCTTCGAAATGCTGGGTAACTTCAGCTTCGGCGACTATTTCAAACACGACGCCATTCAGTACGCGTGGGAACTGCTGACCGGTGAAAACTGGTTTAATCTGCCGAAAGAGCGTCTGTGGGTGACCGTGTACGAGACCGATGACGAAGCGTTCGACATCTGGGAAAAAGAAGTGGGTATCCCTCGCGAACGTATCATTCGTATCGGTGACAACAAAGGCGCACCTTACGCGTCTGATAACTTCTGGCAGATGGGCGACACCGGGCCGTGCGGCCCGTGCACCGAGATCTTCTACGATCATGGCGACCACATCTGGGGCGGCCCTCCGGGAAGCGCGGAAGAAGATGGCGATCGCTACATTGAGATCTGGAACATCGTCTTCATGCAGTTCAACCGTCAGGCTGATGGCACCATGGAGCCGCTGCCAAAACCGTCCGTCGATACCGGTATGGGTCTGGAGCGTATCGCGGCTGTTCTGCAACACGTTAACTCCAACTACGAGATTGACCTGTTCAGCACCCTGATCAAAGCCGTTGCTGACGTAACGGGCGCAACCGATCTGAACAACAAATCACTGCGCGTTATCGCTGACCACATTCGTTCCTGTGCGTTCCTGATTGCTGACGGCGTTATCCCGTCGAATGAAAACCGTGGCTATGTGCTGCGTCGTATCATTCGTCGTGCGATCCGTCATGGCAACATGCTGGGCGCGAAGGACACCTTTTTCTATAAACTCGTTGGGCCACTGATTGGCGTGATGGGTTCTGCCGGCGATGAACTGAAACGCCAGCAGGCGCAGGTTGAGCAGGTTCTGAAAACCGAAGAAGAGCAGTTTGCCCGTACGCTGGAGCGCGGTCTGGCGCTGCTGGACGACGAACTGGCGAAGCTTAAGGGCGACACGCTGGATGGCGAAACCGCTTTCCGCCTGTACGACACCTACGGCTTCCCGGTTGACCTGACGGCTGACGTTTGCCGCGAGCGCAACATCAAAGTTGATGAAGCAGGCTTTGAAGCCGCAATGGAAGAGCAGCGTCGTCGTGCGCGTGAATCCAGCGGTTTTGGCGCGGACTACAACGCGATGATCCGCGTGGATAGCGCGTCTGAATTCAAAGGTTATGAAGCGCTGGAACTGACCGGCAACGTCACCGCCCTGTTTGTGGACGGTAAAGCCGTAGACAGTATCAGCGCGGGTCAGGAAGCCGTCGTCATTCTGGATAAAACGCCGTTCTATGCGGAATCTGGCGGTCAGGTTGGCGATAAAGGTGAACTGAAAGGCAATGGCTTTAGCTTCACCGTAAGCGATACCCAGAAATACGGTCAGGCAATTGGTCACCAGGGCAAACTGGTTTCCGGTTCTCTGAAAGTGGGCGAGGGCGTTCAGGCCAACGTTGACGAAGCTCGCCGTGCGCGCATTCGTCTGAACCACTCGGCAACCCACCTGATGCACGCTGCTCTGCGCGACGTGCTGGGTACCCACGTTGCCCAGAAAGGTTCTCTGGTTAACGACAAAGTGCTGCGTTTCGACTTCTCTCATTTTGAAGCGATGAAGCCCTCTGAAATCCGTGCGGTGGAAGACCTGGTGAATGCCCAGATCCGCCGTAACCTGCCAATCGAAACCCACGTTATGGATCTCGAGGACGCGAAGAAGAAAGGTGCGATGGCGCTGTTTGGCGAGAAATATGACGACCGCGTTCGCGTGCTGAGCATGGGCGACTTCTCTACCGAACTGTGTGGCGGTACTCACGCATCCCGCACCGGTGACATCGGCTTGTTCCGTATTGTTTCCGAGTCGGGTACGGCGGCAGGCGTACGTCGTATTGAGGCGGTGACCGGGGAAGGCGCAATCGCCAGCCTGCATGCGCAGAGCGACCAGTTGCACGAGATTGCGCAGCTGCTGAAAGGCGATAGCCAGAACCTGGGCGAGAAAGTGCGTGTAGCACTGGATCGTACTCGTCAGCTGGAAAAAGAACTTCAGCAGCTGAAAGAACAGGCTGCGGCGCAGGAGAGCGCAAACCTCTCCAGCAAAGCGGTAGACATTAAGGGCGTCAAACTGCTGGTCAGCGATCTGGCGGGCGTGGAGCCTAAGATGCTGCGTACGATGGTCGACGATCTGAAGAACCAGCTTGGTTCAACGGTTATCGTGCTGGCAACGGTCGCAGAGGGTAAGGTTTCTCTGATTGCGGGCGTCTCTAAGGATGTGACGGATCGTGTTAAAGCAGGGGAACTGATTGGTATGGTCGCCCAGCAGGTGGGGGGCAAAGGTGGCGGTCGTCCGGACATGGCGCAAGCCGGTGGTACGGATGCGGCGGCACTTCCCGCGGCATTAGCCAGCGTTGAAAGCTGGGTAAGCGCGAAACTGTAATAACTACAAAGCACAAGCAGACGCCATAGCGGTAACGTTATGGCGTCTTGCTCACTGCGCTATCGATAACGATAAAGTCAGGTTGAGTTTGTGTATATCGGCTAAACTTACGTTTAACAGAATGTGATGCCGTGACTGCTTACACTTTACGTGTTTGTCATCGCTTACTTTTTGGCGTTATATGATGGATAATGCCGGGATACAAGAGACCCGACTCTTTTAATCTTTCAAGGAGCAAAGAATGCTGATTCTGACTCGTCGAGTTGGTGAGACCCTCATGATTGGGGATGAGGTCACCGTGACAGTTTTAGGGGTAAAGGGTAACCAGGTACGTATTGGTGTTAACGCTCCTAAAGAAGTATCTGTCCACCGTGAAGAGATCTACCAGCGTATCCAGGCTGAAAAATCCCAGCAGTCCAGTTACTGATATTGTCGCGTCTCGCTGTCGGGCGAGACGCAACCCTCCTGCTATTTTTCCTGCATAAAGTTACCGTTCTATTTCAAACGCTTCGTTTTTGACCACTCTCATAATCTTATCTCATCCAAATGACGCGCTTCTCTCAACAGATTTCTGTGAAGATGCCTGCAAAATCCGCTTATAAAACACTCTCTTTGCGGCTTTTACATGCGAATTGCGTGCGAATTGTGCAAACGAAAAAAGCATGTGGAAAATTGTTTGACTTATAAGTCCCAGAAAGTAATATATGCGCCACGCAGCGACGAGAAGCTCTTAACGAGTTGCTCGAAGCACTCGAAAGAGGCGTTGTGTGGTGAGGTGGCCGAGAGGCTGAAGGCGCTCCCCTGCTAAGGGAGTATGCGGTCAAAAGCTGCATCCGGGGTTCGAATCCCCGCCTCACCGCCATTTTGCATCCGTAGCTCAGCTGGATAGAGTACTCGGCTACGAACCGAGCGGTCGGAGGTTCGAATCCTCCCGGATGCACCATCTATTACTTCATATTGCTTTCGAAGTGATATGAATATCGAGCAGTACAGTAGTAAATCCCGATGCATCCGTAGCTCAGCTGGATAGAGTACTCGGCTACGAACCGAGCGGTCGGAGGTTCGAATCCTCCCGGATGCACCATTTACTATTTCTGAAAGCAGTTCCCTGATGCATCCGTAGCTCAGCTGGATAGAGTACTCGTCTACGATCCTCGAGTTCGGAGTTTAGATTCCTCCCGGATGCACCATCTATTACTTCAGATTGCTTTCGAAGTGATATGACTATCGAGCAGTACAGTAGTAAATCCCGATGCAGCCGTAGCTCCGCTGGATAGAGTACTCGGCTACGAACCGAGCGGTCGGAGGTTCGAATCCTCCCGGATGCACCATTTACTATTTCTGAAAGCAGTTCCCTGATGCATCCGTAGCTCAGCTGGATAGAGTACTCGGCTACGAACCGAGCGGTCGGAGGTTCGAATCCTCCCGGATGCACCATTTACTATTTCTGAAAGCAGTTCCCTGATGCATCCGTAGCTCAGCTGGATAGAGTACTCGGCTACGAACCGAGCGGTCGGAGGTTCGAATCCTCCCGGATGCACCATCTTTTACTTCATATTGCTTTTGAAGTGATATGAGTATCGAGCAGTACAGCAGTAAATCCCGATGCATCCGTAGCTCAGCTGGATAGAGTACTCGGCTACGAACCGAGCGGTCGGAGGTTCGAATCCTCCCGGATGCACCATCTTCTCCCCCTTTGTTTATTCCTTCGACGTTTCGTCAGCAATCACACTCTCTGTCAGCGACAAAAATCCCCTTTTACGATAAAGTAATGCTTTGTTAATCGTTTAGCGAGAGCACGATGTACGCACAGTATGACGGTTTGATCTTCGACATGGATGGCACCCTCCTGGATACCGAACCCACGCATCGTCAGGCCTGGACCGACGTCCTGGCCCGTTACGGCATGCGTTTCGATTTGCAGGCGATGATTGCCCTCAACGGATCGCCCACCTGGCGTATCGCACAGGCCGTGATTGAGCTGAATCAGGCCGATCTCGATCCACACCAGCTCGCGCGTGAAAAAACCGATGCGGTAAAAGCCATACTGTTAGACACCGTGCAGCCTTTACCGCTCATCGACGTCGTCAAAGAGTGGCATGGGCGTCGTCCTATGTCTGTCGGCACGGGCAGCGAGAGCGCGATTGCTGAAGCGCTCCTCAACCACCTCGGCCTGCGCCACTATTTTTCTGCCGTCGTTGCCGCCGATCATGTTAAACATCACAAACCCGCACCAGACACCTTCCTGCTCTGCGCAGAATTAATGGGTGTCCAGCCTGCAAAATGCGTTGTCTTTGAAGATGCCGACTTTGGCATCCAGGCTGCGCGTGATGCCGGAATGGCGGCGGTGGATGTTCGCTTACTGTGAGTGACGCGCTGTCACTCGCTTCATTATTCGCCAGCAGTTTTTTAAGCTCCACCCTCTTACCGGGGAATTCGGAAGTGGTGCTGGTGGCGATGCTGTTGTCCGGCGTGAGTCAGCCCTGGTTGCTGGTCTTAATAGCAACAATGGGTAATAGCCTTGGAGGGCTGACTAACGTTATTCTTGGACGTTTCTTTCCGCTACGCGAAAAATCTCGCTGGCAGGAAAAGGCAGTGGGCTGGCTAAAACGCTATGGCGCTGCCACGCTGTTATTAAGCTGGATGCCTGTAATAGGCGATTTACTGTGTCTGCTGGCGGGATGGATGCGCATCTCCTGGGGACCAGTGCTCTTTTTTTTGTGCCTTGGCAAGGCGTTACGCTATGTTTTACTGGCATGGGTAACACTACAGGGTATGACGTGGTGGCACTAATTGGTGGAATGAATTCGCGACCTTCAATCGTCAACCATTACAATTATGCTGAGTGACAATTTTTTGACAGGCGGGAGGTCAAATTGATCCCGGACGTATCACAGGCGCTGGCCTGGCTGGAAAATCACCCTCAGGCACTGAAGGGGATTCAGCGTGGGCTTGAGCGCGAAACGCTGCGCGTAAATGCGGATGGTAGCTTAGCGACAACGGGACACCCGAAGGCGTTAGGCTCGGCGCTGACACATAAATGGATCACAACCGATTTCGCCGAAGCGCTGCTGGAGTTCATCACGCCAGTCGACGGTGATATTGATCATATGCTGACGATCATGCGCGATGTGCATCGCTTCACCGCCCGCAACCTCGGCGACGAGCGCATGTGGCCGCTCAGCATGCCGTGCTATATCGAGCAGGGGCAGGATATTGAGCTGGCGCAGTACGGCACCTCGAATATCGGTCGGCTGAAAACGCTGTACCGCGAAGGCCTGAAAAATCGCTACGGCGCACTAATGCAGACGATCTCTGGCGTGCACTACAATTTCTCTCTGCCGATGGCGTTCTGGCAGGCGAAATGCGGTGAAACGGATAAAGAGGCGATCTCCGCGGGCTACTTCCGCCTGATCCGCAACTATTACCGTTTTGGCTGGGTTATTCCGTATCTGTTCGGCGCATCGCCAGCCATCTGTTCATCGTTCCTGCAAGGGAAGCCGACCGCGCTGCCGTTCGAGAAGACCGAGTGTGGCATGTATTACCTGCCGTACGCGACCTCCCTGCGTCTGAGCGATCTTGGCTATACCAATAAATCGCAAAGCAATCTCGGAATTACGTTTAACGATCTGCACGATTATGTGGCAGGCTTGAAGCGGGCGATCAAAACCCCGTCGGAAGAGTACGAAAAAATCGGCCTCGAAAAAGACGGTAAACGCCTGCAAATTAACAGCAACGTGTTGCAGATTGAAAATGAACTGTATGCGCCGATTCGTCCGAAGCGCGTGACGCGCAGCGGTGAAACGCCGTCGGATGCGCTACAGCGCGGCGGCATTGAATACATTGAAGTGCGCTCGCTGGATATCAACCCGTTCTCACCGATTGGCGTTGACGAGCAGCAGGTTCGCTTCCTCGACCTGTTTATGGTCTGGTGCGTACTGGCGGATGCGCCGGAAATGAGTTCCGACGAACTGCTGTGTACCCGTACCAACTGGAATCGCGTGATTCTGGAAGGGCGCAAGCCGGGCCTGACGTTAGGGATTGGCTGTGAAACGGCCCAGTTCCCGCTGGCTAAGGTGGGGAAAGATCTGTTCCACGACCTGAAGCGCGTTGCCCAGACGCTGGATAGCGTGTACGGCGGCGAAGCTTACCAGAAGGTCTGTGATGAACTGGTTGAAAGCTTTGATAACCCGGAACTGACATTCTCAGCTCGCATTCTGCGTTCTATGATTGAGCAGGGAATTGGTGGCACAGGGCGTTCACTCGCAGCGGAGTACCGTGAGATGCTGATGCAGGAGCCGTTAGAGATCCTGAGCGAAGCGGATTTTGTGGCAGAGCGCGATGCGTCCGTTGTGCGTCAGAAAGAGGTTGAAGCGGCGGATACGGAGTCGTTTGAGGCGTTTCTGGCGAAGCAGGCTTAAGCAGAAAAGAAAAAGGCCACATCGCTGTGGCCAAAATATACATCTCTGAATTCAGGGATGATGATAACAAATGCGCGTCTTTCATATACTCAGACGCGCATTCTGTAGAAGAGTTCAGTTTATTTAAAAAAAAATCACTACCGGAGGTGACGTATGCCGTTATTAGATAGCTTTACTGTCGACCATACCCGTATGGAAGCACCAGCAGTCCGCGTGGCGAAGACCATGAACACGCCGCACGGCGACACGATCACCGTTTTCGACCTGCGCTTCTGCGTGCCCAATAAAGAAGTGATGCCAGAGAAAGGTATTCACACGCTGGAACATCTGTTCGCTGGTTTCATGCGCGACCACCTGAACGGCAACGGCGTGGAGATCATCGATATCTCTCCGATGGGCTGCCGCACCGGTTTTTACATGAGCCTGATTGGTCAGCCTGAAGAGAAACGCGTTGCCGATGCGTGGAAAGCGGCCATGGAAGACGTGCTGAAGGTGAAAGAGCAGAACCAGATCCCTGAGCTGAACGTTTACCAGTGCGGCACCTACCAGATGCACTCTCTGGAAGAAGCCCAGGAGATTGCCCGTCATATCATCGAACGTGATGTGCGTGTAAACAGCAACGACGAGCTGGCCCTGCCAAAAGAAAAACTTCAGGAACTGCACATTTAGTATCGTGCCTGTGGATGCCCGGTGCTTCGTTGACCGGGCCTACAATTCTGATGACGACAACCACCACCTTCTCCTTTACCCATCGCCCGCTTGTGCCGTTTTCCCATGATTATGTTCATGGCGACAGCGAGCCGTGGCATCAGCACGACTGCGCGCAGCTTCTGCACAGCCTTACCGGTGTCGTGCGGGTGGATACCGCATCCGGCTGCTGGGTAGTGCCGCCCGGTCGCGGCGTCTGGCTACCTGCGGGTACGCAGCACGCCCTGCGCATCACCGGCAACGTTGCTGCCCGCACGCTGTTTATCGATCCGCTGGCGCGCGCCGATCTCCCGGCGACCTGCCAGATCGTGCAGATCTCGCCCCTGCTGTGCGAGCTGATCCTGACCTCCCTGACGCTTCCTGAATCTTACGCACCCGGAAGCCGCGATGAACGTGTTTATGAGCTGATCCTCGATGAAATTCGCCTTATGCCGGTACTGCCTTTTCACCTGCCCGAGCCGGAAAGCGAAGCGCTGCGCCGTCTTTGCCAGCAGATTCGGGAGGTTCCAGGAGACAGCTGGAGCAGCACGCAGGCCGCAGGTATTGTGGGGATGAGCGAACGCACGCTGAACCGCCATTTCCAGCAGCAGACGGGCGTGAGCTATGGCGAGTGGGTGAGAAGGGCGCGACTGCTTGAGGCCTTAGTGCGGCTGGCACAGGGCCAGCCGGTATTACGCGTGGCGCTGGATCTGGGTTATGGCAGCCACAGCGCTTTTACGGCAATGTTTCGCCGGGTGATGGGCCTCTCACCCAGCGATTACTTCAGGAACGACTGACCGCGTTGAAAAGCGCCTGAATCGACGCGCGCGCCACGTCGCTGTCGATGCCCACGCCCCAGTGGCTGGTGCCATCCTGGAACAGGCAGCGGATATAGGCCACCGAGCGGCTGTCGCTGCGTTCGCCTAACGTATGCTCGTGATAATCCTTAATCACAAACGGCGCGTTAACCCAGCGGCTTAAACCGTGTGCGGCGGCGGAGAGCAGACCGTTACCCTGACCCTCCAGCTGGCGGGTGCCCCCTTGCGTGGCGACGCTTGCCGTCAGCCGCAGCTGGCCGTCCTGCTGGCTGTCGCTGCGGTAGGATTGCAGCGCAAACTGTGGTGCAGTTACCAGACCGTAGCGGGTACGGAACAGCTGCCAGAGCGCATTCTGCGTCATCTCTTTTCCATGGCTATCCGTTTCCTGCTGCACGTGCTGGCTAAAATCCTGTTGCAGGGCGCGAGGCAGCTTAAGGCCGTGGTTTTGCTCAATAAGCCAGGCGCTTCCGCTTTTTCCTGACTGGCTGTTCACGCGGATCACCGCTTCATAGGTACAGCCAATATCCTGCGGGTCGACGGGCAGATAGGGCATCTCCCATCGCTCGTCAGGCTTACGGGCATCGAAACCTTTCTTGATGGCATCCTGGTGCGAGCCGGAGAAGGCGGTGTAGGCCAGCCGACCGGCCCACGGATGGCGCGGATGTACCGGCAGCTGGTTGCAGGTCTCTACCGTTTCAACCACCCGATTCATATCGCTGAAATCCAGATTCGGGCTAATGCCCTGGCTGTAGAGATTCATTGCCAGCGTCACCAGGCAGACGTTGCCCGTACGCTCACCGTTACCAAACAGGCAGCCCTCCACGCGGTCAGCCCCGGCCATGACGGCCAGCTCCGCGCTGGCAACGCCGGTACCGCGATCGTTATGCGGATGCACGCTGATACAGACGTCACTGCGGCGGCTGAAGTGGCGGCAGAAATATTCGATCTGGTCGGCATAGACGTTCGGCGTGCTCACTTCGACGGTAGCCGGTAGATTGATGATCATTGGACGCGCCGCGCACGGCTGCCAGATCTCCGCCACGGCTTCACAAATCTCCAGCGCGAACTCAGGCTCGGTAAAACAGAAGGTTTCCGGGGAGTATTCGTACTGCCAGCGGGTTTCTGGGTTCTCTTCGCACAGCTGGCGAATCAGGCGGGTGGCGCGCGTCGCCAGCTCGACGATTTGCGCTTTCTCCATGCCAAACACCAGACGGCGGAACAGCGGGGCGGTGGCGTTATACAGGTGAACGGTGGCCAGCCTGGCGCCGCGCAGGGAGTCGAAAGTGCGATGGATAAGATCGTCCCGCGCCTGCGTTAACACCTGAATGGTGACGTCATCCGGGATGCGGTTCTCCTCAATCAGCTGACGCACAAAATTGAAGTCCGTCTGCGAGGCGGACGGGAAAGCGACTTCTATTTCTTTAAACCCGCAATTCAGCAGCAGATCCCAGAATTGCAGCTTGCGCGCGCTGTCCATCGGCTCGGCCAGCGCCTGATTACCGTCGCGTAAATCGGTTGAGAGCCAGCGCGGGGCGCGGGTGATCGTCCGCTCCGGCCAGCGGCGGTCGGGCAACGAAAGGGTGGGGTAAGGCTGGTATTTGTCGGCGGGGGTGTTCAGCATGATGCGCTCCTGTTGTCTTTTCACTATCGTGAATCGATTTCAGGCGCGCTGCTTTATCGGAACTGACAATCGCTGTCGCGTTCTGGACAAGGGTGGCAATTGTTGCCCGGTGGCGGATACGCCTTACCGGGCCTACGGATTTGCCGGTTATCGTAGGCCGGGTAAGGCGTAGCCGCCACCCGGCAACCCGTGCACAGGGCTAGTGCGCCCCACCACCCCCGCTACCGGCCCCAAACGGTGGTTTGGCAAACCACACCAGCCCCAGCAGGACGATAAAGATCCCCGCCGATATCCAGAAAATCTCGTTTGCCGAGATAATCAGCCCCTGGTTGGTGATCTGCTGGGCGAGCCAGCCGGACGCCTGCTGCTCCGTCATCCCCATCCCCTCAAGCTGGCTATACATCTGCTGAGCGTTAGGGTTGAACGGGTTCACCGCTTCGGTCAGCTGGGCATGGTGCATTGATTCCCGGTTGGTCCACAGTGTGGTGGTGATCGACGTCCCGATGGAACCCGCCAGCGTACGGGTAAAGTTCGACAGGCTTGATGCCGCCGCCATCCGCTCTGGCGGCAAGCCGGAAAGCGTAATGGTGGTCAGGGGCATAAAGAAGCACGCCACGGCAAAGCCCTGAATAAACTGCGGCCACGCGGAGGCGCCAAAGTCCATTCCCGGTTCGAACGTATACGCGCGCCAGTAGAAGCACACGGCGTACATGATGAAGCTGAACGTCACCAGCCTGCGCATATCGAGCTTATGGGCGAAACGACCAATAATCGGCGACAGCAGAACCGGAATTAACCCCACTGGCGCGGAGGCCAGCCCCGCCCAGGTTGCGGTATAGCCATACACCTCCTGCAACAGCTGCGGCAGCAGAACAATCGCACCGAAGTAGAGCATATAGGCGAGGCTGATACACAGACAGCCGATGGTGAAGTTTCGGGATTTAAACAGCGAGAGATCGACTATCGGGTTATCGTCCGTCAGTTCCCAGACAATCAGGAAGCTAATGGCAACCACGGCGACCACCGTCAGCACAATGATTTCCGTAGAGGCGAACCAGTCCAGCTCTTTACCGCGGTCGAGCATGATTTGCAGGCTGCCGATGCCGACAACCAGCAGCGCCAGCCCGATGCCGTCGATCCGCCGCTGTTCGGTCCGCGTTTCGCGACCACGCAGAGACTGTAACGTCATCAGCACCACCAGCGCACCGATGGGCACGTTGATGAAGAAGATCCAGCCCCAGTGATAGTTATCGCTGATATAGCCGCCGAGGATTGGCCCGCAAATCGGGGCGACAATCACCGTCATCGACCACAGCGCAAGCGCGATGGAGCGTTTGGCGGGCGGATAGTTGTTCAGCAGTAAACTCTGCGACAGCGGAATCAACGGCCCGGCGACAATCCCCTGGATGACGCGGAAGAAAATCAGCATCGTCAGGCTGCTGGACATGCCGCAGGCCCAGGAGGCCAGCACGAACAGGATCGTCGACCAGAGGAACAGCTTCACTTCACCGACGCGCTTTGCCAGCCAGCCGGTGATGGGAATGGAGATGGCGTTCGCCACCCCGAACGAGGTAATGACCCAGGTCCCCTGGCTCAGCGATGAGCCAAGGTTCCCGGCGATCGTGGGGATCGCCACGTTTGCGATGGTGGAGTCCAGCACCTGCATGAATGTCGCCAGAGACAGCGCAATGGTCATAATGACCAGCTGCGCCCCCTCCAGCGGTTTTTGCGGCTTTTGCTGTTGCATAACGCTCACCTTCGGCTTAACCGGCGTTTGCCTTCACGATGTCATCGATCAGCTTATTGACCGGATCGAGGCTAATTTCACGGGCGTTACTTTCATAAGCTGGCGTGCTGCGCACCTGGCTTGCGAGGATCTGACCGTCGCGGTTGGCGGTATCGACCGTCACCAGCGTGGAGAGGCCAATTCGCAGCGGATGGTCTGCCAGCTGCTGAGGATCCAGCTCGATACGCACGGGCAAGCGCTGTACCACTTTGATCCAGTTGCCGGTGGCGTTCTGTGCAGGCAGCAGGCTGAACGCGCTGCCGGTCCCCATATCCAGACCGACCACTTTCCCGGTGTACTTGACGTCATCGCCGTAAATATCGCTGACCACGGTCGCGGTCTGGCCGATACGCATATGCGCCAGCTGGGTCTCTTTGAAGTTCGCATCGACCCACAGATTGTTCGCCGGAACGACCGCCATCAGCGGCGTAGTGGTGCTAATCTGCGCGCCTGGCTGTACGGAACGACGGGAAACATAGCCGGTCATCGGGCTGACAATTTTGGTACGTTGCAGGGCAAGCCATGCGTTACGCACTTCGGTCGCCGCCTGTTTCACCGCTGGCTGGTTTTCCAGAGACGTGCCCAGCACCATCGCCTGGTTGGCGTTGTACTGTTGGATCGCCACGTCCAGCTGTGCCTGTGCGCTGGCTACCGCATCGCGGGCGTGCTGCAACTCTTCACGGCCAATCAGGTTGGCGGTGCCGAGAGGAACACGACGATTGAGGTCGCTCTGCGCCTGAGCCAGGGCCGTTTTCTGCACGTCGATATTGGCCTGAAGCTGTTTACTGTTGATCATCAGCTGGCGGGTCTGGCGAACGCTGGAGGCCAGCGCCGTTTGTGCTTTTTCAAAGGCCTGCTGGGCGTCGGTCGGGTCGAGCGTGACCAGCACATCCCCTTTTTTCACAAAGTCGGTGTTGTCAGCCCAGACTTTCGTCACGCTGCCTGACACCTGGGCCATGATTTGAACCTGATTCCCTGCCACGTATGCATCGTCTGTCTCTTCAACATGACGCAAGACTAAAAACCAATAGATCCCATATGCCACGGCAATAATAATAAAGAGCAAGGTCAGCAGAATAAGGGCGCTCTTACGTTTGCCCTTCTTGTTGACCGGTTGCTGCGGGGGGGTGTTCTCCGCATTTGCGCTCATTGTTGTTCTCCACGATCTTTTTATTTTCACATCGGCTGAGCCGACCTGTTGTCAGAAAGGCCAGCAGTTTCACGTGCTGGCCTGTCAGTTTTTCTTTTAGCAATCTGGAATGTTGAGCGGATCGTCGCGTTAGCGCAGCGCCTCAAGAATGACGCCATCTTCATCCATCTGGTCCAGACGGGTGAGCAGCTTGCGAGTAATGTGCTCAAGCTGGTCGCGCTCGGCGGTGCTGAGGGCAGACCAGAGCTGGTGCAGGCAGTTGTGCTGCGGTGGCAGCACTTCGCGCAGGAATTCGTGACCTTTCTCGGTCAGTTGCAGATGCAGGCAGCGGCGATCGTTATCGCTTTCACGGCGTTCGATCCAGCCGCGCTTTTCCAGCTCATCTGCAATACGGGTCGCATTGGTACGGGATGAACCCAGCGCGCAGCTCAGTTCAGACGGCTGAATGCTGTGATTTTCCTGAGACTCCAGCGTAATCAACGCCATAAACAACGTCTCGTTAATCCCTTGTGCTTTCAGCATCTTGTTACGATTTTCCAGCAGCTTACCCTGCATGTGCATGCACAGGCGGGTCAGCAGGATTTCCTGATACGGGAAGTCCTCATGACGACTGGCGCGGAACTTAAGCATTTGTTCAATGGGCGTAAACGAACTATCCATTTTGGGCATAACCTCATTAATTACAGCCGATATAGTAACGATAGTGACAAATAATGTAAATGAATTATTTGTGCGGTTATATCCGCCAAACGTATATCACCATCAGAAAGCGCCGGGTAAATCCGTGACCCGGTGAGCACAGAGAGCGTGGGGTGTGTACCCGCGAAAGAGGGGATGTGAGGACAGGGGTCTGAACTATTCATGCCGGTAGTAAATATGTCACCCACAGTAAAATTTCTGGGATAAATGATTACCGTTACATTAACAGATGCAGGCCCCCTTTACACCCCAGGGGGCCCAAAGCAATGTAAAACTTAGTGAATTGCTTCCTGACGGTGATAGCCGCGCCACCACACCAGCAGATTGATCGCCGCCACAATGGCGCCGATAGCGCACACGCCCGTCCAGCCCGCATGTTGCCAGGCGGAGGCTGAAATCAGCGAGCCTGCCGCGCCGCCGATAAAGTAGCTGGTCATGTACCCGGCCGTCAGACGGTTACGGGCGTCCGGCTTCACGCGGTAAATCACGGTCTGGTTGGTGATGTGCACACCCTGCACGGTGAGGTCGAGCACCAGAATACCGACAATCAGCGCCAGCACTGAGACGTGTCCGTACCAGATTGCCGCCCAGGAGAGCAGGAGTAACACCAGCCCGGCGGAGGTGGTCATATGCGATTTACCTTTGTCGGCCAGCCCACCGGCCGGGCGTGCGCCCAGTGCGCCAGCGGCGCCTGCCAGCCCGAACAGACCAATCACCCCTTCTGAATAGTTAAACGGCGGTGCGGCAAGCAGAAACGCCATCGACGTCCATAAGATACTGAAGTTGGCGAAGGTGAGACATCCCAGAATGGCGCGCGTGCGCAGGAGTTTGTCCCGGGTGAAGAGGCTGAAAACGGAGGCAAGAAGCTGCGGATAGTTCAGGTGATTCTCCTGCTTCACCTTTGGCAGGCCGCGCCACAGGGCCAGCGCCATGATAACCATCAGCACGCTCGCCACCCAGTAAACGGTGCGCCATCCGCCGAGGCTCGCCAGCAGCCCGGCAACGGTTCGCGCCAGCAGGATGCCCAGCAGCAGGCCGCTCATGATGGTGCCGACCACTTTGCCGCGTTTTTCCGGGGAAGCCAGCGTCGCGGCGAGGGGAACCAGAATTTGCGCCACCACCGAGAACAGCCCCGTCAGCGCGGTGCCAATAATCATCATCGTTAACGACTGGCTGCTGGCGGTGATCAACATCCCGCCTGCCGCCAGCAGGGTCATGGACACGATAAGCATCCGGCGCTCAAACATATCGCCTAATGGCACCAGGAACAGCAGCCCGGCCGCATAGCCGAGCTGTGCGGCAGTGACAATAAATCCGGCGGAGCTGGCTGAAAGATCGAAGGCGCGTGCGATGGTGTCGAGAAGAGGTTGTGCGTAATAGTTGCTGGCGACGGCCAGACCCGTTGCCACGGACATTAAAAGGATGAGTGCGGGGCTAAGCCCTTGAGTTGTTTTTGTCATTAGTTTCAGGAATCGTGAGTTAAGTGATTATTTTTCCGGAAACATAATAACCAATGATTGTGAATGTTGGGGAATTGTTATGTGTGTGTTTGTGCGGTTATCCCCCTCACCCTAACCTTCTCCCCAAAGGGCAGAGGGGACTTTATACACCCTCTCCCCTTTGGGGAGAGGGCAGGGTGAGGGGTGTTGTTTTTACTTCTGCGCCGCAAGCGCCTCTTTCACCCAGCCATCAAACTGCTGCTGGTGGGCTTTGATCCAGCCATCCACGTGGTTTTTAATATCTGCTTCGGAGGATTTACCCGCGTGCATCATCGCGTTCTGGGCGTTGATGTCTGCCAGCGGCAGTTTCATTACCGAGAACAGCTTCGCCGCCGCCGGGTTTTTCTCAGCCCAGGCTTTGTTCGCCACGATATGCATGGTGTTCACCGGGAAGCCATAGTTCATGCCGTTCGGCAGTTTGGTGTCGATATCTTTCTGCTCGCCAGGCAGGGAGGAGAAGGGCACCTGTAACCACACCACGTCTTTGCCCGGCTTCAGCACGTCGCTCACCCAGTACGGCGTCCAGGTGTAGTAGATCACCGGCTTGCCTTCTTTAAAGCGGGCGATGGTGTCGGCCATCATTGCAGAGTAGTTGCCGTGACTCACGTCGACGGTCTTCGCCAGATCGAACGCTTTGTTCTGGTGGTTAATCACCGCTTCGCAGCCCCAGCCCGGCGAGCAGCCCATCATGTCCGCTTTACCGTCACCGTTGGTGTCGAACAATTTGGCGATCTTCGGATCTTTCAGCTGTTCAATATTGGTGATGTGGTACTTATCGGCGGTTTTCTTGTCGATCAGATAACCCTGCGCTGCGCCGGTCACAAAGGTGCCTTCGCGGTAGAATTTCTTGTCACCCCCTGCGGCGGCATACATGTCGTCGTGCAGCGGCTGCCAGTTTACGGCGGTAAAGGTGGCATCACCGGAGGCAATCGAGGTATAGCCCACGTTGTAGTCCACTTCGCTGGCGGTATTCACCGTATAGCCCAGTTTCTCCAGCGCACGGCTGACAATCTGGGTCTGGAAGGACTCTTCCGAAATGGTGCTCTGCACCGGCTGCACGGTAATGCCTTTGCCCGGCAGGTCAGCGGCAACTGCGCTGGTGGAGACAAGGGTCGCAAACGCTGTGGCAAAAAGTACGTTATGTCGCATCGTTGTTCCTTATTTTGTAAATGGGCGGGTGAGTAACCCGACAGGGCCGGTGGTGTACCAGCGACGGTTGCCGCGACTGCGTGAATCACGACCGACAGCCTGGGTCAGGCGGTCAAGAATGATGGCGAGGATCACAATCCCGACGCCGCCGACGGTCGCCAGTCCCATATCGAGACGGCCAATACCGCGCAGTACCATCTGGCCCAGTCCGCCTACGGCGATCATCGAGGCGATGACCACCATCGACAGGGCCAGCATCAGCGTCTGGTTAACGCCTGCCATGATGGTCGGCATCGCCAGCGGAAGCTGAACCTTAAACAGCATCTGACGCGGGCTGGCGCCGAACGAGCGCGATGCCTCAATCAGATCCGCCGGTACCTGGTTAATCCCCAGAATGGTCAGGCGGATAATCGGCGGCAGGGCGAAGATAATGGTCACCACCACACCCGGCACGTTACCGATGCCGAACAGCATCACGATAGGCACCAGGTAAACGAACGCTGGGGTGGTCTGCATCGCATCCAGCAGCGGGCGGATAATCTTCGCGGCCCGGGGGCTGCGCGCCAGCCAGATCCCCATCGGCAGGCCGATCACCACGCAAAACAGCAGGGCGGTCAGCACCAGCGCCAGGGTGATCATCGCCTGAGACCATGCGCCAATCGCGCCGATGGCAATCAGGGAGATCAGCGTGGCGACCCCCATACCCGCGCTGCCGAACTGCCACGCAATCAGCGAGAACAGGATAATCGCCACCGGCGCGGGCATGCCCAGCATCAGCTGCTGGAAGCCGTTCAGGATGTAATCCACCGGGATGCGGATCCCCTGAAACACCGGACGGAAGTGGGTAACGACCCAGTCGATCCCCTCCGTGACCCAGCTGTCCAGCGGGATCAGCGTCTTGTGGAACGGATCCATAATATTGAAATGCTCTGGGGCAGGCGCAGGTGCGCTGTTGAGCCAGTCTGCCGCGCCGCCGCCATCGGCAGGTGCAGGCGTGGAACCCCACGCATCGGCAGATTGCGCCGCGCTGTCCGCTGCTTCAGTGGTGCCCCATGGGTTAGATTGATCAGCCATTGTTTGTCCCCTCGCGATCTAAAGCCTGTAGCAGCATCCGTTTTGAGATGATGCCAACGTACTGTTGTTCTTCACCGACGACCGGTACGGCGCACGGCGCCTGGCCCACGTGAGAGAGCAACTCGCTGAGCGGCGTTTCGGCGTCCACGGCAAGCGGAGCGTCAATCAACGCCGCATCGATTCCCTGGTTTTCGCTCAGGGCGGTTTTCAGGGAGTCGATGGAGACAACGCCGACAAATTTATTGCCGCGTTCAACCAGATAACCGTATTCACGGTCTTCGTCCTGCAACAGCTTCAGCGCGGAGCGCGGGCCAAATCCCGGCGTTTTTCGAATAATGCCGTTTGGCGTTCGACGGGCAATATCTTTCGCACTGAATACGTGGCTAATATCCACGCCGCGGAAGAAGGTGCGCACATAATCATTCGCCGGATTATTGAGAATTTCATCCGGTGTGCCGACCTGCACCACTTCACCATTTTGCATAATGGCAATACGGTCGCCAATACGCATGGCTTCATCCAGATCGTGAGAAATAAAAACAATGGTGCGCTGATGTTTGGCCTGTAATTTTACCAGCTCATCCTGCATCTCGGTGCGAATTAACGGATCGAGCGCCGAGAAAGCTTCGTCCATTAATAATATGTCCGGATTAATCGCTAATGCGCGCGCTAATCCCACGCGCTGACGCATGCCGCCGGAAAGTTCATCCGGGTACGCATGAGCATAATTTTCCAGCCCGACCTGACGCAGCGCATCAAGGGCCTTTTCCTGACGTTCCTGCGCGGGCGTGCCGGCTAATTCCATGCCAAAGGCGGTATTATCGAGTACCGTCATGTGCGGCATCAGCGCAAATGACTGAAACACCATCGCAATTTTCTTTCTGCGCACCTCGCGGAGTTCTGCGTCTGATATTCTGGCGATATCAACGCCGTCAATCAGTACCTGTCCGCGGGTGGGTTCAATCAGGCGATTGAGAAGGCGAACCATAGTGGATTTACCCGAACCGGATAATCCCATGATGACAAAAATCTCGCCTTCTTCAATGGCCAGACTGGCGTCTTTAACGCCAAGCGATAGCCCGGTTTTTTCCAGAATTTGCTCTTTCGTAAGGCCTTTCTCAATATATTTGAATGCGCGCTGCGGGTGCTCGCCAAATATTTTATAAAGATTCTTCACTTCTAATTTAATTGCCATGCAATAGAGAGTGTCCTGTTATTTGTTTATGTCGATATGATTACCATGGTAAATAGTTAACTGGCATTACCCTAACATACTCAGAATCTGAGACAACCCTGGACCGGCCAGAGGTCAGAATTTTGCTGCAAGCGAAACGGCTGAATTTCCCATGAATAAAGGGCTGAGGGCAGTTTGAATTTTTCTCAATTTTTTGCTGCGGCATGGGGAAATTTCGCCTGAATCGGTGTGATTCAGGCGAATATGACGTGGCAATTACAGTGTAGTCCGTCGTGGAATATTCGACTGGAAATAATGAAATGTGGAGTTAATTAATGAACGTTAATTCATTCATTAAAAATCCCAGTCCTCGTCTTGCGTCTCCACCGCTTTACCCATGACGTACGACGAGCCGGACCCGGAAAAGAAGTCGTGGTTTTCATCGGCGTTGGGCGACAGCGCCGCGAGGATCGCCGGGTTCACCTCCGCCATTTCGGGTGGAAATAACGCTTCGTAGCCCAGGTTCATCAGCGCCTTGTTGGCGTTGTAGCAGAGGAAGGCTTTTACGTCCTCTTCCCAGCCCGTTCCGGCGTACAGCTCTTCGGTATAGCTCAGCTCGTTGTCATACAGATCCATCAGTAAATCGAGGGCAAAACCTTTGAGTTCCTCGCGTTTTTCCGGACTGACTTTTTCCAGCCCTTTCTGATACTTATAGCCGATGTAATACCCGTGTACCGCTTCATCCCGGATGATGAGGCGAATCAAATCGGCGGTGTTGGTGAGCTTGCCCCGGCTCGACCAGTACATGGGCAGCCAGAAGCCAGAATAGAAGAGGAAAGATTCCAGGAACACGCTGGCGATCTTCTTCTTTAGCGGCTCGTCGGCGCGATAATATTCCAGCACCAGGTCGGCCTTGCGCTGTAATGACGTACTCTCTTCGCTCCAGGCGTAGGCGGCGTCCACGTCTTTGGTCTGGCACAGGGTAGAGAAAATGGAGCTGTAGGAGCGGGCATGGACCGCCTCCATAAAGCTGATGTTCGACATCACCGCCTCTTCGTGCGGCGTCAGCGCATCGCTCATCAGGGCGGGTGCACCCACGGTATTCTGAATGGTGTCCAGCAGCGTCAGGCCGGTAAAGACGCGGATTGTCAGCTGTTGCTCGGCATGACTCAGGGTTTGCCAGGCCGGAATATCGTTGGAAAGCGGCACCTTTTCCGGCAGCCAGAAGTTGCTGGTCAGACGGTTCCATACCTCCAGGTCTTTATCATCCTGAATCTTGTTCCAGTTAACGGCGCTTACGCGTGATAGTTTCATCCTTTCTCCTTACAGCGCGCAGGACACGCAGCCTTCAATTTCGGTACCTTCCAGCGCAAGCTGGCGCAGGCGAATGTAGTACAGCGTTTTAATGCCTTTTTTCCAGGCGTAGATCTGCGCTTTATTGATATCCCGCGTGGTGGCGGTATCCGGGAAGAAGAGCGTCAGCGACAGCCCCTGGTCCACATGTTTGGTCGCCTCGGCGTAGGTATCAATGATCTTCTCCGGCCCGATCTCATAGGCGTCCTGATATAACGCCAGATTCTCGTTGGTCATAAACGGGGCGGGGTAGTAGACGCGCCCGGTTTTGCCTTCCTTACGGATCTCAATCTTCGACACGATGGGGTGAATGCTCGACGTGGCGTGATTGATATAGGAAATGGAGCCGGTCGGCGGCACCGCCTGAAGGTTCTGGTTATAGAGGCCGTAGCGCATCACATCCTCACGCAGCTGGTGCCACATTTCGCGCGTCGGCAGAGTGACACCGGCGCGGGCAAACAGCGCGCGTACTTTTTCGGTTTTCGGCTGCCAGTCGCCTTCCAGATACTGGCTGAAATACTCTCCGCTGGCGTAGCGCGACTGCTCAAAGCCTGCGAACCGCTGGTTGCGCTCGCGCGCCAGCCTCATCGAGGTATGCAGCGCATGCCAGGTGATGGTGTAGAAATAGAGGTTGGTGAAATCCAGCCCTTCCGGGCTGCCGTAGGCGATGCCTTCCCGTGCCAGATAGCCGTGCAGGTTCATCTGCCCAAGGCCGATGGCGTGCGACGCGGCGTTGCCCGCCTCAATGGACGGCACGCTGCGGATGTGGCTCATGTCCGATACCGCCGTCAGCCCGCGAATGGCGGTTTCCACCGTGCGGCCAAAATCGGGCGAATCCATGGTGTGGGCAATATTCAGTGACCCGAGGTTGCAGGAGATATCGTTACCCACGTCCGCGTAGTCGAGGTTCTCGTCGTAGCTGGACGCGCTGTTGACCTGCAAAATCTCCGAGCACAGATTGCTCATGTTGATGCGCCCGGCAATCGGGTTGGCGCGGTTCACCGTGTCCTCATACATGATGTACGGATAGCCGGACTCAAACTGAATTTCAGCAAGCCGCTGGAAGAAATCGCGGGCGTTGATGGTTTTCTTGCGGATGCGATCGTCAGCCACCAGCTCGTCGTACAGCTCGCTTATTGCCACGTCGCCAAAGGCTTTGCCGTAAATACGTTCAATGTCATACGGCGAGAAGAGCGCCATCTCGGCATTCTCCTTAGCCAGCTTAAACGTGATATCCGGGATCACCACGCCGAGCGACAGGGTTTTAATGCGGATTTTTTCGTCGGCGTTTTCACGTTTGGTATCCAGAAAACGCAGAATGTCCGGGTGGTGCGCGTGCAGATAAACTGCGCCCGCGCCCTGACGCGCGCCTAGCTGGTTGGCGTATGAGAAGGCATCTTCCAGCATCTTCATCACCGGGATGACGCCGGAAGACTGGTTTTCGATGCGCTTGATCGGCGCGCCCGCTTCCCGCAGGTTCGAGAGCAGAAACGCCACGCCGCCGCCGCGTTTCGAAAGCTGTAGTGCCGAATTCACCGCGCGGCCAATCGACTCCATATTGTCTTCAATACGCAGCAGGAAGCAGGAGACCAGCTCGCCGCGCTGGGCTTTGCCGCAGTTAAGGAAGGTTGGCGTGGCGGGCTGGAAGCGGCCGGAGAGGATCTCCTCCGTCAGTCTTTCGGCCAGGGCTTCATCGCCCTGCGCCAGCGTCAGCGCCACCATCACGGTGCGATCTTCAAAGCTTTCTAAATAGCGTTTGCCGTCGAAGGTTTTCAGGGTGTAGCTGGTGTAATACTTCCATGCGCCGAGAAACGTCTGGAAGCGAAAACCGCTGGCGTGCGCCCGTTCAAACAAGGCCACCACGAAGGCGCGATCGTAGCGGGTCAGAACGCGCTCTTCGTAATAACCCTCTTTTACCAGCCAGTCGAGACGTTCCTGCTGGCTGCCAAAGACGACGCTGTTCGGGCGTACGTGAGCGGCAAAAAAGGCATCCACCGCCTCACGATCTTTATCAAACTGAATGCGCCCCTCCCGGTCATAGAGGTTTAGCATGGCGTTTAATGCGTGGTAATCCGGCGTCGCCTGAATCACACGTTCTGCGGTTGTCGTTGCCAAAATTCGTTCACTCCTTTACGCACGTTCTCTACGTCCTGCTGTGTCCCCATCAGTTCAAAACGATAGAGATACGGCACGCCGCATTTTTGAGAGATGACATCCCCGGCGCGGGCAAAGGCCTCGCCGAAGTTGCGATTGCCTGCCGCGATCACGCCGCGAATCAGCTGCCGGTTATGGGGATTGTTCAGAAAGCGGATCACCTGACGGGGCACAGCCCCCGCCGTGCCGCCACCGCCGTAGCTGGGCACCACCAGAATGTAGGGTTCCTCTACCTGAATCCGCTCCCGCTCATTTAGCGGAATGCGTATCGCGGGCAGCCCGAGGCGCTCCATAAACCGAAGCGTGTTTTCCGAGCTGCTGGAAAAGTAGACCAGCCTGCTCATGCACTGACGCCCTGCGCGGCAAGACGGTTGATCATGTCCGGGCGAAAGCCCGACCAGCTGGTCTCACCGGCAACCACCACCGGAAGCTGACGGAAACCCTGCGCGCGCAGGAGGTCTGCCGCGTCGGGCACGTGATCAATATTGACCATCTCAAATGCCACGCCGCGGCTCTCCATCGCCCGTTTCGTGGCGTGGCACTGAACACAATCGTTACGAGTGTAAATAATAATGCTCATGATTCGTATTTCCATTTAGAATGAGAGAACGGCGCGAGTAAACGCGTCATGTTGTGTGTGTCTTGCTAAAGGGAATACTAGATGTAGTTACGATAAGTTTCAACCACACAAGATATGGGAAATTCAGATTGATAAGGCCCCAATGATGAGCCTGGCGGGGCAGGGCGGGCTGCGCGGGTTTTTCAGGCTTTCAGGCAAAGAAAAGCCCCGGCGCCTGAGGCTACCGGGGCTGAGAACGCGCGCTTATTTACGCAGGCTAAGCAGGGCGCCGACAAAAATGCCGACCGCCGCGACCGTTCCCAGCGTACAGAGCGGTTTTTCACGCACGAAGGTGGTGGCGCAGCTGGCCATGTCGCAGGCCGCCTGAGTGGTACGTGAGCGCCCATTCATTCTTGCCCGCGTTTCACGCAGCAGAGACTGAGCCTTACGTTTCGCGGCATCTGCTTCGTCCTTCGCATCAGAGCCCCAGGATTTCAATACGGCTTCCAGCGTGTCCGCTAATTGGCTGACATCGTTACGAATATCCTGTGTGTCGTCATTCATATCGTTTCGGTTCGGTCTGTTAAACATACGATCCTCCATAATTTGCGTTCCCGTTTAGTTTAGTTCAGAAATGTAATATCTGAAGCGAGTCACGGCTTATCGGGCAGTTTATGGAATATTCTGAAAGCCCTGCTAATGCTGAATACTGTAAGGTTGCCGGGCAGGAATGATAATGAGGAAAAGATATGTATTTACGACCCGATGAGGTGGCGCGCGTTCTTGAAAAAGAAGGGTTCACCATGGATGAGGTAACATCAAAAGCGTACGGATATCGCCGTGGTGAGAATTATGTTTACGTCAACCGTGAAGCAAGAATGGGGCGTACGGCTCTCATTATTCACCCGACACTTAAAGACAGAAGCCTGTCATTTGCTGAGCCAGCCTCGGATATTAAAACCTGCGATCATTATCAGCAATTTCCGCTCTATTTAGGCGGCGAGACGCATGAGCATTATGGTATTCCGCACGGTTTCAGCTCGCGTATGGCGCTGGAGCGGTTCCTGAAAGGGCTGTTTGGCGACGTACAATAACTCCGCGACTGGCATGAGCCAGTCGCCTTACCTTACGCTTTTGCCTGAGCATAAGGACTGACTTTAAACAGGCGGCGGCAGTAGTCAAGAAAGTACCCGTACACCGCGCCCATCAGCATCGATACCACGATATTTGAACTTACCGCGGCGGCGATTTGATGCCAGTCTGCGCCCACCGTCAGCAAAATAACCACATACACCGGCGACTGGAACGTCACGTAGGCCAGCACATCCGCCAGGTTTTTTGCCCAACCCGCCGGGCTAATACGCCGGGCTACACGCATCACTGCATCGCGGTACAGTCCGTACGGCCAGGCAATCATGATATTCACCGGAATGGCCACCAGGCGCGACGAGAGGGATTGCTCAAAGGACATTCCCGACAGGAAAATTTCAATCAGCATATTCACGACGGAACAGTAAACGACCATCGCGAACGTATCCGCTACCGCATGGCGCAGGCGAGACTGCGGTGAGAACATGTCTGAACTCCTCGAACAGGACAAAAAAGTGGCGTTTTACCTGCGGCCTTTAGTGCTTTAGGTTGGTGTGTTTTGAGTGTATAGCGTATCTCTCTGGCTTTTATCTAACAAGTAGTGATTAATTTTTATTTACAGGCGCTTTAGCCATAAAACTCTCTAAAGTTGTGTGGTTTTTGCACGCTTCGTTATTTTCTCTCCCCGACGCTATTTTGTTAATAGAAATCAAGCCATTAGTTAGCCTGTGCGTACGTGGATCGTCTGTTGCATGGGGGATTGGAGACTATTTCTTGAACAGTTTTAAACAGGGGTTTTTGGCCAGGCAACGGGCGGTATATTACGCCTTAAAACAGGCAGATATTTCGGGGTTATATTAACGGGATATTCTAAAACATTTACAATAATGTCAAAACGACAGGGTGGGTAGATATCAGAACCAAAATCAATTATTCTGTTGCCTGATTCAGGTTATACACGCGAAGAAAGGTTTTTCATTATTATGGCTTTAACGTTACAGAATCTTAATAATATTCGTACCCTCCGGGCGCTGGCTCGTGAATTATCCATGGACGTTCTGGAAGAAGTGCTGGAAAAATTCCGGATGGTCACTGAAGAAAAACGCAGCGAGCAGGCTGAATTAGAGCGTCAACGCGCTGAACAGCAGGATAAAATTAATGCTCTGCTGGAACTGATGAAAGCTGACGGTATTTCTCCGAGCGATCTGTTAGGCAGTGACCTGGCGCAGGCGGGTCAGCCGACGAAAAAACGTAAAGCGCGTGCGGCGAAGTATCGTTTTATTGACGCGAACGGTGAAGAGAAAACGTGGACCGGTCAGGGACGTACGCCAAAGCCAATTGCGACCGCACTGGCAAACGGTAAATCTCTTGATGATTTCCTGATCTGATGATTATTCGGGCGGTGTATTCCGCCCGATTATTGCCTTAGCAGACGCCAAAGTCACCTTCTTCGGAGTACAGCACCACGTCCGCCGCTTTCAGGTGATATTTCTCACCCTGCTCATTGCTGGCCTGTACAGCCACAATGTTTTCACCATTCACTTCGAGCACTTTCAGTTTCGGACCGCCCTGACGCGGTTGGACATAATCACCGACAGAAAACATAGCACCTCCTCATTGTTTTAACGATCTTCACCATAGCCCACGTCCGGAACGGGGTACAGCCTAATCTTTCAGATACTCCTTATCAGGTACGTCGGTTCCACGGCATCACTTTCAGCAGTCGCGCCATACCGCAAAAGCCCGTCACACCGGCAAACACCAGCCCGGCGCCCACAAAACCGCTCAGCAGGAAAAAGCCGCTGGAGACGCTGTAACCGAGCACCACGCCGCAAAGGATTAACAGCCCGGCGGCGATCTGCACCTGACGCATCAGCGGAAGCGGCTGCGATCGATCCTCAACGGTCAGCAGCCCGGCCTGTTTCCAGCCCTGAATGCCTCCCTCCACCACGAAGGCGTGCGCAGGGGACGCGGCCTGCGCCAGACGCGCATCATTGTTTGAAGTTCGTGCGCCGGACTGACAGTGGAAAATCACCGTTTCTCCCGGCGCTGCGTTAAGCCCACCGGGTAACGAATCCAGCGGAATGGAGTGCGCCGCCGGAATATGTTCGCGGGCATACTCGTCGGGGTCGCGAATATCGATAAGTTTGGCGCCTTCAGCAATCAGCGCGTCTGCCTGTTGCGGCGAAATAAGAGGAAGAGACATTGTGTTTCCTTACGGTTATGTTCCGTACAGTAGAGCATTTAAGGCAGGGTTTAAGCCAGTGTAAAGAGGGTAAAGGCTGGTAAAAGCGCGAGAGAGGAATGGCAGTTACCCGTAAACTGGCTACGCTTAGAGAAGTGTCTCTTATAATTTTCAATTGGTTAGCTTGCACGGAGTCTTTATGGGTTTTTGGCGTGTTGTCTTTACGATTATTCTCCCGCCGCTGGGCGTGCTGCTTGGCAAGGGGCTGGGCTGGGCATTTATCCTGAACATTCTTCTGACCATCCTGGGCTACTTCCCGGGTCTTATCCACGCGTTTTGGGTTCAGACGAAGAGCTAGGTACGCCACAGTAAGTCGCTGTAGATCCGGGTCAGCAGGCCCTCAGGGCCAAACTGCTGTTTGATCCAGCGCGTGACCTGACCGGTCGCCGCATGCTGCGTGGCGAGCAGCATGCGCGAATCCTGACGCGGATTATTGATCCGCCGCGTTACCAACAGCCCGTCCTCCACCGCCTCACGCGTCATATATTCCGGTAAAAAGCCAATACCTTCCCCCAGGATCTGACACTGGCATTTGGTGTTGAAGTCCGGCACCAGAATTGCCTCCTGCCCGTGAAGCAGCCAGCCGACTTTCTTGTTGATGGTATGCGCGGTGTCCTCGACCATGATATTGGGATACAGACGCAGCTGACTTTCTGAAATGGGCTGCGGGGCAAACGCCAGCGGATGGGTGGGTGCGATGGCAAATACCCAGCGGATCGCGCCTATTTCGGTGTAATCGATGCCGCCGCCGTCCAGCAGCGTATCCGGCGCGCCAATGGCGATATTGGCCTGATTATTAATGATGGAATCCCAGACGCCGTTATACACCTCGGTCGTCACCGTGATCTGGCAGGTGGGAAACTGTTTTTTCAGCACCTGGAGCAAACGCGCGGTATGGCGTGGCGTATACAAAAGCTGATTTATGCAGATGCGCACCCGCGTCTCAATGCCCTGCGAAATGGTATCAATCCCGCGCTTGATAGCATGAAAGTCATTCAGCAGGTCGGTCGCTTTACGATAAAAATAAAAACCGGATTCGGTCAGCTCAATGCTGCGCGTGTTGCGCACAAACAACACCACGTCCAGCCCGGTCTCCATGCGTTTGATGGTGTAACTGATGGCGGAGGTGGTCACGCCCAGCTCGGCAGCCGCTTTGCTAAAACTGCCAAAACGTGCCGCGGTGGTGAAGGCCAGCAAATTCTCTTCGGTAAAGATGGAATTCATATTACGCCTCCTGGCCATCATCAGTTTTGAACATATTTTAACAGCGACGTTACATCAGAGTTGATGCCGATCACAGTTCTGTCTTTTTACGTAGACCTGCGCTGTGCAAGGCTTTTTCAGCCATAAGGATAATGCAGCCTGAGGCGCGTAAAAGCGGTAAACCATAAGAAAAAGGTTGCACAGACGCACGTTTTTGCCGGACTGTTGAATTTAACTCAACAATCAATTGCGTGTCGATGAATCATTTTTAAGCGGATTCTTTTATGACCAGGCTGTTGCTATTCTCAGCTCATCAGAAGTGAAATAGAGGGAGTCTGAATATGTCTGCAACTGCACTGGTTACAGAATTTCTGCTGGCGGCAGAAGAGGGCAATATCGACGCGCTAAAAGCCTGCCTGGAGAAAGGCGTGGATATTAACGCCACCAACCGCCAGAAAAGAACCGCCATTATTATTGCCAGCCTGAAAAAGCATTACGCCTGTGTTGAATTTTTAATTGCCGCCGGGGCGGATATTGATAAACAGGACCAGACCTGTTTTAACCCCTTCCTGATCAGCTGCCTGACCAATGATTTAACCCTGCTGCGCATTGTCCTTCCGGCAAATCCGGATCTCGACCGCCTGACGCGCTTTGGCGGCGTGGGCATTACCCCTGCCAGTGAAAAAGGGCACGTTGAAATCGTGCGTGAGCTGCTGGAAAAAACCGACATCAACGTTAACCACACCAATTTTGTCGGCTGGACGCCGCTGCTGGAAGCCATCGTGCTCAACGACGGCGGCGCAACGCAGCAGGAAATTGTGAAGCTGCTGCTGGATCACGGCGCGAACCCGCACATGACCGATAAATACGGCAAAACCCCGCTCGAACTGGCGCGGGAAAAAGGCTTCAACGCGATCGCAGACCTGCTGCTGGCGGCAGGCGCATAGCGCATTCGGCCAGCCTGCCCCTGGCTGGCCGTTAATCAAAAAACGCATTGTTACCGACGTGCATTTAGCACGACGGCGGCCCCCTTTTATCGTAAACAGGTGAAAATAATGCCAACCAAAATCGTCATAAAAAAGAATACGTATTTCGATTCGGTTTCCTTAATGTCGGTTTCCACCAAAGCCAATAAATTGCCGGGCGTCGAGCAGGCATTTGTGGCGATGGCGACGGAAATGAACAAAGGCGTATTAAAAAATCTCGGGCTGCTTACGCCGGAATTAGCGGACGCGAAAAACGGCGACCTGATGATCGTGATTAAAGGCGACGCGGCGAATGATGAAACCCTTGCCGCCATTGAAGCGTTATTCACGCGTAAAGAGCGCGCGGGGTCCCATGAAGCACGCTACGCGACGCTTGCCAGCGCCAAAGCCCATCGCCCGGACAGCAACCTTGCGGTGATATCCGTCAACGGCACCTTTGCCGCCCGCGAAGCGCGTCAGGCGCTGGAAAACGATCTTAACGTGATGCTGTTCTCCGATAACGTGTCGCTGGACGATGAACTGGCGCTGAAGCAGCTGGCGCATGAGAAAGGGTTGCTGATGATGGGGCCGGACTGCGGGACCGCCATCATCAACGGTGCGGGCTTGTGCTTCGCCAACGCGGTGCGTCGCGGGCCGATTGGCATCGTTGGCGCCTCCGGCACCGGTAGCCAGGAGCTGAGCGTGCGCATTCACGAGTTCGGCGGCGGCGTGTCGCAGCTGATTGGCACTGGCGGGCGCGATCTCAGCGAAAAGATTGGTGGCCTGATGATGCTCGATGCCATCGACATGCTGGAAGCGGACGACGCGACCCAGGTGATAGCGCTCATCTCCAAACCGCCTGCACCCGCGGTGGCAGAGAACGTGCTGGCCCGGGCGCGCGCCTGCCGCAAGCCTGTTGTCGTCTGTTTCCTGGGCCGCAACGAACCGCCTGCCGATGAAGACGGCTTGCAGTTTGCTCGCGGTACCAAAGAGGCGGCGCTGAAAGCGGTGCTGCTTACCGGCATTAAAAAAGAGTCGCTGGATTTACACCCGCTCAACTGGCCGCTGATCGAAGAGGTGCGCGCCCGCCTGACGCCGCAGCAGAAGTACATTCGCGGCCTGTTCTGCGGCGGCACCCTGTGCGACGAAGCGATGTTTGCCGCGCTGGAGAAGTTTGATGACGTTTACAGCAACATCCAGCCGGATCCGGCCAGGCGTCTGAAGGACATCAGCGTCAGCCAGGCCCACACCTTCCTTGATTTCGGTGACGACGATTTCACCAACGGCAAACCACACCCGATGATCGACCCGACCAACCGCATCAGCCGCCTGCTACAGGAAGCGCGCGATCCGCAGGTGGGCGTCATCGTCATGGACTTCGTGCTCGGCTTTGGCGCGCACGAGGATCCGGTGGGGGTGATGATCGAGGCGATCAAAGAGGCGCAGGCCATCGCGAAGGCCGATAACCGTCCGCTGGAGATCCTCGGCTACGTGCTCGGCACCGACCAGGATCCGCAGTCGCTGGCGCAGCAGTGCCAGTTGCTGACTGACGCAGGCGTCATCTGGGCCAGCAGCAGCACCAATACCGGATTACTGGCACGCGAATTTGTCTGCAAAGGGGAGAGAGCATAATGACCACCTTATTCAACCAGCCGCTGAACGTGATTAACGTCGGCATTGCGATGTTCAGCGACGACCTCAAAAAACAGCACGTTCCCGTGACCCAGCTCGACTGGACGCCGCCGGGGCAGGGCAATATGCAGGTGGTGGAGGCGCTCGACCAGCTGGGGGAAAAACCGCTGGCGGAGAAAATTGCCGCCGCGAACAAAATTGCCCTTGAGCGCATTATTCAGTCCCATCCGGTGCTGGTGGGCTATGACCAGGCCATTAACGTGGTGCCGGGCATGACCCGTACGACCATTCTGCATGCCGGTCCGCCTGTCACCTGGGAAAACATGTGCGGGGCGATGAAAGGCGCGGTGACTGGCGCGCTGGTGTTTGAAGGGCTGGCGACGGATCTGGAGGACGCCGCAAGGCTGGCGGCTTCCGGCGACATCACCTTCTCGCCTTGCCACGAGCACGACTGCGTCGGCTCCATGGCGGGCGTTACCTCTGCCTCAATGTTTATGCACATTGTTGAGAACAAAACGTACGGCAACCGCGCCTTCACCAACCTCAGCGAGCAGATGGCGAAGATCCTGCGCATGGGCGCTAACGACCAGAGCGTGATTGACCGTCTGAACTGGATGCGCGACGTGCTCGGCCCGATGCTGCGCGACGCGATGAAGATTATCGGCGAAATCGACCTGCGCCTGATGCTGGCCCAGGCGCTGCATATGGGCGACGAGTGCCACAACCGCAACAACGCGGGCACCACGCTGCTGATCCAGGCGCTGACGCCGGGGCTGATCCAGGCGGGCTATCCGGTGGCGCAGCAGCGTGAGGTGTTCGAGTTTGTCGCCAGCAGCGACTACTTCTCCGGCCCGACGTGGATGGCGATGTGTAAGGCCGCGCTGGACGCCGCGCACGGCATTGAGTACAGCACCGTCGTCACCACCATGGCGCGCAACGGCTACGAATTCGGCCTGCGCGTTTCCGGCCTGCCGGGGCAGTGGTTCACCGGCCCGGCGCAGCAGGTGATCGGCCCGATGTTCGCGGGCTATAAGCCGGAAGATTCCGGGCTGGATATCGGCGACAGCGCGATTACCGAAACCTACGGCATCGGCGGCTTTGCGATGGCGACGGCCCCGGCCATCGTGGCGCTGGTGGGCGGCACGGTGGAGGAAGCCATCGACTTTTCCCGCCAGATGCGCGAGATCACCCTCGGTGAAAACCCGAACGTCACCATTCCGCTGCTGTCGTTTATGGGCATCCCGACCGCGATCGACATCACCAGAGTCGCGGGCAGCGGCATTCTGCCGGTCATCAATACCGCCATTGCCCATAAAGATGCGGGCATCGGCATGATTGGGGCGGGCATCGTTCACCCGCCGTTTAGCTGTTTTGAAAAGGCGCTGTTGACCTTCCGCGATCGCTACTTTTTATAAGGCTTGCATCCATGAAAAACATGAAACTGGAGTGGAAAAGAGGTGACTGGGCGGCGTATTTCGGGTTGATGACCAACAACCTGACCAATTTGCTGACCATGATGGGGTTGCTCATTTTTGTCGTCGGCATCCCGAAGGAGATTGTTTATGGACGCATCGCGCCAGCCTTCGGGCTGGCGGTGCTGGTGGCGAGCGTGTGCTATGCCTGGTTTGGCCTGCAAATGGCGCGCGCCACCGGACGAACGGACGTCACTGCGCTGCCGTCCGGCCCGAGCGCGCCGTCGATTTTTACCGTGACCTTCCTGGTCTTAATGCCCGTCTACCAGCAAACCGGCGATGCAGATTTCGCGATTCAGATTGGCCTGGTGTGGTGCTTTGTGGAAGCGATGATCCTCGCGGGCGGTTCCTTCCTCGGGGAGACCATCCGCAAGATGATCCCGCGCACCGTGCTGCTGTCGTGCCTGTCCGGTCTTGGCCTGCTATTGCTGGCGATGAACCCGATGTTGCAGGCGTTCGAAGCGCCCACCGTGTCGTTCATTGTTCTGCTGCTGATTTTTATCAACTGGTTCGGTAAAAAGCCGATTTTCGCCCGTATCCCGACCGGCCTGCTGCTGCTGATTGCCGGTACTCTGCTGGCGTGGATCTCTGGCCTGCAAAGCCCGGAGGCGATTAAAGCGTCCATGTCCTCCTTCGGCTTTAACCCGCCGGAAGTGCACGTGGACAGCTTTATGCAGGGGCTGCCGCACGCGCTGCCGTACCTGGCGTCCGCCGTTCCGCTGGGGCTGGCGAACTACATCTTTGACCTGGAGAACATCGAAAGCGCCCACGCGGCGGGGGATGAGTACCCGACCCGCAAGGTAATGCTGGCGAACGGTCTGGCCTCCATGCTCGGCTGTCTGATGGGCAATCCGTTCCCGGTCACGGTTTACGTCGGCCATCCCGGCTGGAAAGCGATGGGGGCCAGCATCGGCTACACGCTGGCGTCCGGCGTGACCATGTTCATCGTGCCGCTATTCGGGCTGGGGGCGTTTATGCTCGCCATCATTCCGATGACCGCCATCGTGCCGATTCTGGTGTTTATCGGCGTTGTCACCGCCAACCAGGTGGTGCGGGAAACCCCCAAAGTGGAAGTGCCCGTCATCTTCATCTGCCTGTTCCCGTGGATCGCTAACTGGGCGCTGACCATGATGAACAGCGTGATGAGCGCGGCGGGCACCAGCGCGGCGAAAATCGGCACCGACGTGCTGCACAGCAAAGGGATCTACTACGAAGGCCTGATGCATCTCGGCAACGGCGCGCCGCTCGCCAGCATGCTCTGGGGCTGTATCGCCATCTTCGCCATCATCAACAAACCGCTGCGCGGGGCTGTCGCCGCCGCCGGTGGAGCGCTGCTGGCGCTGTTTGGCGTGATCCACGCCCCGGTGGTGGGCTTTGCGGAAGGCAGTTCCCTGATGTTCGTCACGGCCTACCTGATGATGGGCGGGATGTTTGTGGTGAAGCATTTCCTCGACAGCCGGGAAGCGGCGAGCGCTGCTGCACCGGTATCTGAAGCTTAAGGCATTGCCCCTCACCCCAAAAGGGAGAGGGTGTAATCGTCCCCTCTCCCCTTTGGGGAGAGGGTTAGGGTGAGGGGAACATACCGCACCATTGCGAAGGAAAACGTATGAAAGAGCTTATGGTCGTCGCCATCGGCGGCAACAGCATTATCAAAGACAACGCCAGCCAGTCGGTTGAACATCAGGCGCAGGCGGTGAAAGCGGTGGCAGAGTCAGTGCTCGAAATGCTGGCCTCGGACTATGACATCGTGCTTACCCACGGTAACGGCCCACAGGTGGGGCTGGATCTGCGCCGCGCCGAGATCGCCCACGAGCGGGAAGGGCTGCCGCTGACCCCGCTGGCGAACTGCGTGGCGGACACCCAGGGCGGCATCGGCTACCTGATCCAGCAGGCGCTTAACAACCGTCTGGCGGCGCGCGGGGAGCAGAAAGCGGTCACGGTCGTCACCCAGGTGGAGGTGGATAAAAACGATCCTGGCTTTACGCACCCGACGAAACCGATCGGCGCGTTCTTCAGCGAGGCACAGCGCGATGAACTGCAACTCGCACACCCGGACTGGCATTTTGTTGAGGATTCAGGCCGGGGCTATCGTCGCGTGGTGGCCTCACCGCAGCCGCGGCGCATCGTTGAGGCGGATGCGATCAAGGCGCTGACGCAGAAAGGGTTTGTGGTGATCGGCGCGGGCGGCGGAGGCATTCCCGTGGTGCGCAGTGAACAGGGGGATTATCAGAGCGTGGACGCGGTGATTGATAAAGATCTCTCCACCGCGCTGCTGGCGCGTGAGATCGGCGCCGACGTGCTGGTGATCACCACCGGCGTGGAGAAAGTGTGCATTAACTTCGGCAAGCCAAACCAGCAGGCGCTGGACACCGTGAACGTGGCGCAAATGACGTGCTACATGGACGAAGGCCACTTCCCGGCGGGCAGCATGTTACCCAAAATCGTCGCCTCGCTGGAGTTTTTACACCACGGCGGCAAGCGCGTGATCATCACCGCGCCGGACTGCCTGCCCGCCGCGCTGCGTGGCGAAAACGGCACCCACATTGTTAATGAAGGAAGATAAGATGAGTGAGAATAAAAGCCGCCGCGAGTTTATCAGCCAGAGCGGCAAAATGGTTACCGCCTGCGCGCTGTTTGGCGTCACGGGTTCCGTCGCGTATGCTGCGGATACCGCAAAGGCAACCTGCGAGACGGGTAAACCGATGAACATCACCGCAAAACATTACTATCTCGACAACGTGCTGCTGGAGGCCGGGTTTAACGTCGACGGCAGCGTGGCGACGAGTACCCGCACCGAGCTGAAAACGCTGGAGATTAAAGACGGAAAGATCGTCGCCCTGCGCGATAACAACAGCCATGCCGACGCGACCCTGCCGCACTTCGACGCGGGTAAAAAGCTGATGCTTCCGGCGATGCGCGACATGCACATCCATCTGGATAAAACCTTCTATGGCGGTCCATGGCGGTCGCTCAACCGTCCGGCGGGCACCACCATTCAGGACATGATCCGCCTGGAGCAGAAGCTGCTGCCGGAATTACAGCCCTACACGCAAGAACGCGCCGAAAAGCTGATCGACCTGATCCAGTCCAAAGGCTCCACCATTGCCCGCAGCCACTGCAACATAGAGCCGGTTTCCGGCCTGAAAAACCTGGAAAATTTGCAGGCGGTACTGGCGCGCCGTAAGCCAGGTTTTGACTGTGAAATTGTTGCCTTCCCGCAGCACGGCCTGCTGCTGTCCAACGCTGAAAAGCTGATACGCGAGGCGATGCAGGCCGGGGCGCACTACGTGGGCGGGCTGGACCCGACCAGCGTCGACGGCGCGATGGAAAAATCCCTCGACACCATGTTCCAGATTGCGCTGGATTACGACAAAGGGGTGGACATTCACCTGCACGAAACCAGTCCGGCGGGCGTGGCGGCGGTGAACTACATGGTGGAAACCGTGGAGAAAACCCCGGCGCTGAAGGGCAAGCTGACCATCAGCCACGCCTTCGCCCTGGCAACACTCAACGAACAGCAGGTGGATGAGATCGCCACCCGCATGGCGGCGCAGCAGGTGACGATCGCTTCCACCGTGCCGATTGGCACCCTGCACATGCCGCTGAAGCAACTCCGTGAAAAGGGCGTGTTTGTGATGACGGGCACCGACAGCGTGATCGACCACTGGTCGCCGTACGGTCTGGGGGACATGCTGGAAAAAGCCAATCTTTACGCCCAGCTCTATATTCGCCCGAACGAGCAGACGCTTTCGCGCGCGTTGGGCATCGCCACCGGCGACGTGCTGCCGCTGAACGATAAAGGTGAACGCGTGTGGCCGAAAGCGCAGGACGACGCCAGCTTTGTGCTGGTAGACGCCTCCTGTTCCGCCGAGGCCGTGGCGCGTATTTCACCGCGCACCGCGACGTTCCATAAGGGAAATCTGGTCTGGGGTACGGTGGGGTAAAAGCGAGCCGGGTGACGGCTTCGCCTTACCCGGCCTACAAAAAACCTCAAATCGTAGGCCGGGTAAGCGCAGCGCCACCCGGCAATGCCATATACTCGCCGCCCGTAGGGTTTAATAACCCACCTTATACACCCGCCCGCTCTGCACCCCTTCCACGCTGCGGCGGTAGGCCTGCGCAACGGTCGCGGCGGGGACGCTTTCAAAGCCGGGGAAGAAACCATCGTAGGCGTCGACAGATTCCGTCAGCACCGTCGGGCTGATCAGATTAATGCGAATACCGCGCGGCAGTTCACAGGCCGCGGCGCGCACAAACCCTTCCAGCGCCGCATTCACCGTAGTGGCATTGACCCCCTGAGCAATCGGCTCGTGCGCCACAATGCCGCTTATCAGCGTAATCGAGCCGCCTTCGTTCAGGTAGCGCTGGCCGGTCAGCGCCAGACGCACCTGCCCCAGTAGCTTATCCTGCAAACCCTGGTTGAACTCGCCGTCGGTCATGGTTGCAAGCGGGCCAAAGTGCACCCCTCCGCTGGCGGAGACGATCGCATCTACCGGGCCGATTTTCTCAAACAGCGCCTGTACGCTCGCCTGCGAGGTGATATCCACCTGATAGTCACCCTGCGTGCGACCCACGCGGATCACCTCGTGGCGACGGCTTAGCTCTTCCGTTACTGCACGACCGACCGTACCGCTGGCACCAATAATCACGATTTTCATAGCAGACTCCTTATGTTGTGAGCCTTCATTCTTTAATAAATAAAAATTCAGATAAACTGGGCAAATGTTAGATGATTGCTAACCAGAGGTTTGTAATATGGATAAGCTTCGCGGGATGGAGACGTTCATCGCGGTGGTGGAAAGCGGCAGCTTTACCGGCGCGGCGGCCCGGCTGGAGATGTCGGCGGTGATGGTCGGAAAGTATATTGCGCTGCTGGAGTCGCAGCTTGGCACGCGGCTGCTGGAGCGCAATACCCGTCGCCAGAGCCTGACAGATGCCGGACGCGTTTATTTCGAAGAGGCCAGGCGCGTGCTGGAGCAGGTCTCGATTGCGGAACGCGCGGTGGAGCGCCTGCGCGCCACGCCTGCTGGCACCCTGCGCGTGACGGCGCCCACCTCGTTTGGCGGCTGCGTTATCGCGCCTCTGACGGCCACGTTTTTGCAGCACTACCCGGAAGTACGCATCGAACTGGATCTCACCAACCGAATGGTGGATCTTGTTGAGGAAGGGGTCGATCTGGCCATTCGCATCGGTGAGATCCGTCATGAGGATCTGGTGGCGAAATACCTGTGCCCCTACAACATGGTGATCTGCGCCGCGCCGGATTATCTGGCGCGTCACGGTACGCCGCAAACGCCAGCCGACCTGGTGGATCACCTGTGTCTGTCGCACACGGTATGGACGGCGCGTAACGAGTGGCGGCTGCCGGGAGTGGAAGGCGAGGTGCGCTGGAAGCGTGATGCCGTCTTACGATGCAATGACGGCTACGGCTTACGCATGGCGGCGCGCGCCGGGGCAGGACTCTTGCTGCAACCGGAAGTGCTGGTAGCGGAAGAGCTGGCAAGCGGCAGGCTGATACGGGTGCTGGAGCCGTTCACCCCGGCACCGAGGCCGGTGCATTTATTGTGGCGTCAGGATTTGCGTCCGCTGCCTAAGCTAACGGAATTTATTGCCCATATTCTGCTAAGATTGGGCACAATATAAAAAAAGAAGGTACGCAAAGAATGTCTGCAAACAAACTCGCCAGCAGCGCGCAGGGCCTGCAATCGTCTGCCATCCGTGAATTATTAAAACATAGCAAAATGGCGGGCGTGATTTCGCTGGGTGGCGGTATTCCAAACCCGGACCTGTTCGATCACGAAGGATTAAAAATCGCCGCTGATGCCGTGCTGTCTCAGCATTTTGGCGAAGCGTTCCAGTACGGCCTGACGGAAGGCGTGCCGGGGCTGCGCGAAGAGATCCAACGCATCTGTGAAGGTCGCGGCATCGCCTGTAAAGCCGATGACGTGGTCATTACTTCCGGCTCTCAACAGTCTCTGGATGTGCTGGCGCGGGCATTAATCAACCCGGGCGATACGGTCGTCGTTGAGCGTCCTACCTATCTCGCCGCGTTGCAGGTCTTTGGCCTGGCGCAGGCGAATTTTGAATCCGTCGGCACCGACGGCGACGGCATGAAGGTAGATGAACTTGAAGCGCTGGTGGCAACCAAAACCATCAAAGCGGTTTATATCGTGCCAACCTTTGGTAACCCGGGCGGCGTGACGCTCTCCGAAGCGCGTCGTAAACAGCTGGTGGAATTATCGAAGCGCCATGACTTCGTGATTATCGAAGACGACCCGTACAGCGAAATTAACTACACCGATGAAGTGTTCCGCCCGCTGATTGCCCATGCCAAAGATATCGGCAATGAGGATAACGTGGTCTACACCTCCACCTTCTCTAAAATCCTTGCGCCGGGCACCCGCGTGGGCTGGGTGCTGGTGCCGGAGTGGCTGAAGCGCGCGGTGGTGAACCTCAAGCAAACCACCGATCTGCACACCAGCACGCTGTCGCAGTTAATGACGTACGAGTATCTGAAAACCGGTCGTCTGGCGAATCAGATTAAAATGATCCGCGAAGCCTATCGCCAGAAATACCAGACGTTCGCAACGGAACTGGAAGCCGAGCTGGGCGATGTGATGTCGTTCCACAAGCCAAAGGGCGGCATGTTCCTGTGGGCGAAAATGAACAACGGCATCAATACGACAAAATGGCTGGAAAAAACGTTGAGCAACGGCGTGGTGTTTGTGCCGGGTGAGTTCTTCTACTGCAACGAGCCGGACCACACCACGCTGCGCATGTCTTTCGTTACTCCAACGGATGAGCAGCTTAAAGAAGCGGTTCGACGTTTGAAGATATCGCTGTAACCTGATACAGCAGCGTCAGCTCTCAGAAGTAGGCCGGGTAAGGCGTAGCCGCCACCCGGCGTTTGACTACCGCTCCCGCAGCGCCTCCTTCGCCCGGTTAAACAGCTTGATCATATAATCCAGCACCGTTTTCTCCCCGGTCTTAATATCCACCGTCGCTATCATCCCCGGCACGATCGAAAAGTGTCTGCCCGCCTTATTCACCAGATAATCCTGGCTGGTACGGATAAACACCGACTTTGTTGAATAAATCGAACTTTTGCTGAGTTGAAGGATCAGATCACGCATCTT